>NZ_WJZD01000015.1:0-151622 GCF_021609665.1 Pseudomonas sp. PA-1-3F | reverse complement strand
GATTTTTGGGGCCGCTGCGCAGCCCAGCGGGAGCAAGCTCCCTCGCCACAGGGGAAATCAGGCGTTGATCCGGCGAGTCACCAACCGCTCCAACGCTTCACCCAACCCCGACGCCTTGTCACCCATCAACAGGTGCCAAACACCGCTCTCAAGCTGACTCACACCCTGGCAACCGAGCGCAGTGAGCTGAGCCTCAGACAACCGCGAATCATCCCCCAATTCCACCCGCAGCCGGGTCATCGCCACCGCTTCCAGATGCCGTACATTCCCCCGGCCACCCAGCGCATTCAGCCATTGCTCGGCCTCCTGCACATTCACCGCCACCGGCTTATCCACAGGCGCAACCGCTACAGGCGCTGCTGCAACAAACCCTGGCATCGCCAAGCGAATTTCATCAGCGATGCTATCGGCCATCGGCCCAACCACCACCTGCAAACTCCCGCCGTTACCCGGCCGCACCACAGCCATGGCACCCAGCGCTTTCAACTCTGCATCCACCGCCTTGTTGCGATCCACCATGTCCAGGCGCAGCCGCGTGGTACAAGCACCGACACTCAGCAGATTCTCAGCACCGCCCAACGCCTGGATATAAGCCGTAGCCCGCTGGTTATCACTCATCGCTTCGGCCTGCACCACCTGGATATCTTCCCGGCCCGGCGTCTTGAGGTTGAAGCGGCGGATGCAGTAGCTGAATACCGTGTAGTAGATCACCGAGTAAGCCAAGCCCACCGGTACCACCAACCAGCCATTGGTGGACTTGCCCCAACCCAGCACCATGTCGATAAACCCACCGGAGAAGGTAAAGCCCAGGTGGATATTCAGCAGGTCGGTGACCGCCATCGACAGGCCGGTGAGCAGCGCGTGAATCAGGTACAGGAAGGGCGCCAGGAACATGAAGGCAAATTCAATCGGCTCGGTCACCCCGGTGAGGAACGAGGTCAGCGCCATCGACAGGAAGATCCCGCCCATCACTTTGCGCCGCTCAGGCAACGCATTGCGGTACATCGCCAGACACGCCGCGGGCAGGCCGAACAGCATCACCGGGAACATGCCGGTCATGAACTGGCCGCCTTTGGGGTCGCCAGCAAAGTAGCGGGTCAGGTCGCCCGTGACCACCGCGCCGGTTACCGGGTCGGTGAAGCTGCCGAACACGAACCACGCCATGTTGTTAAGGATGTGATGCAAGCCAGTGACGATCAGCAGGCGGTTGAACACGCCAAACACGAACGCACCGAGGCTGCCGCTTTCCATCAACAGCACGCCGAAGCTGTTGATGCCGTGCTGGATCGGCGGCCAGATCAGGCCGAAAATCACGCCCAGGCCCACCGCGCTGAACCCGGTGACAATCGGCACAAACCGCCGCCCACCGAAGAACGCCAGGTACTCCGGCAACTTGATGTCCTTGAAGCGGTTGTACAGCCCACCGGCCATCAAGCCGCTGGCGATACCGGCGAGCATGCCCATGTTGATGGTGGTGTCCATCACCTTGAGCGTGGAGATCATCACCAGGTAACCAATCGCCCCGGCCAGGCCCGCAGTGCCGTTGTTGTCACGGGCAAAACCCACGGCGATGCCGATGGCGAAGATCAGCGCCAGGTTGGCGAAGATCGCCTGGCCGGCATCGTGCATCACCGCGATATTGAGCAAGTCGGTGTCGCCCAGGCGCAGCAGCAAGCCGGCGATCGGCAGGATCGCGATCGGCAGCATCAAGGCGCGGCCCAGGCGTTGCAGGCCTTCGATAAAGTGTTGGTACATGGCGTGTCTCCCTATTCTTGTTGTTTTCAGCTCAGCGGCCAGTGGTGTTGACAGGCTTGGCGAACGGCCTGGGCGCTGCTCAGGTTGAGCAGTTCCTGGCTCAGCTGCCGGCATTGCGCCGCGTCCAGATGGCGAACGCGGTCCTTGATCTCTCCGACCTGCGGCGGGCTCACCGACAGCTCGGTGACGCCCAGGCCGACCAGTACCGGCGTGGCCAGCGGGTCAGAAGCCAACGCACCGCACACGCCGACCCAACGCCCGTGTTTCGCCGCACCGGCGCAGGTGTGCGCGATCAGTCGCAGCAAGGCCGGGTGCAGCGCATCGACGCGCGCGGCCAAGCCTGCGTGGTCGCGGTCCATGGCCAGGGTGTACTGGGACAGGTCATTGGTGCCGATGGACAAAAAGTCCGCATGTTCGGCCAGCTGTTCAGCCATCAGCGCAGCGGCGGGCACTTCGATCATCACCCCCAGTTCGGGGCGCTGGCTCAAACCCAACTCGGCGCACAGTTCATCCAGGCGCTGGCGAATCTGCAGCAGTTCATCCACCTCGCTGACCATCGGCAACAGGATGCGGCAACGCGCCAGCGGCGAGACTTGCAGCAGGGCACGCAGTTGCTGGTCGAGCAATTCCGGACGCACTTGGGCCATGCGAATGCCGCGCAGGCCCAACACCGGGTTGGCCTCGATCGGCAGCGGCAAATAGTCGAGCTGCTTGTCGCCGCCCACGTCGATGGTGCGGATGATCACCGACTTGTCGCCCATGGCATCCAATACGGCCTGATAAGCCTGACGCTGTTCCTGCTCATCCGGCGCGGTACGGCGGTCGACGAAGAGGAATTCGGTGCGTAGAAGGCCGACGCCATCGGCACCGTTTTCAAACGCCACTTGGGCCTCGCTGCTGGAGGCAACATTGGCGGCGATTTCAATGTTCACACCGTCGCGGGTGCGTGCCGGTTGTTGCGCCTGGGCCTGTTGCTGCTGGCGACGCAGTTTTTGCGCGTCGCGAATCTGGTGTACTTCAGCATGGCGCGCGTCCGTAGGGGCCAGTTCCAGCCGGCCATTAACGGCGTCCAGCACCACGCGCTGGCCCTGAGGCACATCCAATACCTCGGCACCGAGGGCGACCACGCAGGGTAAGCCTTTCCCCCGAGCAAGTATCGCGACGTGGGAGGTGGCGCCGCCTTCGGCCATGCAGATACCGGCGGCCTGCTGTTCACTCAGTTGCAGCAAGTCTGACGGGGTCAGTTCATGGGCGCTGACAATCGATCCGGCGGGTAACTCAAAGTGCCAGGCCTCACCCAGCAAGGCCCGCAATACGCGTTGTTGCAGGTCGCGAAGATCGTTGGCGCGCTCGGCAAACAACGGCTTGCCCAAGGCCAGCAGCACCGTGCACTGGGCCTGGATCGCATCACGCCAGGCGTGGGTGGCAGCGCTGCCGTGGGCGATGGCGTCGGTGGCCGCTTCCAGCAGCGCCGGGTCTTCGAGCAGTGCAAGGTGAGCGGCAAAGATGTCTTCTTCCTCGACATTCTTGCGTTGGCGGGCATGCTCGAGGGTGCTGCGGATTTCGTCACGCACCTGCTCCAGTGCCGTGTCGAGGCGCTGCTGTTGTTCGTCGGCGCTATGGTTACCGGTGTCTTCGGGCAGCTCGATGCCGGTCAGGCGGAACAGTGGCCCGCACACCAGGCCGGGCGCTGCACACACGCCTTGCAGCACATCAGCTTCCACACTGGCGCGACGTGGCGCAGCAGTGGCTACCGGGGCGTGATGGGCTTCGCTGACCGCCACGGATAGCGCCGCGACCAGCCCTTGCAACGCCGCCTCTGCGTCATGGCCACGGCAACTCACCCGCACTTCGTCGCCTTCGCCGATGCCCAGTCCCATCAAGCCAATCAGGCTGTCGCACGACGCCGATTTATCAGCGAAGTGCAGGTGCGACTGGCTGCTGAAACCCTGGGCGGTCTTGCGGATCAGGGCGGCAGGGCGTGCATGCAAACCGCCTCGATGGGTAATGCGTACGCTGGCGCTGGCCTCGAAGCTGGAGTTATCCACAGCTGCTTGGGCGGTGGCGGTGGTGCGCGCAGCAATCTGCAACAACGGCTCACCGACCTTGACCGCCTTCAGCGCCACGGGCGTCAGCTCAAAGCGCTCACTGTTGGTCAGGATGATCAGGCTCACCAGGCTCTTGCACTGGCGTGCGATGCGGTCCAGATCAAACTGCACTAACGGCTGACCCTCGCTCACCCGTGCGCCGTCCTTCACCAGCAAGGCAAAGCCTTCGCCATTGAGCTCCACGGTGTCGATGCCCACATGCATCAGTACTTCGGCACCGTTATCAGCGCGGATGGTCAGGGCGTGCCCGGTGCGCGCGACGTGGATGATCACGCCGTCACAGGGCGCGTGCAGGCAATCGTTCAACGGGTCGATAGCGAGACCGTCGCCCATGGCGCCGCTGGCGAACACTTCGTCGGGGACGCGGTTCAGGGCCAGCACCGGCCCACTCAAGGGGGCGCTAAGGGTCAATGGATTATTGTTGTTGGGCATGGGCACGGTACTCATCAGGAAAACGCCGCTTTAGTGCGTGCGGGTGACTTTGCTCAGGTGGCGCGGCTGGTCCGGGTCCATGCCCCGTGCCTCAGCAAGGCCTGCGGCCATCACGTAGAAGCTCTGGATAGCCAGGATCGGGTCCAGGCTCGGGTGTTCGGCGCGGCTGAGCGTCAGGTCGCGTTCGGCGATATCGTCCGGCGCAGCCAGCAACACGCGAGCACCGCGTTGGCGCATATCGACGGCCAGGCTCAGCAGGCCGGCCTGCTCGGCGCCACGGGGGGCGAACACCAGTAGGGGGTAGTTCTCGTCGATCAAGGCCATCGGCCCGTGGCGCACTTCGGCGCTGCTGAAGGCTTCGGCCTGGATCGCCGAGGTTTCCTTGAGCTTGAGCGCGGCTTCCTGGGCGATGGCAAACCCGGCGCCTCGGCCGATCACCATCAAGCGCTGGCTGCCTTTAAGGGCGTCGACGGCCAGGCGCCAATCCTGTCTGGCGGCGTCACGCAGTCCCTCGGGCAGGGCCTGACAGGCTTGCAGCAAGTCGGCTTCTTGATTCCAGTGGCCGATCAACTGTGCACTGGCGCTGAGGGTGGCGATAAAGCTCTTGGTGGCGGCCACGCTGAGTTCCGGCCCGGCGCACAGCGGCACATGAAATTCACAGGCGGCTTCCAGCGGTGAGTCTTCGGCATTGACCAGGGAGATGCTCAAGGCACCACGCTTGCGCAACAAGCGCAGACTGTTGACCAGGTCCGGGCTCTGCCCCGATTGGGAGAAACCAAACGCTACCTGGCCGCTGACTTTCATCGGCGCCTGCAACAGGGTCACCACCGACATCGGCAGCGACGCCACCGGAATGCCCACGTGTTGCATGGCCAGGTAGGCGAAGTAACTGGCGGCGTGGTCGGAGCTGCCGCGGGCGATGGTCATCGCCACTTGCGGCGGCTGGCGGCGCAGGCGGCCGGCGACTTCTTCCAGCATCGGGTCCAGGCGCTGCAGTTGGGCCGCGACGGCGTCGCAGGAGGCCAGGGCCTCTTCAAGCATTTTTGAAGTCAATGGTTTCTCCTTCGACCATTACGTCGGTGAGTGTCAGGGAGCGGTCCAGACGCACGCAGTCGGCAAAGCTGCCCGGTTGCAGGCGGCCGCGTTCTTCCAGGCCCAGGTAGTCCGCAGGAAATTGCGACAGGCGTTGTGAGGCTTCACTGATTGGCAGGCCGATTTTCACCAGGTTGCGCAGCGCCTGATCCATGGTCAGCGTGCTGCCGGCCAGGGTGCCGTCGGCCAGGCGCACGCCGCCCAGGCATTTGGTCACGGTGTGGCTGCCCAGCTTGTACTCTCCGTCGGGCATGCCGGCGGCGGCGGTGGAGTCGGTGACGCAATACAGGCAGGGGATCGAGCGCAACGCCACGCGCATGGCGCCGGGGTGCACGTGCAGCAAGTCCGGGATCAGCTCGGCGTACTGGGCGTGGGCCAGCGCGGCGCCGACGATGCCGGGTTCGCGGTGATGCAGCGGGCTCATGGCGTTGTACAAATGGGTGAAACTGGTGGCGCCAGCGGCCAGGGCGGCAACGCCTTCTTCATAGCTGCCCAGGGTGTGGCCGATCTGCATGCGCACGCCGCGTTGGCTGAGGGCGCGAATCAGGCCGTCGTGGCCGGCGATTTCCGGGGCGATGGTGATCACCCGGATTGGCGCCAGGCGCAGGTAGGCTTCCACTTCCTGCATCAACGCGGTGTGGGCGAAGTTGGGTTGGGCGCCGAGTTTTCCCGGATTGATGTAGGGGCCTTCCAGGTGCACGCCGAGTACGCGGGCGCTGCCGGCTGGCCGCTGTTCGCAGAACGTGCCGAGCTCACCGAGCACGCGGGAAATTTCTTCCACCGGCGCCGTCATGGTGGTGGCCAGCAGCGAGGTGGTGCCAAAACGCACGTGGGTACGGGTAATGGTCTCGAAGGCGCCCGCACCTTCCATGATGTCGGCGCCGCCACCGCCATGCACATGCAGGTCGATAAAACCCGGCAACAGGTAGGGCAGGTCGTTGTCGGCCGGGTCGCACGGCGTGCCGTCAATGGCGACAACCTTGCCGTGCTCATGCACCAGGCGACCACGCATCCAGCCGCTGGGCGTGAGGATATTGTCTTCAGTCATGGGCAGTTCTCTAAGTTCGCATTCAGGCGGAGTAGTCATGGCGGCGCAGCTCTGCGACAAAGTCGTAGTAGTCGTTGCGGCAGTAGGTGTCGGTGATCTCAATCGGCGTGTTGTCGGCGGTGTAGCCCACGCGGGTCATCAGCAGCATGGCGGTGCCGGGGGCGATGCCGACCAGCGCGGCGAACTCATCCGAGGCATTGATCGCCTGGATATGCTGCAAGGCGCGCACGATGGGCTTGCCGATGCTTTCCAAGTATTCGTACAACGAATTGCCGATGGCCTGGGGATGGGGCAGCACCGAGGCCGGCATGGCGGTCATTTCAATCGCCATCACCGTGTCGTCGGCTTTGCGCAGGCGCTTGAGGCGCGCCACTTTGTCGGTGGGCGACAGGCCCAGGCGGATCAGTTCTTCATGGGTCGGCGGGGTGATGTCGCGCTCCAGCCACTGAGACGTCGGCACAAACCCCTTGAGCCGCAGCATCTCGCTGAACCCCGACAGGCGCGACAAGGGTTGTTCCAGGCGCGGCGTGATGAAAGTGCCGGAGCCTTGGCTGCGACGGATCAGCCCTTGAGCCAGCAACACTTCCAGCGCTTTACGGGCGGTGACCCGCGAGATGCTCAATTGCTCGCTGAGGGCGCGTTCCGAAGGCAGGGCCTGTTCGGATTTCCACTGGCCGGCATGGATCGCTGCTTCAAGGCTGCGGGCCAGTTGCAGGTACAGCGGCGTGGATTGCTTGTCGTCGGGGCGCAGGGCCAGGATGGGATTCATCTGTCAGGTTTCCGATGCGTTATTGGAATGTTGTCGCCCGGTAATGGCCGAAAACTAATACCACTTAAATACCATGTCAATGCTGCCAAAACGGTGAAAATCCCGGTTTCAGGGCACTTTAATGGGGCTTGGTATCAAGTGGTATTAGAGAGGTCTTTGTGGCGCGCACAAGTGCAGGGTCCCGCGCGGTGAACTGGTATTCACCGGCAGGCGCTGCCTGGGGCAGGAATTATTTTCGAATTATTTTACGAACGGCACGCGATTACGGCCGAATCTCGATGAGGGTGCCGTCTTTGACCAGGTTCCACACTTCGCGCATATCCACATTGCGCATGCCGATGCAGCCGTCGGTCCAGTCCAGGGTGTGGAACCACTGTTCCGGGTAGTCTTCGGTGTCGGGGGTGCCGTGGATCATGATCATGCTGCCCGGCTTTACGCCTTCGCGGCGGGCGCGGGCGGCGTCGCTGATGTTCGGGTAGGAAATGTGCATGGCCAGGTTGAAGCGGTCGCTGGTCTTGCGCCAGTCGATCCAGTAGAGGCCTTCGGGCGTGCGGCGGTCACCTTCGATCAGCTTGTGGCCCTTGGGGTTCTTGCCCAGGGAGATGCGATAGGTCTTGAACGGCTTGCCGTCGTTGATCAGCTGCAGCTGGTGGGCGGACTTGAGCACCAGGACTTTCTCGACCGTTTTACCGCCAAGGGTTTGCACCGTGGAGGCCGGGGACAGCGTGGCGAACGACAGGCAGATCAGAGCAAGCAACCAACGCATTGAAACGGTATCCCTTTGGCGACATTGGCCGGCTTGTTATTGGGCGGGCTTGGACAGCGGTGGCACAGACTCGCTACGTACCGGGTATGCCTGTTGGCGACGGTCAGCGAAGAAGCATTCTAAGGTACGCCCGACCGTGCGGAAAGCCAGCTCGGACCAAGGGATATCGGCTTCGTCGAAAAGCCTCACTTCCAGGCTTTCCTGGCCAGCGGCAAAGTCCAGGTCGATCAGTTCGGCGCGGTAGAAGATATGCACCTGGCTGATGTGCGGCACATTGATCAGGGTATAAAGGCTCAGGTTGCGCACGCGGGCGCAGGCTTCTTCCAGTGTTTCACGCATGGCCGCCTGCTCGACGGTTTCGCCGTTTTCCATAAAGCCTGCGGGCAGGGTCCAGTAACCCAGGCGTGGCTCGATGGCGCGGCGGCACAGCAGCACTTGGTCGCCCCACACCGGCACGGTACCGGCGACAATATTGGGGTTCTGGTAATGAATGGTCGAGCAGTGGTCGCATACATAGCGCAGGCGCGCGTCGCCTTCGGGAATGCGTTGGGTCACCGGTTTGCCGCACTGGCTGCAGAAATTCATGCTGGGGTTCCTGGAGAATGGGCACATCTTGGCTTGGTGCCGGGCGTTCCTGCAAGTTGTCGTTTAGCGACAGCCCTGCGGTTTTGGGGTTGGGCGCGTGCACGCTTTGGTGCATGATGCAAGGTAGCCAACAGACCGAGATGACTCATGCTGGACGAGCTACTTCGACGGGTAAGCAACCACACCCCCCACACCCTGGAAACCGACGGGCGTTTCCCCGAGGCTGCGGTGCTGGTGCCGATTACCCGCAGTGACGAACCCGAGCTGATCCTGACCCTGCGCGCCAGCGGCCTGTCGACCCACGGTGGCGAAGTGGCCTTTCCCGGCGGGCGCCGCGACCCCGAAGACCCGGACCTGATCTTTACCGCCTTGCGCGAAGCCGAAGAAGAAATCGGCCTGCCGCCGGGGCTGGTTGAGGTCATAGGCCCGTTGAGCCCGCTGATTTCCCTGCACGGCATCCGCGTAACGCCCTATGTAGGTGTGATCCCCGATTACGTCGAATACCTGGCCAACGACGCCGAGATTGCCGCCGTTTTCAGCGTGCCTTTGGATTTTTTCCGACAGGACCCACGCGAACATACCCACCGCATTGATTACCAGGGCCGTAGTTGGTACGTGCCAAGCTACAGGTTCGGCGAATACAAAATCTGGGGGCTGACAGCGATCATGATCGTCGAGCTGATCAACCTGCTCTATGACGATGCCAAGATCAGCCTGCACCAGCCGCCCAAGAGCTTCATCAATCTATAAGCCATCGTTCAAATGGCATGCCGTGAGGAAAACCATGAAATACCGCCTGGGCGACGCCCGCGTCGAGACCCATCCCGACAGTTGGGTTGCACCGAATGCCACGCTGGTGGGCAAGGTCAAGCTGGAGGAGGGCGCCAACGTCTGGTTCAACGCGGTGTTGCGTGGCGATAACGAGCTGATCCTGATCGGCAAGAACAGCAACGTGCAGGACGGCAGCGTGATGCACACCGACATGGGCTACCCGCTGACCCTCGGCACCGGCGTGACCATTGGCCATAACGCCATGCTGCATGGCTGCACCGTTGACGACTACAGCCTGATCGGTATCAACGCAGTGATCCTCAATGGCGCCAAGATCGGCAAGCACTGCATCATCGGCGCCAACTCGCTGATCGGTGAGGGCAAGGAAATTCCTGACGGCTCGCTGGTCATGGGCTCGCCAGGCAAGGTGGTGCGTGAGCTGACCGAGGCGCAAAAGCGCATGCTCGAAGCCAGCGCCGCGCACTATGTGCATAACTCGCAGCGTTACGCGCGGGATCTGGTTGAGCAGGAAGAATGAGTACGGTTGAACGGCCTGTTGCCTCGCCGTGCGTGAGTATTTGCGCACTGGACGACGACGATATCTGCACCGGCTGTCAGCGCAATGTGGATGAGATTACGCGCTGGAGCCGCATGGACAACGCCGAGCGCCGGCTGGTGCTGGGGTTGTGCCATGAGCGGGCGGTGGCGAGTGGGATAGTGTGGATGACCCCTGGGAAATCTGGCGCCTGACAGGCCGCCATCGCAGGCAAGCCAGCTCCCACCCTTGATGTGTGAATACCTTCAAATGTGGGAGCTGGCTTGCCTGCGATGAGGCCCTGCCAGACGACATCCTTGTAATTGTGTACCCTGTGCGGCATTGCCCACAGGTCCATCCTCCATGTTTTTCCTGATCGCCTATATCAGCAGCGTCGTGCTGATCAACTTCGCCTTCTCCACCGCCCCACACCTGGACGTCATCTGGTCCGCCTGGGGTGGCCTGGTATTTATCCTGCGCGACATGGTGCAAACCCGCTTCGGCCATGGCGCAATCATCGCCATGCTCGCGGCGCTGGTGCTCTCCTATATCACCTCCGACCCGTCCATTGCCCTGGCCAGTGCCACGGCGTTTGCGGTGTCCGAGTGCATCGACTGGCTGGTGTTCAGCATCACCAAGCGCCCGCTGCATGACCGCCTGTGGATAAGTTCGGCGCTGAGCATTCCCCTCGATACCTTTATCTTTTTCGGCCTGATCGGCGCACTGACCCCAGCGGTGGCGGGCACGGCGTTGGTGTCCAAGTTCGCCGGTGTCACCGTGGTCTGGCTGATCATGGCCTGGCGCATCCGCCGGCGGGCTGTCGCCAACTGAGGCCAATTTTTACAGTTCATGTAAAATGCCCGCCTTTCTCCCCCATGATCCGCTCCCCTGAGGACCTGAGATGACCCGAATCGGAACTCCATTGTCGCCAACCGCGACCCGCGTTTTGCTGTGTGGCTGCGGTGAGCTGGGCAAGGAAGTGGTAATCGAACTGCAGCGCCTGGGCGTTGAAGTGATTGCCGTGGATCGCTACGCCAATGCGCCGGCCATGCAGGTGGCGCACCGTAGCCATGTGATCAACATGCTCGACGGGGCCGCATTGCGTGCGGTGATCGAGGCGGAGAAGCCGCATTTCATCGTGCCGGAAATCGAAGCCATCGCCACCGCCACTCTGGTGGAACTGGAGGCCGAAGGCTTTACCGTCATCCCGACCGCCCGTGCCACGTCGCTGACCATGAACCGTGAAGGCATCCGTCGCCTGGCCGCCGAAGAACTGGACCTGCCGACCTCGCCGTACCACTTCGCCGATACCTTCGAAGATTACAGCAAGGCCGTCCAGGACCTGGGCTTTCCGTGCGTGGTCAAGCCGGTGATGAGTTCGTCGGGCAAGGGCCAGAGCCTGTTGCGCAGCGCCGACGACGTGCAGAAAGCCTGGGACTACGCCCAAGAAGGCGGGCGTGCCGGCAAGGGTCGGGTGATCATCGAAGGCTTTATCGACTTCGACTACGAAATCACCCTGCTGACCGTGCGTCACATCGGCGGTACCACTTTCTGCGCGCCGGTGGGCCATCGCCAGGAGAAGGGCGACTATCAGGAGTCCTGGCAGCCGCAGGCCATGAGCCCGATTGCCCTGGCAGAGTCCGAGCGCGTTGCCAAAGCCGTGACCGAAGCCTTGGGCGGCCGTGGCTTGTTTGGCGTGGAATTGTTCATCAAGGGCGATCAGGTGTGGTTCAGCGAAGTGTCGCCGCGCCCCCATGACACCGGCCTGGTGACCCTGATTTCCCAAGACCTGTCGCAGTTTGCCTTGCACGCACGCGCCATCCTCGGCCTGCCGATCCCGTTGATCCGTCAATTCGGGCCTTCGGCGTCGGCGGTGATCCTGGTGGAAGGGCAGTCGACCCAGACGGCGTTTGCCAACCTCGGCGCTGCGTTGAGCGAGCCGGATACGGCGTTGCGTCTGTTTGGCAAGCCTGAAGTGAATGGCCAGCGCCGTATGGGCGTGGCGCTGGCGCGGGACGAGTCGATTGAAGCGGCTCGTGCCAAGGCGACCCGTGCTTCCCAAGCAGTTGTTGTAGAGCTCTAAGCCGCCACGCTCGTTCCCACGCTTTGCGTGGGAATGCCTCTTGTGACGCGCTGCGTCGCGCTTGGGGACGCAGAGCGTCCCTAACTGCATTCCCACGCAGAGCGTGGGAACGAGCATGGGGTCAGGCGACCTTGTTCAAGTCGTTATCCCGCGTCTCTTTCAGGCACAGCACCGCAATCAAACTCAGCAACGCGGCCGCCGATACATATCCCCCGACATAACTCAAACCACCCATCGCCACCAGCTTGGTCGCGAAGAACGGCGCCGCCGAGGCCCCCACGATCCCACCCAGGTTATACGCTGCCGATGCACCGGTATAACGCACGCGGGTCGGGAACAGTTCTGGCAGCAGCGCGCCCATCGGTGCGAAGGTCACGCCCATCAAAAACAGCTCCAACGCCAGAAACAGCGCCACGGCCCAGGTCGAGCCATGGGTCAGCAGCGGCTCCATGGTAAAGCCCGACAGAATCGCCAGGACCGCGCCTACAATCAGCACCGGCTTGCGCCCGTAGCGATCACTGGCCAGGGCGGCCAGTGGTGTCGCCAGCCCCATGAACAGCACCGCGAAACACAGCAGGCCGAGGAAGGTTTCACGGCTGTAGCCCAAGGTGGAAACACCGTAGCTCAACGAAAACGCCGTGGTGATATAGAACAGCGCATAGCACACCACCATCGACGCGGCGCCCAGCAGTACCGGCAGCCAATGCTGGCTGAACAGTTCTACCAGCGGCACTTTCACTGGCTTTTCCGTGGCCACTGCATTGGCGAACACCGGCGTCTCATGCAACTTGAGGCGTGCATACAGGCCCACCATCACCAGTGCGGCGCTGAGGATGAACGGAATGCGCCAGCCCCAGCTGCGAAATTGCTCGTCATTCAGGCTCATGGCCAAAATCAGGAACAAGCCGTTGGCCGCCAGGAAGCCTATCGACGGGCCCAGTTGCGGGAACATGCCGAACCAGGCGCGCTTGCCCTTGGGGGCATTCTCGGTCGCCAGCAAGGCCGCGCCGCCCCATTCTCCACCCAGGCCGAGGCCTTGGCCGAAACGCAAGACACACAAGAGAATCGGTGCCCAGGCACCGATGCTGTCGTAGCCCGGCAGCAAGCCGATCAGGGTAGTACATACACCCATCAGTAACAGTGAAGCCACGAGGGTTGATTTACGGCCGATACGGTCACCGAAGTGACCGAACAACGCCGACCCCAGAGGGCGGGCGATAAAAGCGATACCGAAAGTCAGGAACGATGCCAGCATCTGCGCGGTGCCGGAGGTCTGTGGGAAGAACACCGGGCCGATCACCAGGGCGGCAGCCGTGGCGTAGATGTAGAAATCGTAGAACTCAATGGCGGTGCCGACGATGCTCGCGGTGGCGACGCGGGCGGTCGAGTTGGCAGGTGCGGCGCTCGCAGCCTCTTGGTAGGTGGTGCTCATGACGTTATCCCTGACGGTTATTGCGCGTTTGGACGCGGATTATTATTGGTCGAACACCCATGGATCAGGGCTGTGCGCGGGGCGGCTCGGGATGGGAGCAAACACCGGTCGGACATGGTAAGGCGGTGCCAGGACACGCTGGGTGCGGATAGCACGCGGTCTGGCGGGGCTTGGGTAAGCCGCAGGGATTATAGGAAGGGGCCTAAGGATCCAACAAGGGGCTGGCGAGGATCTATGGCCTGGAACTGGATCAATGTGGGAGCTGGCTTGCCTGCGATAGCATCACTGCGGTGTGATTGACACCCCTAAGCGCCTGCATCGCGGGCAAGCCCGGCTCCCACACAAGTCAGCTCCCACATTGAGCGGGTTGAGCCTGTTGAGGTCAGGCGGCGACGGGCACACGGCTGGTATGCCAGATCAACACCTTGCTCACCCGGTTGTCCTCGGTCTCGAGGATTTCCAGGCGATAGCGGCCGACTTTCAGGCATACCGCGCAATCGGGAATGGTTTCCAGCGCCTCGGTCACCAGGCCGTTGAGGGTCTTGGGGCCGTCGCTGGGCAGGTGCCAGCCCAGGCTCTTGTTCAGTTCACGGATCGAGGCAGCACCGTCGATGATGTAGCGGCCATCGGGCTGGGCTTCGATATGCGGGTTATCCACCGCCTGATCGCTTTCGAATTCGCCGACGATCTCTTCCAGAATATCTTCAAGGGTGACGATGCCCAGCACTTCACCGTACTCGTCCACCACCATGCCCAGGCGCCGCTGCTGTTTGTGGAAATTCAGCAGTTGCAGCTGCAACGGCGTGCTTTCCGGCACAAAGTAAGGCTCGTGGCAGGCGGCGAGCAGGGCCTCTTTGGTCAGGCTGGCGTCGGGCAGCAGGTGTTGGACCTGCCGGGTATTGAGCACGGCCTGCACCTGGTTGATGTCGCTGTGGAACACGGGCAGGCGGGTGCGCGGCGAGGTGCGCAACTGTTCGATGATGTCTTCTATCGACTCATCAAGGTTGATGCCGTCCACTTCGCTGCGCGGCACCAGGATGTCGTTGACCGTGATGTTGTCCAGGGCATGGATACCGGGCAGGCCGGGAGTGCGGTCGGCGTCGGTGTCGGGCTCTGGGTCGTCATCATGGTCGGGCAGGGGCTCGTCGCTGTTTTTCACCACGCCGGATTTGCGCGCAAACGGGCGCAATAACAGCTGGCTGATGCCATTGAGCAGCCAGGCCAGCGGGTAAAGGATTTTCAGCGGCACGCCCAGCAATGTATTGCCAAAGCCCAGCACTGCTTGGGGGTGACGGGTAGCCAGGGTACGGGGCAGGTAGTCGGCCAGCACCAGCAGCCCTGCGCAGGAAATCAGCCAGCCTAGCCAGGGCCCGTTCTCTGCCCAGGCATAGATCGCCAACAGGGTGCAGAGAATCACCACGGCGGCGCGGCACAGGCTGTTGCACAGGATCAGGCTATGGCGCGGGAAGCTCAGGCGTGCGGCTGCCTTGTCGCCCTGGCGTGTGCCAGGGCGTAGGGCCAGCAGGTGTTGTTGTGCGGCTTCAATGGCGGTAAACAGTGCTGCCCATAGAATCAGCAGGGCAATTACGGCGAGCGTCGGCCCTAAGGGCAAGTTGTCCATGATCACTGCCCGTCAGATATGCAGGATGTATTCGCGAACCAGCTTGCTGCCGAAATAGGCCAGCATCAACAGGCAGAAACCGGCCAGGGTCCAGCGGATGGCCTTGTGCCCTCGCCAGCCGAGGCGGTTGCGCCCCCACAGCAGCACGCTGAACACGACCCAGGCCAGGCACGCCAGCAAGGTTTTATGGACCAGGTGCTGGGCAAACAGGTTTTCGACGAACAGCCAGCCTGAGATCAGCGACAGCGACAGCAGGGTCCAGCCGGCCCACAGGAACCCGAACAGCAGGCTTTCCATGGTTTGCAGCGGCGGGAAGTTCTTGATCAACCCGGACGGGTGCTTGTGCTTGAGCTGGTGATCCTGCAGCAGCAGGAGCAGGGCCTGGAACACCGCGATGGTGAACATGCCGTAGGCGAGGATCGACAGCAGGATGTGGGCGAGGATGCCCGGCTCCTCGTCGATCACCTGTACGGTGCCGGTGGGGGTGAACTGCGCCAGCAGCACCGTGAGCATTCCCAGGGGGAATAGCAGCACCAGCAGGTTCTCCACCGGAATCCGGTAGCAGGCCAGCAGCGTCAACGCGATGACGGCCGCGGCGATCAGGCTGGCGGCGCTGAAAAAGTCCAGGCCCAGGCCGACCGGGGTCATCAGGTGGGTGAACAGGCTGGCGGCATGGGCCAGCAGGGCCAGCACGCCAAGGCCGACGAGCAGACGTTTGTCCGCTTTGGTGCCTTGGGCCAGACGAGTGCCCTGATAGAGAGTCGCAGCGGCATACAGAATGGCGGCGGCGAGGCTGGGTAGCAAACTGGGTGACAAGGGGAGCATAAATCCTGGTAGGCAAGCCCGAAAGGCGTTGAGTTTGGCACACACCTGCGTTGCACGAAAGACTCCCGGGCCAGACAGCGGGTGTGCATGGGCGCAGTCTTCGCTATAATCCGCGACCTGCCCACGCCGCAGGCTCGGCGAACGCTGTTTTTAATAGCGATTTCCCCCAGCCTGGGCCGCCATTACCTCGGTCTACCTGCATTTCGATGAATAGGGCCTGAAAGGATCGCGCATGTTTGAAAACTTGACTGACCGTCTCTCGCAGACGCTGCGCCACGTTACCGGCAAGGCCAAGCTGACCGAGGACAATATTAAAGACACCCTGCGTGAAGTGCGCATGGCGTTGCTGGAAGCCGACGTGGCTTTGCCGGTGGTGAAGGACTTCGTCAACTCGGTCAAGGAACGTGCGGTCGGCACCGAAGTGTCCCGCAGCCTGACGCCGGGCCAGGCCTTTGTGAAGATCGTCCAGGCCGAACTCGAAAGCCTGATGGGCGCGGCCAACGAAGACCTGAACCTCAGCGCCGTGCCGCCAGCCGTCGTGTTGATGGCCGGCCTGCAAGGTGCGGGTAAAACCACCACCGCCGGCAAACTGGCGCGCTTTCTCAAAGAGCGCAAGAAGAAATCCGTGATGGTGGTATCGGCCGACGTGTACCGTCCGGCGGCCATCAAGCAGTTGGAAATGCTCGCGGGCGAAGTGGGCGTGACCTTCTTCCCGTCCGACCTGAGCCAGAAGCCGGTCGACATCGCCAACGCGGCTATTAAAGAAGCCAAGCTCAAGTTCATCGACGTGGTCATCGTCGATACCGCCGGTCGCCTGCACATCGACGAAGAGATGATGGGCGAGATCAAGGCGCTGCATGCCGCGATCAACCCGGTCGAGACCCTGTTCGTGGTCGACGCCATGACTGGCCAGGATGCGGCCAACACCGCCAAGGCTTTTGGTGACGCACTGCCGCTGACCGGCGTGATCCTCACCAAGGTCGACGGCGACGCCCGTGGCGGTGCCGCGCTGTCGGTACGTGCCATTACTGGCAAGCCGATCAAGTTCATCGGTATGGGCGAGAAGAGCGAAGCGCTCGAACCGTTCCACCCTGAGCGTATCGCCTCGCGCATCCTTGGCATGGGTGACGTGCTCAGCCTGATCGAGCAGGCCGAAGCCACGCTCGACAAGGACAAGGCCGACAAACTGGCCAAGAAGCTGAAGAAGGGCAAGGGCTTCGATCTCGAAGACTTCCGCGACCAGCTGCAACAGATGAAGAACATGGGCGGCCTCGGCGGTCTGATGGACAAGCTGCCCAACATCGGCGGTGTGAACCTGGCGCAAATGGGCAACGCCCAGGGCGCGGCAGAGAAACAGTTCAAGCAGATGGAAGCCATCATCAACTCTATGACCCCGGCCGAGCGCCGCGACCCTGAGCTGATCAGCGGTTCGCGCAAGCGCCGGATCGCCATGGGTTCCGGCACCCAGGTGCAGGACATCGGTCGCTTGATCAAGCAGCACAAGCAGATGCAGAAGATGATGAAGAAATTCTCCGCCAAGGGCGGTATGGCCAAGATGATGCGCGGCATGGGCGGTATGTTGCCCGGCGGCGGCATGCCTAAAATGTAAAGTATTCGAGCGCAAGCCTTGCTTGCGCTCCGCCCCACAAGGATGTGGGATCTCCAGCAAACCCGCCGTTGGCGGGCGCTGACTCGCCGTTTTAACCGACGGCTCTATAGCAGATCTGAATGGCACGCTGATAGGCGCCAGAAAAAGACATTTGCAAAAGTCCGGATATTCCTTAGAATATGCGGCCTTTCGGGCACCTATGCCCGCTGTGCATTTAGATTTGCAGCACCGACTACAGGAACGATGTTCACATGCTAACAATCCGTCTTGCCCTTGGCGGCTCCAAAAAGCGCCCGTTTTACCACTTGACCGTAACCGACAGCCGCAACCCGCGTGACGGTTCGCACAAGGAACAGGTTGGTTTCTTCAACCCTGTTGCTCGTGGTCAAGAAGTTCGTCTGTCCGTGAACCAAGAGCGCGTAGCCTACTGGCTGAGCGTTGGCGCACAGCCATCCGAGCGCGTTGCAAAACTGTTGAAGGACTCGGCTAAGGCCGCAGCCTGAGCAATATGAACGCGACGCCAGCTGTTGCTGATGATTTGATCGTTATCGGCAAGATTTACTCTGTTCATGGCGTTCGCGGCGAAGTGAAGGTGTATTCCTTTACTGATCCGACTGAAAACCTGTTGCAGTACAAAACCTGGACGCTCAAGCGCGAAGGCAGCGTGAAACAGGTCGAGCTGGTCAGTGGACGCGGGAGCGACAAGTTCCTGGTCGCAAAGCTCAAGGGTCTTGATGATCGTGAAGAAGCTCGTCTTCTGGCCGGTTATGAGATCTGCGTGCCGCGCAACCTGTTCCCTGAATTGACCGACGGCGAGTACTACTGGTACCAGCTGGAAGGTCTGAAGGTTATTGATCAACTCGGGCAATTGCTGGGGAAAATCGATCATCTTCTGGAAACCGGCGCCAATGATGTAATGGTGGTCAAGCCTTGCGCTGGCAGCCTGGATGATCGCGAACGCCTATTGCCCTATACCGAGCAATGCGTGTTGGCCGTCGACCTGGCAGCGGGCGAGATGAAGGTGGAATGGGACGCGGACTTCTAAGCGTGGCTAATTTGCGCATTGAAGTGATCAGTTTGTTTCCCGAGATGTTTTCCGCCATCAGCGAGTACGGCATCACCAGTCGGGCGGTGAAACAGGGGCTGTTGCAGCTCACCTGTTGGAACCCGCGAGACTACACGACGGATCGACATCACACTGTGGACGATCGCCCATTTGGCGGTGGCCCGGGCATGGTGATGAAGATCAAACCCCTGGAAGACGCGTTGGTTCAGGCCAAGGCAGCCGCCGGGGAGAAGGCGAAGGTAATTTACCTGTCCCCTCAAGGCCGTCAGCTGAAACAGGCGGCGGTACGCGAACTGGCGAATGAGGAAAGTTTGATCCTGATTGCCGGTCGCTATGAAGGCATTGACGAGCGTTTTATTGAAGCTCATGTCGATGAAGAGTGGTCGATTGGGGACTATGTCCTGTCTGGCGGCGAGCTGCCGGCGATGGTCCTGATAGATGCGGTTACACGACTGCTGCCCGGAGCTTTAGGGCATGCGGACTCCGCGGAGGAAGATTCCTTCACGGATGGTTTGCTGGATTGCCCGCACTACACCCGTCCGGAGGTGTATGTGGATCAGCGTGTTCCCGACGTATTGCTAAGTGGCAATCACGCACACATCCGGCGTTGGCGTTTACAGCAGTCCCTTGGTCGGACCTATGAACGACGCGCCGATCTTCTGGAAAGCCGCTCGCTTTCTGGAGAAGAGAAGAAGCTGCTCGAGGAATACATCCTCGCGCGGGACGATAGTTAACAACGTATCGATGGTAGGTCCATTGACTTACCTTAGGAGCACAGCATGACTAACAAAATCATCCTTGCACTCGAAGCAGAGCAGATGACCAAAGAGATCCCTACCTTTGCCCCGGGCGACACCATTGTCGTTCAGGTGAAAGTGAAGGAAGGCGACCGTTCGCGTCTGCAAGCGTTCGAAGGCGTGGTAATCGCCAAGCGTAACCGTGGTGTGAACAGTGCTTTCACTGTTCGTAAAATCTCTAACGGTGTTGGCGTAGAGCGTACTTTCCAGACCTACAGCCCGCAAATCGACAGCATGGCCGTCAAGCGTCGCGGTGACGTACGTAAAGCCAAGCTGTACTACCTGCGTGACCTGTCCGGTAAAGCAGCTCGCATCAAGGAAAAACTGGCTTAAGTCCAGCTTCCCGATGCAGAAAAAAGCAGCCTACGGGCTGCTTTTTTGTGCCTGAAATTTGCCTATACGCCGGTATTGACCCATGACCACCCGCCTCGAAGAAATCCAACGCCGTACCGACCTGTCCGTCACTCACGTGACCAAGGCCGTGTTCCCGCCCACCACCAACCACCACAACACCCTGTTCGGCGGCACCGCCCTGGCATGGATGGACGAAGTGTCGTTCATCACCGCCACGCGTTTCTGTCGCTTGCCTTTGGTGACGGTCTCCACCGACCGTATCGACTTCAACCACGCGATCCCGGCCGGCTCTATCGTTGAGCTGATCGGTCGGGTGATCAAGGTCGGCAACACCAGCCTCAAGGTCGAGGTTGAAGTGTTCGTCGAGAGCATGAGCGCTGATGGCCGTGAAAGGGCGATCCAGGGCGTGTTCAGCTTCGTCGCGATTGACGCAGATAAACGCCCTGTCCCGGTACTGCCTGGCTTTGTTGACTGATTACTCGGTGGTGCTGGCCTGCGGTTGAATGACCGCCAGCAAGGTCCAGCCCGCTACAGGCTTCAAATTGTTCTCGGGCGAGACCACATGCACCCAGCCGCTGGTGTCCCGGGCAAACAGCAAGGTAGCCCGCTCGCCGTGCAACGCCTGGTACTGCTCCCAGCCAAAGCCGTCGGTGAGGTTGGTGCTATACAGTTCGGCGCCCTGGCCCAACAGGCTGGCCAGTTTGGTGTAGCTCAAAGGTTGGCTGCCCAGCAAATGGCCACGGTGTTCATGGCTGGCCTTGTGCTTGTCGGTGCGACGGTTTTCCTGGCTGCTGGCCAGGGCGAACAGGCGATGGCCGAAGTCATGGCGAAAACGCATGGTGGCCAAGGCATTCAGTTCGCCAGAAGGCGAGAGCGCGAGCAGATGTCCCAGGCCGACCAGGTCCAGATGGGACTCGGCATGCTGGGAAGCCGGGTTGCCGAAGTACGTAGGCAAGCCTTCCATACGACTGGCGCGGATGTTTTCCCAGCTGGAATCCGTCAGTAACACGCGGCTGCCCAATTGCTGCAACGCTTTACCGAGTGCCCGCGCCGGGCCGTTCGCACCCACGATCAGGAAGCCGCTGGGCGCCGGCTCGGCGACTTTCAGCAGGCGGGCCAAGGGGCGTGCCGTGGCGCTTTGCAGCACCACGGTGCCGATGATCACCGCGAAGGTCAGCGGAACGAGCAACAACGCGCCTTCGTGGCCAGCCTCATCCAGACGGATCGCAAAGATCGCTGACACCGCCGCCGCCACAATGCCCCGTGGGGCGATCCAGGCCAGCAGTGCGCGCTCGCGCCAGTTCAACCCCGAGCCAAAGGTCGAAAGCGCCACGTTCAACGGGCGTGCAATGAATTGGATGATCAACAGCAGGATCAACACGAACGGCCCCAGGGCGATCATGGCGTTCAGGTCCAGGCGTGCCGCCAGCAGGATAAACAGCCCGGAAATCAGCAACACGCTGAGGTTTTCCTTGAAGTGCAGGATGTGCCGTACATCCACGCCTTTCATGTTCGCCATCCACATGCCCATCAGCGTGACCGCCAGCAGGCCGGACTCATGCATCACCTGGTTGGAGGCAATGAAGATGCCCAGCACGCCTGCCAGTGTCGCCAGGTTATGCAGGTATTCCGGCAACCACTGGCGGCGCATGATCTGCCCCAGTACCCAGCCACCGGCGATGCCGAACAGGCTGCCGCAGAGGATGACGCCGCCGAAGGTCAGCAGGCTGTGGCTCAAACCATCGCCCGACGCACTGGCGATGATGAAGCTATACACCACTACCGCCAGCAGTGCGCCAATCGGGTCGATGACGATGCCTTCCCAGCGCAGGATATTGGCGATGGAGGCTTTGGGGCGTACCACGCGCAGCATGGGCACGATCACCGTCGGGCCGGTGACCAGTGTCAGGGTGCCGAACAGCAGCGCCAGCATCCAGTCGAAGCCCAGCAGCCAGTGGGTGGCCAGGGTGATCACCGCCCAGGTCGAGAGGGCGCCGACGGTGACCAGTCGGTGGACGACGCTGCCGATTTCCTTCCATTCCGACAGGTGCAGGGTCAGGCTGCCCTCAAACAGGATCAGCGCCACTGCCAACGACACCAACGGCATCAACAGAGGGCCGAACATTTCTTGCGGGTCGAGCCATCCGAGTATCGGCCCTGCCAGAATCCCGCTCAGCAGAAGAAACAGAATCGCTGGCAGTTTCAGGCGCCAGGCCAGCCACTGGCAGCCGAGTGCGGCCACGCCAATGCCGCCAAAAGCCAACAAAATCTGTTGTTCGTTCATTAAAGCTTCCTGTTCCTTGAAATAGCGGGCTATGAAAGACTAATGGCTCTTGTCACAGTTCCTTAAATAATACGCGTATTGCCTTGTGCTAAGTCGCTTGAGTGCCCATGCCTGCCATTGACCATCCCCTGATCGACCGCTTCCTCGACGCCCTCTGGTTGGAAAAAGGCCTGTCGGACAACACACGCCAGGCGTACCGCAGCGACCTGGCGCTGTTCAACGGCTGGCTGCAGGAGAAAAACCTCGAACTGATCAATGCCGGGCGCGAGTTGATCCTCGATCACCTGGCCTGGCGCCTGGAGCAGAACTACAAACCGCGCTCCACTGCGCGATTCCTCTCCGGCGTGCGTGGCTTTTATCGCTACCTGCTGCGGGAAAAACTCATTGCCGTCGACCCGACCCTGCAAATCGACATGCCGCAACTCGGCAGGCCGTTGCCCAAATCCTTGTCGGAAGCCGACGTCGATGCCCTGCTCGCGGCCCCGGACCTGAGCGAGGCCATCGGCCAGCGCGACCGTGCCATGCTGGAGGTGCTGTATGCCTGCGGCCTGCGCGTCACCGAACTGATCAGCCTGACCCTGGAGCAGGTCAACCTGCGCCAGGGCGTGTTGCGCGTGATGGGCAAGGGCAGCAAGGAGCGGCTGGTGCCGATGGGCGAGGAGGCGATTGTGTGGGTCGAGCGCTACATGCGCGATGCGCGCCACGAACTGCTGGGTGGGCGCCCCAGCGACGTGCTGTTTCCCAGCCAGCGCGGCGAGCAGATGACCCGCCAGACCTTTTGGCACCGCATCAAGCACCAGGCCAAAGTGGCCGGGATCGGCAAAGCGCTGTCACCCCACACCTTGCGCCATGCGTTCGCCACCCATTTGCTCAACCACGGTGCGGATTTGCGCGTGGTGCAAATGCTGCTTGGGCACAGCGACTTATCCACAACCCAGATCTACACCCATGTGGCACGCGCACGTTTGCAGGACATGCACGCCAAGCACCACCCGCGCGGATAAAACCGTCAGAAATGGCCCATTTTAGCTGTCGCGGTCTGCCCTCCCGCCCAACTGTGGTAGGCTTTGCCGGTTCGCAAAGGGGACGGCACCCGTTGTGTTCCAGATCAGTATTCTGCTCCCGTCCCTGCCTCTGCCTTCAGGAGTTCCCATGCGCTTGACCCAGATTATTGCCGCCGCAGCCATTGCGTTGGTTTCCACCTTTGCGGTCGCCGATGATGCGGCCGAGCAAACCATTCGCAAGAGCCTGGCCAACCTGGCGCTCGACACGCCTATTGAAAGCATCAGCGCCAGCCCCATGGCCGGCCTGTATGAAGTCAAGCTCAAGGGCAGCCGTGTGCTGTACGCCAGCGCCGATGGCCAGTACATCGTGCAGGGCTACCTGTTCCAGCTCAAGGATGGCAAGCCGGTCAACCTGACCGAGAAGGCCGAGCGCCTGGGCGTGTCGAAGCTGATCAACGGCATCCCGGTGGCTGAAACCGTGGTTTACCCCGCCATTGGCGAAACCAAGACCCATATCACCGTGTTCACCGACACCACCTGCCCGTACTGCCACAAGCTGCACGCTGAAATCCCGGCACTGAACAAGCTGGGCGTGGAAGTGCGCTACGTCGCCTTCCCGCGTCAGGGCCTGGGTTCGCCGGGTGACGAGCAGTTGCAGGCGGTGTGGTGCTCGGCCGACAAGAAAGCGGCCATGGACAAGATGGTCGACGGCAAGGAAATCAAATCGGCCAAATGCGCCAACCCGGTTTCCAAGCAGTTCGCCCTGGGCCAGTCCATTGGTGTGAACGGTACACCGGCCATCGTTTTGGCCGACGGCCAGGTGATTCCGGGCTACCAGCCGGCGCCGCAAGTTGCCAAACTGGCACTGGGTGCCAAGTAAGCATTTATCGTTGAGCCTTTGACGATCATGGCCCGCCGAACCGTCGGCGGGTCATTAATTGAGAGCCGCAGTTGTGCGGCTGTTTTCACGGCCGACCTAGCGTCGGCCGTTTCATGGGGAGTTCTTCAGTGAAACCGGTCAAAGTAGGCATCTGTGGGTTAGGGACCGTCGGTGGCGGTACCTTCAACGTACTTCAGCGTAACGCTGAAGAAATTTCCCGCCGCGCAGGTCGCGGGATTGAAGTGGCGCAGATTGCCACGCGTTCGCCAAAGCCTCAGTTCGAAACGACCGGTATCGCGATTACCAACGATGTGTTCGCCGTAGCCACCAACCCTGAGATCGATATCGTTATCGAGCTGGTAGGCGGCTACACCGTGGCCCGCGAGCTGGTGCTCAAGGCCATCGAGAACGGCAAGCACGTGGTCACCGCCAACAAGGCGCTGATCGCCGTGCACGGCAACGAGATCTTCGCCAAGGCCCGCGAGAAGGGCGTGATCGTGGCGTTTGAAGCCGCGGTGGCCGGTGGTATCCCGGTGATCAAGGCGATCCGTGAAGGCCTGTCCGCCAACCGCATCAACTGGGTAGCCGGCATCATCAACGGCACCGGTAACTTCATCCTCACCGAAATGCGCGAGAAGGGCCGTACCTTCGAAGACGTGCTGGCCGAAGCCCAGGCCCTGGGTTACGCCGAAGCCGACCCGACGTTCGACGTGGAAGGCATCGACGCCGCCCACAAGCTGACCATCCTGGCCTCCATCGCCTTTGGTATCCCGCTGCAGTTCGACAAGGCCTACACCGAAGGCATCACCAAGCTGACCACCGCCGACGTCAACTATGCCGAAGCCCTGGGCTACCGTATCAAGCACCTGGGCGTGGCGCGCAGCACCCCGGCGGGCATCGAGTTGCGGGTTCACCCAACGCTGATCCCGGCCGACCGCCTGATCGCCAACGTCAATGGTGTGATGAACGCGGTGATGGTCAACGGCGACGCCGCCGGTTCTACCTTGTTCTACGGCGCCGGTGCCGGCATGGAGCCGACCGCATCGTCGGTGATCGCCGACCTGGTGGACGTGGTTCGCGCCATGACCAGCGACCCGGAAAACCGCGTGCCGCACCTGGCCTTCCAGCCGGACTCGCTGTCGGCCCACCCGATCCTGCCGATCGAAGCCTGCGAAAGTGCCTACTACCTGCGCATCCAGGCCCAGGACCATCCAGGCGTGTTGGCCCAGGTAGCCAGCATCCTGTCGGAGCGCGGTATCAACATCGAGTCGATCATGCAGAAGGAAGTCGAGGAGCAAAACGGCCAGGTGCCTATGATCCTGCTGACCCACCGCGTGCTCGAACAGCACATCAACGATGCCATCCATGCCCTCGAAGCCCTGCAAGGCGTGGTCGGCCCGGTGGTGCGCATTCGCGTCGAGCACTTGAACTAACCGATTTGTTCCAGGGGCCCCGTCCATTCGGCGGCCCCTGTTCGAGAATGTTTTAGAGGAGCCAGTCATGCGTTACATCAGCACCCGCGGCCAGGCACCGGCCCTGAATTTCGAAGACGTTCTGCTGGCAGGCCTTGCCACCGACGGCGGCCTGTATGTGCCGGAAAACCTGCCACGCTTCACCCAGGAAGAAATCGCCTCCTGGGCCGGCCTGCCGTATCACGAGCTGGCTTTCCGAGTGATGCGCCCGTTCGTCACCGGCAGCATTCCGGATGCGGACTTCAAGAAGATTCTGGAAGAAACCTATGGCGTGTTTTCCCACAACGCCATCGCGCCCCTGCGCCAACTGAACGGCAATGAGTGGGTACTGGAGCTGTTCCACGGCCCGACCCTGGCGTTCAAGGACTTCGCCCTGCAACTGCTCGGTCGCCTGCTCGACTACGTGCTGGAAAAACGTGGCGAGCGCGTGGTGATCATCGGTGCTACCTCCGGCGATACCGGCTCGGCGGCCATCGAAGGGTGCAAGCACTGCGAAAACGTCGACATCTTCATCCTGCACCCGCACAAGCGCGTGTCGGAGGTGCAACGTCGCCAGATGACCACCATCTTCGGTGAGAACATCCACAACATCGCCATCGAAGGCAACTTCGATGACTGCCAGGAAATGGTCAAGAACAGCTTCGCTGACCAGAGCTTCCTCAAGGGCACACGCCTGGTGGCGGTGAACTCGATCAACTGGGCGCGGATCATGGCCCAGATCGTCTACTACTTCCACGCTTCGCTGCAGTTGGGCGGCCCGGCGCGTTCGGTGTCGTTCTCGGTGCCTACCGGCAACTTCGGCGACATTTTTGCCGGTTACCTGGCGCGCAACATGGGCCTGCCGATCAACCAGTTGATCGTCGCCACCAACCGCAACGACATCCTGCATCGCTTCATGAGCGGCAACCAGTATGTGAAGGAAACCCTTCACGCCACGCTGTCGCCGTCCATGGACATCATGGTGTCGTCGAACTTCGAACGCTTGCTGTTCGACATGCACGGTCGCAACGGCGCAGCCCTGGCCGAGTTGATGAACAGCTTCAAGCAAGGTGGCGGTTTCAGCGTCGAGCAAGAGCGCTGGACCGAAACCCGCAAGCTGTTCGATTCCCTGGCCGTGGACGATGCGCAGACTTGCGAAACCATCGCGCAGGTCTATGCCGAGACCGGCGAAGTGCTCGACCCGCACACAGCTATCGGCGTGAAAGCCGCCCGCGAATGCCGCCGCAGCCTGGATATTCCAATGGTGATCCTCGGTACCGCGCACCCGGTCAAGTTCCCGGAAGCGGTCGAGAAAGCCGGCATTGGCAAGGCGCTGGAACTGCCGGAACATTTGACCGACCTGTTCGCGCGCGAAGAGCGCTGCACCGTGTTGGCCAATGACCTGAAGGCGGTGCAGGCGTTTGTCAGCCAGCACGGTAACCGCGGCAAGCCGCTCTGATTTCCACAGTTGGTCAGATTACATCCGGCAGTTAGCTTTTTTGCAGTCGGCCAAGCCCGTCCTCGTGACGGGCTTTTTTATTTTGGCGAGCCATACTTGTCCCTTCGCCCAATCAAGGAAGCTAAATCGGTGCAGGTTTTGATTCAACGGACATTGCGGCTGATGTGTGTGCTGTGGCTCACCCAACTACCGGTAAGCCTGGCGGCCGTCAGCCTGCCCTTCAAGCTGGTGCCGGCGTTTATCCCGCTTGAGCCTTTGCCCCTGGCGCCCGCAGAGCAGCAGTGGCTGGCGGCCCATCGGACGTTGAAGGTGGGTATCTCCATTGATGACTATCAGCCGATCGATATCACCCGCGACCGCAACCGCTATCAGGGCATCAGTGCCGATTACCTGAGCCTGGTCGGCGCACGCTTGCAGGTGCCGATGCAGGTACTGGGCTTTGCCGAGCGAGCCCAGGCGGTCGAGGCGTTGCGCAGCGGGGCCATCGATATTCTGACCAGCGCCAACGGCTACGAGCGCGATGTGCCCGGCTTGCAGTTCACCCAGGACTACATGCCCGACCGGTCGGTGGTGGTGCTGCGTCGTGATGAGTTTCAAGAGGATGACCTGGCGGGCAAGAAAGTCGTATTGCTTGATGGCTACGCCAATGTGCACAACGTGCAGGCGTCTTACCCCGATAGTCACATCATGCTCGCACCCAACCTCTACAGCGGCCTGGAAGCGCTCAAGCAAGGGGATGCCGATGCGTTTATCGGCAATGAAGTGATTGTGCGGGCCTACAAATCGCTGCGGCCTTACCTGGGGTTGCAGATCAAGGAACAAAGCCGGCTGGCGCCCATCGGCTTTGCCTTTGCCACCCGCCAGGCCGATCCATTGCTGGGGGCGATGATGAACCGCGCCTTGGCGAGCATTGACGAGTCGGTACAGCGGGAGATCCTGGGCCGCTGGACGACAGGGCTTGGCGTCGGCTTTCGCGGTGAGCGCGTAGAGTTGTCCGCCGCGGAGCGCACCTGGCTGTTGCAGCATCCCCATGTGGTAGTGGTGGCCCAGCAAATGTCGCCCTATATCTTCAGGGATAAGGACGGCCACTGGGTGGGTTTGAATGTCGACCTGCTGCACCGCATTTCGCGCATGACCGGTTTGCAGTTTGTCTTCGAAGAGGTGCACTCCACCGCGCAAACCCTGGAATGGCTGGAAACCGGCAGGGCGCAGATGAACACCACCCTGGCATCGAATCAGGAGCGCAGGGCGCTGCTCGACTTCAGCCATGGCTTTGGCGGCTCCGGCTGGGTGTTCGTGGAGCGCGCCGACGCCACGCCGCTGACGGGCTTGAAGCAGCTGGACGGTAAGGTTCTGGCGCTGCCGGCGCGCCATGTGCTGGAGAGTTACGTCCGCCAGATGCACCCGCAGATCAAGCTGCGCCTGGTAGACAATTACGCCCAGGCCCGTGAACTGGTGCAACGGGGCGAGGCCGCTGCCACGCTGCAAACCGAAGTGGAGGTACAGAGTTACTCCCAGGAAGGTTTGCGTATCGGCCGCAGCGTCGACGGCAAGTGGTCATCCAATTGCCTGTCGGTACGCAAGGACCAGCCTGAACTGCTGAGTATCCTCAACAAGGCCCTGGAAGCCTTGCCGGTGGCCGAGCTGAGCGCACTGCGCCTGCGCTGGATCGGTGCTGTGGCGATTCCGGTGCCAGCCTGGCAACGGGTGCCGCCCTGGGCGTATTGGACGGTGGCCACGGCGTTGCTGTTTGTGCTGGTGTCGCTGGTGTGGAACAGCCGGCTCAAGCGTCAGATTCGTCAGCGGCTGGAAGCCGAGCAGCGGCTCAATGACCAATTGGCGTTTAAACGCGCGTTGCTCGACGGTATGCCCAACCCGCTGTTCGTGCGTGACCTGGCCGGTCGGCTGGTGACCTGCAACAAAAGCTATGAACAGCAACTGGCGACCCGGCTTGAGCTGATTCAGGGGCTGACGCTGATGGAGAGTGGGGTAATGCCTGAGGCCACAGCGGCGCGCCTGCACGCCGGCCATATGGAACAATTGGCCACGCAACAGTCGTTGTTTGTCGATCGCGAGCTGGAGTTCAACGGCGGCAGCTTTCACGTTTACCAGTGGACGGTGCCGTTCTTCGATGCTCAGGGCCGCTTGCAGGGGCTGCTGGGTGGCTGGATCGATATCAACGAACGCAAAGACCTGGAGCACCAATTGATGGATGCCCGCCAGGCTGCCGACGAAGCCAACTACGCCAAAAGTGCATTTCTTTCTGCATTGAGTCATGAGATTCGTACACCCATGACCGCTATCATCGGGTTGCTCGAACTGGAGCAGGAACGCTGCCTTGCCAGCGGCCAGCCCGTCTCTGAAGCCTTGCAGGTGGCCCATCGTTCGGCGCGCGAGCTGATCGCGCTGATGGGCGACAGCCTGGACCTGGCCAAGATCGAAGCCGGTCACCTGCAACTGGTACCGCAAACCACCGAATTAAGGAGCTTTTTCGAAGGCATCCAGCGCCTGTTCGAAGCCACGGCGCAAAAAAAGGGCCTGCATTTGACCCTGGCGTTTGATCCGGCGGCCAAGGGCTATTACTGGTTCGATCCGCTGCGTTTACGCCAGGTGATGCACAACCTGCTGGGCAATGCGCTGAAGTTTACCGAGCAGGGCGGGGTGAGGCTCAGCGTCACCTGCCAGCGGGATGAGTCCAATAACGAATACCTGCACCTGTGCGTCGAGGACAGCGGCCCAGGCATCAGCGCCGAGCAGCAGCCGCGGTTGTTCAAGCCATTTACTCAAGTGAGCGCATTGACCGCAGCGGAACATGGCGGCACCGGGCTGGGCCTGAGTATCTGCAAGCAATTGGTGGAATTGATGGGCGGTCGCATTCACCTGGCAAGCGTGGTGGGTGAGGGCACCGAGGTATGCATCGATCTGCGTCTTGATCGGGTCAGCACCGACGATGTGCCGGCCACGCCTGCACCAGCCTTACCTGCTGCAGGTCGCAGCCTGTCGGTGCTGGTGGTGGATGATTTGGCCGCCAACCGTCTGGTGCTGGCGCAGCAGTTGCAGTTTCTGGGGCATCAGGTGATCGCCCTGGATTCGGCCGAGGCCGCCTTGCAGCGCTGGCGTGAGCAGCGTTTTGACGTGCTGGTGACCGATTGCCAGATGCCGGGTATGTCCGGCTATGCCCTGAGCGAGGCGGTCCGGCGTATCGAAGCCCAAGAGCATCGGCCCCGTTGTGCGTTGATCGGTTGCACGGCGAACGCAATGAAAGATGAACAACGACGCTGCGAGGATGCGGGGATGGATGAGCTGCTGGTCAAGCCGGTGACCCTGGAGCACTGGACCCGCGTGCTGGCGCAGGTGGCGCCGCAGCGTTCATTCGATATCCAGGCCCTGCGTACCATGACCCAGGCCGATGGGCCGGTGCTGCACAGCATGTTGCAGGAACTGGCCAAAAGCCTGGACCACGAACATGAGGTGTTGGCCAGCGCCCTGGCCGAGCGTGATGTGGCGCGCTTGAATGCGGCGTTGCATCGGCTCAAGGGCATTTGTTCGCTGGTGGATGCGTTGCCGTTGGCCAAGGCTTGTGTGGCGCTTGAGCAATGCGCGCGGGAGCAGCGTGGGGCTGAGCTTGAGGAGCCGTGGTTGAGGTTGTCCGAGGTGCTCAAGGCGTTTCGTCGCGACCTGCAGCCTTATCTGGACTTGTAGGAGCGAGCTTGCTCGCGAAAACCGCACAGGCGCCGCGTCTATTCAGGGAACACACGTTATCGTTGACGTTTTTCGCGAGCAAGCTCGCTCCTACAGGCGACTCATTTCGGACGCGTCCTATGGGGCGCTTCGCGGCTTATGGCTACTGTGGGGGACTTTTCCCAGTATCGACTCCATGACCCATGCGCTCTCTCAATGTACTGATCCTCGAAGATAACCCGTTTCAACTGATGGCACTGCACCAGATGCTCAATGCCAACGGTGTGTTCAATGTGTTGACCGCAGAAGATGTCGAAACGGCCCGTCAGTCCCTGGACAGTAAAGGGCCGGTGGATATCGCCATCTGCGATCTGTACCTGGAGCGCGGCGATGGCCTGGAGTTGATCCGTGAGCTGGCCGAGCATCGTTTGGCCCAGGTGTTAGTCCTGCTTAGCAATGCTGAGCCCGATGTGCTCGAAGGCGTGGCGAATATGGCGCGGCAATTGGGCCTCAATGTGCTGGCGTGTTTGCCCAAGCCGGCCTCGGCAACGCTGATTGGGCAAGTATTGGCTGACTGCCAGAGGCATTTGCGGCCGGGGCCAGCGGCGCTGTCCTGGGAGCGTGTGCGCCAGTTGCTGGGGTTGAACGCCAGGGAGCAACTGCCGCCGTCGGCGGATGTCAGCCAGGCGACCATCGCAGCCTGTGGCAGGGTCTGGTATCAACCTATCGTCAGCCAGGCCGGGGTGTTGCAAGGGGTGGAGGCGTTGGCGCGCTGGCAGTTGCCGGAAGCTCAATTGCTGCTGCCCGATGAGTTCCTGCCGGTGCTGGAGTTTGCCGGCATGGAAGAGGCCTTTACCTGGCATGTGCTGGAACAGGCACTGGGCCTGGCCAATCAGGTCATGGGCGAGACCGGCCAGGTGCTGCCGGTGGCGGTGAACATTCCCGGACGTATGCTTGAGCGCACGCACTTTCCCCAGATATTGCAGGGCCTGCTGCAACTTCACGGCATACCTGCCCATAGCCTGACGCTGGAGCTTGTGGAAACCGCAACGCTGAAAACCGACAGTGCCCACCTCACCGGCTTGCTGCGCCTGCGGATGCTGGGCTGCCAGTTGTCCATCGGGATTTCGGCATGGGCGGCACCAGCTTGCAGCATTTGCTGGAATTGCCCTTTACCGAACTGAAAATCCCCCCGGCGTTTGCCTGCGGGATGGCCGGTGACGATCGCAAGGCAGCAGTGGTGGCGGGGGCCATGAGCATGGCCGCGCGTCTGGATATCGCCGTGGTGGTCACCGGGGTTGAAAGCGCCGCCGATTATCATGCCGTGGGTGAGCTGGGGGCGGCGTGGCTGCAAGGCTGTTTCATTGCCCGGCCGATGGACGCCGCGGCGCTCAAACAATGGATTGCGTTCCAGGCTAGGCCAGCCCGTGTTCCTGCACGTAAATAAACAGGGCGGCATCGTTGGCCAGCCCCAGCTTGCGCATGGCGCTGACTTTTTGCGCGCTGACGGTCTGCTTGCTGCGATGCAGGTGCGCGGCGATCTCGCCCACCGTCATGCCACTGGCCAACAGGCGAATCACCTCCAGTTCCCGGGGTGACAGGTGCTCCTGGGAATGCAGGCGATCAGCGCCGACTTCCCCGGCCAGGCTCAGCGCCTGGCGGATGGTCTGGGCCACATAGGTGCGTTGTTGGCGCACCTGGCGGATTGCCTGGGGCAGCTCATCGGCCAGGCTGGCCTTGCTCAGCAAGCCCATCACACCCAATGCCAGGATGGAATGAAACAACCCGGCGTTGTTGAGCATGGTCACCACCACAATGGGCAAGTGCGGATAGTGCCGGCGCAGTTGCTCGATCAAGCGCAGCCCGTCGGCCTGGGGCTCGACGGGCATCATGAAGTCGGTCACCACCACATCGCAGGCACAGTGTTGCAACAACGCACTAAGGGCCTGGGGGGAATTGGCCTCGCCGACGATGCTGATGTGCGGGTCACGTTCGAGCACGGCGCGCAGGCCAATCAGGAAAATCGGGTGATCGTCGGCAATCACGATACGCAAGGGCGGTTCAGACGCAGCTCTCAAGGCAGGCTCCCGGGACAATCCAGGGATTCTAGCCTGTGCGTCGTTGTTTTTTCTCTGTCATCTTTTCCGTGCATGCTCGTTTTCCTCAAGCAGTGGATTACACAAAAGGTAGAACTTTCTGCTTTGAGCACGGGTCACTTGAATGTCAGCCTCTTCGTGACATTTTTGTTTTTCGAACCTTTTTCGAATGATTGAGTGGTGATCGAGATGGAAAGTATCAACCTATTGCTCAGCCAAGCACTGAGCCCTTATCAGGTTACGCTGACCTCTGCCGGTATGCGCGACGACTGCCTGGTAACCGTGAAGAACCCCGGTGGCGCCATCGTGGTTGAACGTGAAGTCGATCGTGCGCAATTGAGCGACAAGCGCGCGCTGGTGGATGTGGTGGATTGCCTGCTCCGCGACCTGAAAATCGCCGAAGGGCGCCTGGAACCTTCAGTCATCGCTGCCTTGCGCAACGCCTCCCAAACCCGTGGCGGCGCACTGGCATGAAACATTATTTTTCTTCGGAACCTTCCTACAAGGTGGTCAGTCAGAGTTTGTAACAGCAAGAGCAGGCATTGTGCTCCGGTGTTTGTCGCTTGCTGTGCGGGTCTTTTTGTAGACCACGTTTAACCCCGAGTTGTCTCCCCACTGCTCGGGGTTTCTTTTTGCCTGGGATTTGTCAGATCGCGCCATCCTCGCGCAGGCGAGTGATAGCCGCCGCGTCGTAGCCCAGGGCATTGAGCACCTGGCTGTTGTGTTCACCCAGTTGCGGGCCGACCCATTCGCAACTGCCCGGTGTGTCCGAGAGCTTGGGCACGATGCCGGGCATCTTGAAATCCTTGCCGCCCGGCAACTGCGCCTTGAGGAACATTTCCCGGGCCAGGAATTGCGGGTCGCCCAGCATGTCTTCGGCGCTGTAGATGCGGCTGGCGGGTACCTCGGCTTTATTCAGATGTTCAATCACCTGGTCGAGCGACAGCGAATTGACCCAGCGATCAATCACGCCGTACAGCTCGTCGCGGCGAGCGTCACGCCCGTCATTGCTGGCCAGTGCAGGGTCGTTCGCCAGGTCGTCACGGCCGATCACGCGCATGAAGCGCTTGAAGATCGCATCGCCATTGGCGCCGATCTGCACATGCTTGCCGTCTGCGGTGGTGTGGATCGAGGACGGGGTGATGCCAGGCATGATGTTGCCGGTGCGCTCACGGATAAACCCGAACACATCGAACTCGGGGATCATGCTTTCCATCATGGCGAAGATGGCTTCATACAGCGCCACATCCACCACTTGGCCCAGGCCGCCGTTGACTTCGCGGTGACGCAGCGCCATCAGCGCGCCGATCACTGCCCACAACGCGGCAATCGAGTCGCCGATGGAGATCCCGGTGCGCACTGGTGGGCGGTCCTCGAAGCCGGTGATATAGCGCAAGCCGCCCATGGACTCGCCCACCGCGCCAAACCCCGGCTGGTCCTTCATCGGGCCCGTCTGGCCGAAGCCCGAGAGGCGCACCATCACCAACTTGGGGTTGAGGGCGTGCAGGGTTTCCCAGCTCAGACCGAGTTTCTCCAGCACGCCTGGGCGGAAGTTTTCGATCAGGATGTCGGCGTCGGCCAACAGTTGCTTGAGGATCGCCAGCCCCTCAGGGTGCTTGAGGTTGAGGGTCAGCGACTGCTTGTTGCGCGCCTGCACGAACCACCACAGCGAAGTGCCTTCATACAGCTTGCGCCATTTGCGCAGCGGGTCGCCGCCGTCCGGGGATTCGACCTTGATCACCTCGGCGCCGAATTCGGCGCAGATGCGCGAGGCAAACGGGCCGGCGATCAAGGTGCCCAGTTCGATGACTTTCAGGCCGGCAAGTGGTTTGGCAGTGAGCGACATGGGGATCCTTACAAGCGCGGGACGATGATGTACTGCTTTTTAACATAGGCGAGCCGCGCGGATGCAGCGCAGTATTCGTTCAATGCCCTCGCCATCGGTTAGACTGGCCGCCTTTCCTTGTCTTTAGAAGCGCGTTCATGGCCCAGCCGTCCACGACCTACAAATTCGAACTCAACCTCACCGACCTCGACCGCTCGGTGTACGAGAGCGTCAAACAGACCATCGCCCGCCACCCTTCGGAAACCGAAGAGCGCATGACCGTGCGCCTGCTGGCCTACGCCCTTTGGTACAACGAGCAATTGGCGTTCGGGCGTGGCCTGTCGGATGTAGACGAACCGGCCCTGTGGGAAAAAAGCCTGGATGATCGTGTTTTGCACTGGATCGAAGTCGGCCAGCCGGATGCCGACCGCCTCACCTGGTGCTCGCGCCGCACCGAGCGCACCAGCCTGCTGGCCTATGGCAGCCTGCGCGTGTGGGAAGGCAAGGTGGTGCCGGTGGCCAACAACCTGAAAAACGTGCATATCGCTGCCGTGCCCCAGGAAGTGTTGGAGACCCTGGCCAAGGACATGCCGCGGGTGATCAAGTGGGACGTGATGATCAGCGAAGGCACGATCTTTGTGACCGATGACCGTGGCCAGCATGAAGTGCAACTGCAATGGCTGGTCGGCGAACGCGGTTGAAAAGGTGGGAGCTGGCTTGCCTGCGATGGCATCCACTCGGCGTGCCTGATGTACCGAGTCGTATGCATCGCAGGCAAGCCAGCGCCCACATTTGATCTTGTTGCGTTCACTATCTGTGTTTAACCGATGTATTAGAAGAGAAGCTCCCGTCACCCCATGCGTATCGATCCCCGCCCATTGCCCGCCGTCCTGCCTTTTCTCGGTGAACTGCCGCCGCTGTTGACCCGCCTTTACGCCGCACGCGGGGTGCAGTCGGAGGCCGAGCTGGACAAGAGCCTGGCGCGGTTGATTCCCTATCAGCAGCTCAAGGGCATCGACGCCGCGGTGGACTTGCTGGTGACGGCCTTGGAGCAGCGTCAGCGCATCCTGATCGTCGGTGACTTCGACGCCGATGGCGCCACAGCGAGCACCGTAGGCACCCTGGGCCTGCGTTTGCTCGGTGCGGCCCATGTCGATTACCTGGTGCCCAACCGCTTCGAATACGGCTACGGCCTGACCCCGGAAATCGTCGCGGTGGCGCTGCAGCGAGAGCCGCAGTTGCTGATCACCGTGGACAACGGTATCTCCAGCGTCGAAGGCGTGGCGGCGGCGAAAGCGGCGGGGTTGCAAGTGCTGGTCACCGACCACCACTTGCCCGGCGATGAACTGCCGGCCGCTGACGCCATCGTCAATCCTAACCAGCCGGGCTGCACGTTTCCCAGCAAGGCCCTGGCCGGGGTCGGCGTGATCTTCTATGTATTGATGGCCCTGCGTGCACGGTTGCGCAGCCTGGGTTGGTATGACAACAAGCCCCAGCCGAACATCGGTGAACTGCTTGATCTGGTGGCCCTGGGCAGCGTCGCTGACGTGGTGCCGCTGGACGCCAACAACCGCATCCTCGTGCATCAGGGGCTGGAGCGTATTCGGGCCGGTCGGGCGCGGCCGGGGATCAAGGCGATCCTGGAAGTGGCCAAGCGTGATCATGCGCGTATCACCTCCACCGACCTGGGTTTTATCCTCGGCCCGCGCCTGAATGCCGCCGGACGCCTGGATGATATGAGCCTGGGCATTGAATGCCTGCTTACCACGGACTTCGCCGCCGCACGAGAAATGGCCGCGCAACTGGACGGCATGAACCAGGACCGTAAGTCCATCGAGCAAGGCATGCAGCGCGAGGCACTGGCCCAGCTCAAGGACCTGCCGGTGGAGTCGATGCCGTACGGTTTGTGCCTGTTTGATTCGGAGTGGCACCAAGGGGTGATCGGGATCCTCGCGTCACGTATGAAGGAGCGTTATTTCCGCCCGACCATCGCCTTCGCCGATGCCGGTGATGGCCTGCTCAAGGGCTCTGGACGCTCGGTGCAAGGCTTTCATATCCGCGATGCGCTGGCGGTCGTCGCCAGCCAGCACCCCAACCTGATCACCAAGTACGGCGGCCACGCCATGGCGGCGGGGCTGACCTTGCCCGAGGCCAACTTCCCGTTGTTTGCGCAAGCCTTCGATGCCGAAGTGCGCCGGCAACTGCGCGAAGAAGACCTCACCGGTCGCCTGCTTTCAGACGGCACCCTGGCGGTGGAAGAGTTTCACCTGGAACTGGCCCGCGCCCTGCGCCATGCCGGCCCGTGGGGGCAGCACTTTCCGGAGCCGTTGTTTCACGGGGTATTCCAGTTGGTGGAGCAGCGGGTGGTGGGTGAGCGGCATTTGAAAGTGGTGCTCAAGAGCGAATGCGGGTCGGTGAAGCTCGATGGCATCGCCTTTGGTGTGGACCGCGAAGTGTGGCCAAACCCGACGGTGCGTTGGGTGGAATTGGCCTACAAGCTGGATGTGAATGAATTTCGTGGCAATGAGACGGTGCAACTGATGATTGCGCACATCGAACCGCGCTAGTTTTCATCAACACCACGTACCACTGTGGGAGCGGGCTTGCCCGCGATGACGGAGTGTCAGTCAACGCTACTGTGACTGAGCCACCGCTATCGCGGGCAAGCCCGCTCCCACATTGGGTCTTGGATTAAGCTGGAGTTATTCAGCTTTGGCCTGATGCTTGACGATAATATCCACCAACCGCTTGGCCAGCGCCGGGTAGTTCTCATCGAAGTGATGCCCGCCCGGCAGCTTCATGGCTTCGCCCACGGCGGTCTTGTCGGTGCAGCCACTCTCGTCGACTTCTTCGGCGCCGTAGATGCACACGACTTTCTCTGGTGGCAGCTTGGCCATTTCCGGGCCGGTGGCGGCTTCTTTGCCGGCGTTGCCCAGCCAGCCTTCCACTTCGATTTCAAAGCTGCCGGTGCGGGCGAAGGCCAGCAGGATGATCGCGTCCACCCGTTGCTGTTCGTTTTCTGGCATACGGTTGTAGATCGCCGGCAATACGTCGGCGCCGAACGAGTAACCGGTCAGCACGAAGCGCTTGGTGCCCCACTTTTGCCGGTAGTGTTGCATCAGCTCGGTGAGGTCCTTGGCGCTTTGCTCCGGCGTCTTGTGCTGCCAGTAGTAGCGCAGGGTGTCGATGCCCACCACCGGGTAGCCGATCTTCGCCATCTCGCCCGCCACGTCGCGGTCCAGGTCGCGCCAGCCGCCGTCACCGGAGAGGAACAGGGTCACGGTGTCCTTGGCTTGGCCGGCAGGCACTTCCACCACCGGAATCGCCAGGCCGCCGTTGTCCGAACCGACCAGTTGCTTGCGCAGTTCGTTATTCAGCACCTGTGGGTAATGAATGTCGTAGTCGCTGATGCTGGTGGTGGCGCGCGGTGTGTCGCGTACGAAACTGGCGCTTTCATCGTCGGGGTTATCGTTCCACGCCACCAGCCAGCTGCCATGGGCGGCGGTTTTCGGCAGCGGGTCGTTGCAGCCTTCCTGTTTCAGGGCGAAGCCCACGGAGATGGCGTTGGCCTTGTCGTCGTTCTGGGTGGCCAGCCAGCGCCAGGCGAGTGCGGCGCCAGGGCCGATGCCGCTGACCAGGGTTGCCGGGCCTTTCAGCTGGGCCAGGGCGCCTTGCAGGGCTTTTTCCTGCAGTGCGCAGTCATCTTTTGGCAGCACCACCTGAACCAGTTGCGCTGAACCGCCCTGGCTCAGGGCAATCAGTTGGCTGTCGGACAGGGTTTCGTCGGCCATCACCGCCACGGCCACGCGGGCTTTTGCGTTGCTGGCCGGGGTTACGCGGGTCATTACCGAACCGTCGGCCTGGGGCAAGTGCTCCAGGGTCGGTTGCGGGGCAGGGCGGTTCCAGTACCAGAAGCCACCCGCCGCGATCAGCGCAAGCAGCACCACTAAAGCCAATACATACCGCCAGGAGCGTCGAATCATCAGCGTTTCACCAATCCAGTCAAGCCGCCCGCGATCAGGGCGGCGGTATCGGCCAATGCCACCAGCGGATCCAGTCCTGCGGGCACGGCCATGTAACGGGGTTCCCAGTCGGGCTGGAACTTGTCTTTGAAGCGGCGCAAACCTTGGAAGTTATACAGTTGCTCGCCACGGCGGAACACCATCGAGCCCAGGCGCTGGGTCAGCGGTGCGCCACGGCGCGGTTGCAAGCCCGACAACGGCACCATGCCGAGGCTGAAGCGCGCGTAGTCGTGGCTCTTATAATGTTGAATCAGGCCCACCATCATGAACTCCATGGTCAACTTGGGCGCGTCCGGGTGGGCACGCATCAGGTCGAGGCTGGCCAGATCATGATTGTAGGTTTCGAGCAAATTGGCGAAGGCCACCGGGCGCCCTTCGAAGCGAATGATCGCGATACGAAAGTGCTTGAGGTAGTCATCGCTGAAACGGCCCAGGGAGAAGCCCTTTTCCCGCACATTCTTACCTGTAAGCCAGGCATCGGAGATGACTTTTAATTCATCCATCGGCGCCTTGCCCGGTTCGCAGATTTCCAGGGACAGGCCGTCCCGGGTGCCACGGTTCCAGGTGTAGCGCAAATCCTTCATTTCTTTGCCCTTGGCTTCCAGGTCAAAGCGTTTCAGGTCGACGCGGGCTTCTTCACCCAGTTTGATCGCGGTGAGGCCGATGTCCATGTAATACGGCAGGTTCTCGGCGCGTACCTGGTAAAACACCGGACGGGCGTGGTGGATGTCGCACAGGTCGCGGAACTGCCAGATCATCTCGGCGCGCGGTTGGGTCGGGCCGATCGGGTCGTACAAAGCCACCAGGCTACGCCCGCGACGGGCATACATCAGGAAGGCTTCATCGTTGGGATGAAACAGCAGCGCCTTGTCGCCGGTGAGCGCCAGGCCGCCGTCAGGTTGGGACGAGGCCATCAGGATCTTGCTCGCGCGCTCCAGTTCTTCCGGGGTCGGCAGGTGGATGACCGGGCGTGCCGTGCGCAGCAGCCAGGTCAGCGATACGATCACCAGCAACACGGCGGCGCCGAGCAGCGAACGCAAACCACGCGGGGCGTTGGCGTCGAGGGTGAACTGCCACCAGAGTTGGTGACTGTAGGGCACGTCCTGATAGGCAAACAGCAGCAGCCAGATCGAGGCGCCGAGCACACAGACACTGGCCACCAGGTACAGCGGCGAAAACGGCAACTCGGTCAGGCGACTGGCGCGGTAGAACGAGCGGCGGAAGATGGCCAGCAGCACTGCGGTCATGGTCATCAGGCTGGCTTCTTCCCAGTCGAAGCCTTTAAGCAGCGAGAGCAGGGCGCCAACCAGCAGCAACACCATGGTCAGCATCCAGGCGGCCGACAACCGCCGGCGCAGGCCCTGGGCGAGCAACAGGCACAACACACCGATCAGGCTGGCACCGAAGTGCGACGCGTCAATCAGACGATGGGGAATCAGGAAGCCGATGTTTTCCAGGCGTGAGTCGATCTCTGGCGTGGCGCCGGAAAACAGCAGGACCACGCCGGACAAAAAAACCAGGACGGCCAATACTGGCGCTGCCAGCCCCGACGCTACACGCAGGCTTTGCTGGGTCTGGAACAGGCGCTGGGCCTCGTTGACCAGCAGGAATACACAAGCGATCAACAGTGGCAGCACCACGTAGATCATGCGGTACAGCAGCAAGGCAGCAGCCAGGGGCGCGGCACCGAGTTTGTCGGCAAAGGCCGCCAGCAGGATCGCTTCGAATACGCCCACGCCGCCCGGCACATGGCTGAGCACACCGGCGGCCAGGGCCAGCAGGTACACCAACAGGAACGGGCCGAAGGGCGGCGCTTCGGGCAACAGCAGATACAGCACGGTAGCGGCTGCGGCGACGTCCAGTGCGGTGATGATCAGTTGCAGGAAAGTCAGGCGTCGGCCAGGCAGGCGCAGGGTGCGGCGCCCGGCCTTGACCAGCAGGTTGTCGGGGTAGGGCTGTTCCGGCAGGCGGCGGCGATAGATGCCGATGCACAGCAGGGCCGACAACAGCAGCACGGCGCCGGCAATGCCGCCGAGCAGGCTTTGCGATAAATGCAGGTAAGTGGAGGCGGCTGGCAAGTTGCTCAACGTGGCCAGCGCGGCCAGCGGCGGCAGCGCACAGCCCAGGGCCAGGCTGGCGAACACGGTCATGTGCGCCACTTCCGAGGCGCCGATTCCATGGCGTGCATATAAACGGTAACGCACCGAACCGCCCGAGAGCATCGACAAACCAATGGCGTTGCCGATAGCAAAGGCGGTGAAACCACCCAGGGCCAGGGTCTTGGCGGGCAATTGCACGCCGGCATAACGCGCGCCGGAGAATTCATAGCCGAGCAGGATCACAAAACCGGCGACTGCCGCCGCAAAGGCCCCCAATAGGGCAGGCTTGGGCACTTCCAGGATCGAATCGTGCAGGGCGTAGAGGTCCAGCTCTAGCAGCAGGTGCCGGCAGGCGATCAGGGCGATTGCAAACAGCAGGAGCGTCACGGCCAGGCCGATGGGCTGGCGGTACTTGCTCAACAGGTCCAGCCACCGCAAACGGGTGGGAGTGATCGGTTGTTCTGCTGTGACGGTGTCTTGTGGTTCAGACGAGTTGGCGCGCATCAATCACCTCGTGGATTGTGCGCGACAGGATGGAGGTATCCAGCCAAGTTACCAATCCCTATGGACAAAATAATTACAAATATTAACGCGGATCACCGGGCGCGGCGACTGCGGCCATTGGTCGTAGAGGGGTAGCGCTTGAGCATTGAGCATAGCGTGCAATGAGATGGACTCTGCAAACCGTCTACGGTTTCATGAAAGATGCCATGCCATTGTTTCAGAAGAACTTTTTCGCCAGATACAAAAAAGGCCACTCTTTCGAGTAGCCTTTTTTGATGTTTGGTTGCGGGAGCCGGATTTGAACCGACGACCTTCGGGTTATGAGCCCGACGAGCTACCAGACTGCTCCATCCCGCGTCTGTGGGCGGCATTCTACAGCCCAATGGCGGGGTGTCAACCGTTAATGAGCCGATCGCTGGAATAAGCGCTAATTATTCTGAAATCAAGGTGTTGGCTGCATTGTGCAGGTGTACAGGCGCAAAACGAACACGCACAAAAAAGGCCACTCTTTCGAGTAGCCTTTTTTGATGTTTGGTTGCGGGAGCCGGATTTGAACCGACGACCTTCGGGTTATGAGCCCGACGAGCTACCAGACTGCTCCATCCCGCGTCTGTGTGTCGGCATTCTACAGAGGAACGCGAGTGTGTCAACCTGTGAATCGAAGAAAAGCGCTTTTGCTTCAATTGGTTAGCGCTTGATGAGAGGCTTCTTGAGGGCTTGAAGCCAGGCAGGGCAAGGCTTTCAGCTCTATTGGGATGCTGGATTCGATTGAGAAAATATATTCATCTACAAAACTTCCTACCGCTCAGACAGAAGATTCAAACTACTGGTGCTATATACAGGGGTGAGTGCGATACTGGCCACCCGTTGGTTAACACCCCGTTTATATGACGCAGCGCAAAATCATCCACGTCGACTGTGATTGCTTCTACGCCGCCATCGAGATGCGCGACGACCCGAGCCTGGCGCAAAAGCCCTTGGCTGTCGGTGGCTCGGCAGATCGGCGCGGCGTGATCGCCACCTGCAATTATGAGGCGCGGGCGTATGGGGTGCGTTCGGCGATGTCGTCACGTCACGCCCTGAAGCTGTGCCCGGACTTGACCATCGTCAAGCCGCGCATGGATGCCTATAAAGAAGCGTCGAAAGAAATCCAGCTGATTTTCCGCGACTACACCGACTTGATCGAGCCGTTGTCGCTGGATGAGGCTTACCTCGACGTGTCTGACAGCCCGCATTTTGGCGGCAGCGCCACGCGTATTGCTCAGGACATTCGGCGCCGGGTCTCCAACCAGCTGCATATCACTGTGTCTGCCGGCGTGGCGCCCAACAAGTTTTTGGCCAAGATCGCCAGCGACTGGAAAAAGCCCAACGGCCTGTTTGTGATCACGCCGGATCAGGTTGAAGACTTTGTCTCGCAGTTGCGTGTCAGCAAGCTGCATGGCGTGGGCAAGGTCACCGCTGACAAGCTGGCGCGCCTGGGCATCGAAGACTGCCTGCAATTGCGCGACTGGAACAAACTGGCGCTGGTGCGCGAATTCGGCAGTTTTGGCGAGCGCCTCTGGAGCCTGGCCCGTGGGATTGATGATCGTGTAGTGCAAAACGACAGCCGGCGGCAATCCATCAGTGTAGAAAATACCTTCGACGTGGACTTGCCCGATCTTTCAAGTTGCCTGGCGAAACTGCCGGAGTTGATGGAGACCCTGGCCGGGCGCATGGCGCGTATCGACAGTAGCTACCGGGCGGGCAAGCCGTTCGTGAAAGTGAAGTTTCATGACTTTACCCAGACGACGCTGGAGCAGGCGGGGGCAGGGCGGGATCTGGAGAGTTATGAACAGTTGATGACCCAGGCGTTCAATCGCGGGGGCAAGCCGGTGCGGTTGTTGGGGATAGGCGTACGGTTGCTGGACCTGAGCGGCGGCAACGAACAGCTCGAGTTTTCCTGGTAAAAACCCGAAACAAATGTGGGAGCTGGCTTGCCTGCGATAGCAGTGTGTCAGTCACGAATGCTTTAACTGATACACCGCTATCGCAGGCAAGCCAGCACCCACAGTTTGATCTTCACAGGTATTGAGCGATCAGCGTGCGCCGGGATCCGCCACCAAACGCCCCCCGTCCTTGGTCAACGCCTGCACAAACTCCTGCTGCAACTCCGGATCATTGCGCGTCAGTTCGATCAGGCTTTGTTCCAGCTCGCTGGCTTCTTCTTCCAGGCCCAGCTCCGACAGGCGTTTGACCCGGTGTACCCACTGGTTCACTTCGTCATCTTCCAGGTCGTCATAGATCAGGGCATGGGCTTCGAGCAGCTTGCTGCGCAGCGTGTTGCTGACCGCCAGGGTCGAGTCGGTATGCACGTCGTCCTGGCCATCCGCCACAGTGATTTTCAGCGTGGTGACGCGGTTCAGGTCCTGCTCGGCAAAGGGGCTGTCCAACAGGTTAAGGCGTAGTATCCCGTTACGGTCGGTGGTCAGCTCATGGGTCTGCTTGCCGGCAGTGACTTGCACCGGGCGCTCGCTCCAGGGCAGGCTCGAATACTCCAGGCGCTTGTCACGCTGGACTTCATCGATAGCCGCCAGGTTCTGTTGTGCACGGCCGTGGGATTGCACGTTCATGAACGGGTTGATGCCGTCCACGCCGTAGCTCAACCAGTCATGGGTCACACTCGTGGGCAGGTTGCCGAGGGCGAAGATATTCGCCACGTTGGCACCCACGCCCGCCACCAGCGCCACGGCACCCAAGGGCATCTCGTAGAGTTTGCGCCAGGGCTGGTAGGGCGTGTAGCGGTCATAACGACGGGTGACTTCGAATTCGGTGACCTCGAAGGTCTTCTGCTCATGAATGCGAACCCGGCGTTGCGGCAGTTCCAGCACTGTGGGTTCGCCTACATCGATCTGCAGGCTGTGGTCGAGCAACTTACGCTCGACCCGCTCCTCGTGCTCACTGCGTTGCGACATCTGATTGGCGCAGCCGCTGACCAGCAGGGCGCCGCATAAGGCGGCGCCCCCCAGGGCTCTGGTGTTTCGCTTGAACATGACTTCTCTTGATCTGGTTTTCAGCGACGAATACGCGCCTGGAGGAAAGACAGCACGTCAGCCACCGGCAACGGTTGGGCTTCGGCTTCGGTCCGGCTCTTGTATTCCAGATTGCCATCCGCCAGGCCGCGGTCACTGACCACGATCCGGTGCGGGATGCCAATCAGTTCCATGTCGGCGAACTTGATGCCCGGGCTGGTTTTCTTGTCCCGATCATCGAGCAGCACTTCAAAACCGGCAGCGGTGAGTTCCGCGTACAGTTTGTCGGTGGCTTCGCGTACTTGCTCGGTTTCATAGCGCAATGGCACCAGGGCTACCTGGAACGGCGCCAGCGCGTCACTCCAGATGATGCCTTTCTCGTCGTTGTTCTGCTCGATGGCAGCGGCAACCACGCGGGATACGCCAATGCCGTAGCAGCCCATGTCCAGGGTGATCGGCTTGCCGTTCTCACCCAGTACTTCGCACTTCATCGCCTTGCTGTACTTGTTGCCCAGCTGGAAGATGTGCCCGACTTCGATGCCGCGCTTGATCTCCAGGGTGCCCTTGCCATCCGGGCTCGGGTCGCCGGCCACGACGTTGCGCAGGTCGGCCACGGTCGGAACCGGCAGGTCACGCTCCCAGTTCACGCCGAAGTAGTGCTTGTCGTCGATGTTCGCGCCGATACCGAAGTCGCTCATCAGCTCGACCGAACGGTCGATGATGATCGGCAGCGGCAGGTTCAGCGGGCCCAGGGAGCCGGCACCGGCGCCAATGGCGTCGCGCAGTTCGGCATCGGTGGCCATGACCAGCGGGCTGGCCACGCCAGGTTGCTGGGCAGCCTTGATTTCGTTGAGCTCGTGGTCGCCACGGATCACCAGGGCGATCAGCTTGCCTTCTTCTTCGGCGCGCACGATCAGGGTCTTGATGGTCTTTTCAATCGGCAGATTGAATTTCTCCACCAGGGCCGCGATGGTCTTGGTCTCTGGCGTGTCGACCAGGCGCAGTTCCTCGGTGGGAGCAGGGCGCGAGGTTTCACGTGGTATGGCTTCGGCCTTCTCGATGTTCGCCGCGTAGTCGGAACCGTTGCTGAACGCGATATCGTCTTCGCCGGACTCGGCCAGCACGTGGAATTCGTGGGAGCCGGCACCGCCGATGGAGCCGTTGTCCGCTTCAACCGGGCGGAACTTCAGGCCCAGGCGCGTGAACACGTTGCAGTAGGCCTGGTGCATGCGGTCGTAGGTCGCTTGCAGGGAAGCCTGGTCGGCGTGGAACGAATAGGCGTCCTTCATGATGAACTCGCGGCCACGCATCAGGCCGAAGCGTGGGCGGATCTCGTCACGAAACTTGGTCTGGATCTGATACAGGTTGAGCGGCAACTGCTTATAGCTGCTCAGCTCGTTGCGCATCAGGTCGGTGATGACTTCTTCGTGGGTCGGGCCGGCGCAGAAATCGCGGCCATGACGGTCCTTGAAGCGCAGCAACTCAGGGCCGTATTCTTCCCAGCGCCCGGATTCCTGCCACAACTCAGCCGGTTGGGTGCTCGGCATCAACACTTCCAGAGAGCCGGCCGCGTTCATTTCTTCACGAACGATGGCTTCGACCTTGCGCATCACCTTCAAGCCCATGGGCAACCAGGTGTACAGGCCCGAGGCCAGTTTGCGGATCATACCGGCGCGCAGCATCAACTGATGGCTGATTACAACCGCGTCGGAAGGCGTTTCTTTCTGTGTGGCGAGCAAATATTGACTGGTACGCATGGTAGGCCGTTGTCGGTTGCTTGGACTTGAAATGACTTGGGATTGTACGGGCGCTTGTCGCCGGAGTACAGGCGTGAGGTAGCTGGGTGTATCTGTCGTAACCATCGCTTGTGTGGGAGCTGGCTTGCCTGCGATAGCGATGGTGAACCCAACGCCGCTATCGCAGGCAAGCCAGCTCCCACATTGACCGAGTCGTATCAGTCTTCCGGCGGGGGATTCAGTCGGGCGCGGCGGTGCTCCTGGAACCAGTGCAGCGCAATCAGGAGCAGCGTCGGCACACCCAGCAGGCAGGTGATCATAAAGAAGTTGTGATAACCGAACTTCTCCACCATCACCCCTGAATAGCCGCCGATCAAACGCGGCAGCAACAGCATGATCGAACTGAGCAGCGCATATTGGGTGGCGGAGAACTTGAGGTTGGTGAGGCTCGACAGGTACGCCACGAACGCCGAAGTGGCCATGCCCGAACTGAAGTTGTCCAGGGAGATGGTGACGATCAACATCTGCAGGTCGGGGCCCATGTCGGCGAGCATCACGAACAGCAGGTTGGTACCGGCCGAGGCCACGCCGCCGATGAACAGGATCGGCAGTATCCCGAACCGCACGATCAACAGGCCGCCCATGCCGGCGCCGAGCAGGGTCATGATCAGGCCGAAGATCTTGCTCACCCCGGCGATCTGGTCCTTGGTGAAACCCTGGTCGATATAGAACACGTTGGCCATGACGCCCATCACCGTGTCGGACATGCGATAGGTGGCAATCAGCCCGAGCAGCAGCAGCGCCTGCCAACGGTAGCGCAGGATAAAGTCGTTGACCGGCGTGAGCACGGGCGCCAGGCCCCGGCGGCCCATGGCTGAAAGGCACAGGGTAGTGAGGATGATATAGAGGATGGCGCGCAGGAACGCGCGGTCTTCCATCAGCAGTTCCCACAAACTCACGCCCTGGAACAGCACGCTGGCGAAGTCGGTGTTGTACAACTGGGTGAACATCGCCGGCACCGAGACCAACAGCACGATCAGCACAAACACCGACACCAACTGGTGCATGAAACTGTAGCGTCCGGCCTGCAACTGGGTGCGCAGTGGCACATCAGGTTCACGCATGAGGAAGGTGGTGAGCAACGCCGGCACCATCAACACGCCGAACAGCACATAGGTGCCGGTCCAGGCCGAGTGTTTATAGTTGAAGCCGGTGGAGCCAAAGCCTTCGGCAAAGAACAGCGCACCGGCGGTAGCCAGCAGGGCGGCAATGCGATAGCCGGACATGTAGCTTGCCGCCAGGGCGGCCTGACGGCTGTCGTCGGCGATTTCCAGGCGGTAGGCATCCACGGCAATGTCTTGCGTGGCCGACGCGAAGGCGACGATCACCGCGATGGCGATCAACCAGGACAGGTGTTTTTGCGGGTCACAAAAGCCCATGCCGATCAATCCGAGGATCACCAGCGACTGGGCCAGCACCAGCCAGGAGCGACGACGCCCCAGTTTGCCAAGCAACGGCAGGCGCCATTGGTCGAGCAGCGGCGACCAGACCCATTTGAAGGCGTAGGCCAGGCCGATCAGGCTCGCATAGCCAATGGTCTCGCGGGCCACACCGGCTTCACGCAGCCACACCGAAAGCGTCGAAAACACCAACATGTAAGGCATGCCGGCGGCGAAACCGAGCAACAACAGCACTAACGTCGAAGGGCTGGCATAGGCGGCGAGCGCGGCGCGCCAGGTTTTACGGGGCATGGGCTGGAGTCTGCCTCAGATTTGCGGAAACAAAGCGCGCACTCTAACCGCTGTACTCTACCGGGCGCCAGCCATGACGCTGAATATCAACACGATTGTTCAGGATGGTGACGCCTTCGCTACGTAAACGCGCACGTTGTTCGTCACCCGAGGCACTGCCCACCGGCAAACTTATCCGACCACCGGCAGCCAGCACCCGATGCCAGGGCAACCGCGTGTCTTGCGGCAACTGGCTCAGGGTGCGCCCGACCCAGCGGGCAGCCCGCCCCAAACCGGCCAGGTGGGCCAGCTCGCCGTAACTCACCACGCAGCCTTCGGGCACCTGCGACAACGTCAGGTAGAGTGCGGTGCGGCGCATCTCGGCGGGGCTTTGTGGCGTATCGGCGGGTAGGATCACTGTGGGTATATCCGTTGAGATCGTCGTTGTTTTGTCAGAAACGTCTGTAAACATGACGCTGAGTATTGAACTCAATATAAATCCTTGAGTCAGTTCTAGCCATGTAACACTATAACGCCCCTTATTTTCGCCAACCCCGAGTCCCGTACTTGCTTATGTTGTCCAGAACCCTGTTGTGCCTTGCTGTTTTCAGTGCTTCCACGCCCTTGCTCGCCGATACCGTCTGGTTGAAAAACGGTGACCGGCTCACCGGCAAGATCAAAGTCTTCGACGGTGGCAAGTTGCTGATCCAAACCGACTACGCAGGCTCCATTCCGGTGGACTGGAAACAGGTCAAAACCCTGGAAAGTGACCAGGAGCTGCTGGTCAAGCAGGACGCCTACAGCGGTGAAAAGGCCAAGTCCTTGCAGGCATCGGATGACGGCAAGGTGGTGCTGGCCAATGGCGAGGCGCCCAAGACGGTGGAACTGGCAAGTATCCAACAGATCATGAAGCCCAAGCCCGTGATCGAAGACCTGGTGTGGAAGGGTAACGTCGACCTGGCGCTGGACTACAAGCGCGCGGACAAAGACACCAACGACTACGACATCGACTTCAAGACCTCGGCCCGTCACGGCCAGTGGCGTCATACGGGCAAGGGCGAATACAACCGCGAGTTCCAGGACGACGTCACCACCACCGACAACTGGGCCCTGGAATACGACCTGGACCGCTTTATCACCGAGCACTGGTTCTGGCAGGGGCGCCTGACCTACAAGCGCGACAAGGTCGAGGACCTGGCGCGCCAGCGCACCGTGGGTACCGGCCCGGGCTACCAGTTCTGGGATGATGAGTTGGGCGCGTTCTCCCTCGGTTCGCTGGTCAACCGCACCGATTACGAATATGCCGACGGCGGCAAGGACAACTTTTACTCTCTGGCCATGAAGTGGAACTACAACCGCTACTTGGTGGGCAAGACCGTTGAGTTCTTCACCAACGGCGAATTGGGCAAGCCTCTGGACGGTCCGGCCGATTACTCCCTGGATGCCGAGATGGGCCTGCGCTACAAAGTCACCGAATGGGCGTCCCTCAACCTCAAGGCCGAGCGTGACGTCATCAGCGGCGACTCCGACAGCAGCTTGAGCAAGACCCGTTACACCGCAGGCTTCGGCGTGGCCTGGTAAACCGGCGTCGGCCACTCTGGCAACCTGCGCAGATATTGATTACCTTGTGTTGAGATCCATTCCCATATGCCATGGGCGGCGGAACACCCGAGGAGTCATCTATTGAGCACGCAGGTTGCCAAGAACGCCCGAGAGCTGTTGCTCAAGGAATACCGTGGGGCGCTCGCCACACAGTCCAAAGCCATGCCCGGCTTTCCCTTTGGCTCGGTGGTGCCCTACTGCCTGGACGAGCAGGGTCGCCCGCTGATCCTGATCAGCCGCATTGCCCAGCACACCCATAACCTGCAAAAAGATCCCAAGTGTTCGCTGTTGGTGGGTGAGCGCGAGGCCGATGATGTGCAAGCCGTGGGGCGCCTGACCTACCTGGCCGAAGCCGAGAAGCTTGAAGACCCGGCCGCCATCGAAGCTGCGGCCGAGCGCTACTACCGCTACTTCCCTGATTCGGCCAACTACCACAAGGCCCACGATTTCGATTTCTGGGTGCTCAAGCCGGTGCGCCACCGTTATATCGGTGGGTTTGGCGCGATCCATTGGGTCGACCAGTTGACCTTGGCCAACCCGTTTGCGGGCAAGGCCGAGCGCAGCATGATCGAGCACATGAACAGTGATCACACCAAGGCCATCGCCCATTACGTCGACCTCGGCGGTTTGCCGACCAGCGAGCCAGCACAGCTGGCCGGCATCGACAGCGAAGGCATGCACTTGCGTATCGGCCAATCCTTGCACTGGTTGCCTTTCGAGACGCCTTGCAACACACCGACACAAGTACGCGAAGCCCTGGTTTCATTGGCTCACGCCGAGGTGTGGCCGAAAAAAACCACGGTTGACGCTTGAATTTACACAACGGCGACGTCATCTAAGGTGGACTGGCAAGGCATTCTTGCGTTGAGGAACCATTTGATGCGCCCTTTTTTATTGCTCTTTCTGCTGTTCCCGGTGCTGGAGCTGTTCGTATTCGTTAAAGTCAGCGGTGCGATCGGGTTTTTCCCGGCGCTGTTGCTGATCATCGTAGGCTCCATGCTCGGCGTCCTGGTGCTGCGTGTCGCCGGCCTGGCGACCGCGCTGCGTGCCCGTGAAAGCCTGAACCGCGGCGAACTGCCGGCCCAGACCATGCTTGAGGGCCTGATGATGGCCCTGGCCGGTGGCCTGCTGATCCTGCCGGGTTTTATCAGCGACGTGCTCGGCCTGGTGCTGTTGCTGCCGTTCACCCGCAAGCTGCTGGCCGGCAAAATGCGCCAGCGTGCTGAAGAGGCGGCGATGCGCCAGCGTGCGTTCGCCGACGACCTGCAACCCCGTGGTGGCCCGGCTCCACGCCAACCCCTGGGGCGTGAAGGTGATGTGATCGAAGGCGAATTCGAACACCGCGACAACAAATAACCGCTTCACCGGCACGGCACCTTCGGGTGCCGTGTTGCATTTACCCTTGAGCCGACACAAAAAATTTCATCCCCGGCCCCTTGTAATAAGCCTGGGCGCCCTTATGTAACGGTCACCGCAAGGTTTCTGGTGGTGACACTAGACAGACTTCCGCGTCTCGCCCAGCGAGCCGCGACCGGCACCGCCGGAATTTAACCCGCCGGATTGAACCGGCCGATGAAAAACACAATTAGGAGAGATCGACAATGAGCAAGCTTCGTCCTCTGCACGACCGCGTCGTCATCCGTCGCAGCGAAGAAGAAAAGAAAACCGCTGGCGGGATCGTTCTGCCAGGTTCGGCTGCTGAAAAAGCCAACCACGGTGTGATCGTCGCTGCTGGCCCAGGCAAGACCCTGGAAAACGGTGAAGTACGTGCGCTGGCCGTGAAAGTGGGTGACAAGGTTGTTTTCGGCCCTTACTCCGGCAGCAACACTGTGAAAGTCGACGGCGAAGACCTGCTGGTAATGGCTGAGAACGAAATTCTCGCTGTACTGGAAGGCTGATTTCCCCGCTCATTTTCCCGTTACTACAAAGTATTTAAGGAATATCGATCATGGCTGCTAAAGAAGTTAAATTCGGCGACTCCGCCCGCAAGAAAATGCTCACTGGCGTCAACGTACTGGCTGACGCAGTAAAAGCGACCCTGGGCCCGAAAGGCCGTAACGTGATCATCGAGAAGAGCTTCGGCGCTCCGACCATCACCAAGGACGGCGTTTCCGTAGCCAAAGAGATCGAACTGGAAGACCGTTTCGAAAACATGGGCGCGCAGCTGGTCAAAGACGTTGCCTCCCGTGCCAACGATGACGCAGGTGACGGTACTACCACCGCAACCGTACTGGCTCAGTCGATCGTCAACGAAGGCCTGAAGGCCGTTGCTGCCGGCATGAACCCGATGGACCTCAAGCGCGGCATCGACAAGGCGACCATCGCCATCGTCAAAGAGCTGAAGAACCTGTCCAAGCCATGCGCCGACACCAAGGCCATCGCTCAGGTAGGCACCATCTCTGCCAACTCCGACAGCTCCATCGGCGACATCATTGCCGAAGCCATGGAAAAAGTCGGTAAAGAAGGCGTGATCACCGTTGAAGAAGGCTCGGGCCTGGAAAACGAACTGTCGGTTGTAGAAGGCATGCAGTTCGACCGTGGCTACCTGTCCCCGTACTTCGTCAACAAGCCGGACACCATGGTTGCCGAGCTGGACAGCCCGCTGATCCTGCTGGTCGACAAAAAGATCTCCAACATCCGCGAAATGCTGCCAGTGCTGGAAGCCGTTGCCAAAGCCGGCCGCCCACTGCTGATCGTGGCTGAAGACGTTGAAGGCGAAGCCCTGGCGACTCTGGTTGTGAACAACATGCGTGGCATCGTCAAGGTTGCAGCCGTCAAGGCTCCAGGCTTCGGCGACCGTCGCAAGGCCATGCTGCAGGACATCGCCGTTCTGACCGGCGGTACCGTTATCTCCGAAGAGATCGGCCTGAGCCTGGAAAGCGCCACCCTGGAAAACCTGGGTAGTGCCAAGCGCGTGACCCTGTCCAAGGAAAACACCATCATCGTTGACGGTGCTGGCGTTGAAGGCGACATCGAGTCCCGTATCGCTCAGATCCGTGCCCAGGTTGCCGAGACTTCCTCGGACTACGACCGTGAAAAACTGCAAGAGCGCCTGGCCAAGCTGTCTGGCGGTGTTGCAGTGATCAAGGTTGGCGCTGGCTCCGAAGTTGAAATGAAAGAGAAGAAGGCCCGCGTTGAAGACGCCCTGCACGCAACCCGTGCAGCCGTTGAAGAAGGCGTGGTACCTGGCGGTGGCGTTGCGCTGATCCGTGCTCTGGAAGCCCTGACTGACCTGACCGGCGACAACGCTGACCAGAACGTCGGTATCGCTGTACTGCGCCGTGCCGTTGAAGCACCGCTGCGCCAGATCGCTGCCAACTCCGGCGACGAGCCAAGCGTTGTGGTCAACGAAGTCAAGAACGGCAAAGGTAACTACGGTTACAACGCTGCGACTGGCGTGTACGGCGACATGATCGAAATGGGCATCCTGGATCCAACCAAGGTGACTCGTTCCGCGCTGCAAGCAGCATCCTCCATCGGCGGTCTGATCCTGACCACCGAAGCTGCGATCGCTGAAGCACCGAAGAAAGAAGGCTCGGCTGGCGGCGGTATGCCAGACATGGGCGGCATGGGTGGCATGGGCGGCATGATGTAAGCCAGCCTACCCGGTGCTTTAAAAAGCCCCGCCTGCAGTGATGCAGGCGGGGTTTTTTTATGCACGGCTTGCCTTCCTCTGTAGGAGCGAGCTTGCTCGCGAAAAACGTCAACGGTAAAGCGTGCTTGCTGAGTAAACGCGGCGCCTGTGCGTTTTTCGCGAGCAAGCTCGCTCCTACAGGAGAATGCGATTAGGCCGGTACAGCAACAAGCAATACAGCCCGAGGCAGATCAGCCAGCAAAAGATCGCTGTCCATACATTGTGGGAAAAGAAATGCGCCCCTTGCAGCATACGGCTGACTGAAAACACGCTGCCCAGGCTGACGGCAAAGATGAACGCATATCGGGCCAGCCGCGGCCGTCGATCCCGCAAGGCAAAGAACCAGGCGAACAAGGCGAACCCGGTGGCGGCATGTCCGCCGGGCCAGCAACGGCCGGGTTTATCGGTAGGTGGGCGCGGGCTGAGCAGTTCACTGTAGGTTTCCTGGCCGCCGAACTCCTTGAGGCTCCAGGGGCATTGCACGGCGGTGATGGTTTTCAATGGCGACACGAACGCCGTCGCCATTCCCAGCGACAGCACCAGGCACACCAGTTCACGGCGGTACGGTTTGAGTCGCTGCAGGATGAAGCTGCCGACCAGGCCCAGAATCGCCAGCACCGAAAACAGGATCACCAGTTGCTTGGCACGGTCATGCAGGATGTCTTCAAGGAAGAAGCTATAGCGGCCAATGAAGCCGCCAGCCTCTGCGCTGTAGAAAAGCCTGGCCAGGTCCATGTCCAGTGACGTCAGCTCCAGCAACAGCAAGGCCACTGCAGCGCTGGCAGGCAGGCCCAGGCACAGCCAAAAATCAAGCGGTTTGGAAACCGGTAAAGAGGAGGGGGATTTCATCTCGAACCTTGGTAAAAAAGCCCCGCGCTCACCTGCGCGGGGCTTTTTGATTAGCGTTTGCTTAAGACTGGTGCCTCTTCCTTGGGCGCTTTCCAGCTCAGCAGTTGCTGTTTGTAGTCATAACTGGCGGCCTGGTAGTAGGTGATCGCCCGTTGAATCAAGGGGTCATCGCTACCAACGCGCAGCTCCTGGCTCTCGCCCAGGGCCTGGTCGTGGCGACGCAAGCCTTGGCGCGGGCTGAGGATTGCCAGGTCCTTGCCATCAAACAGACCCAGGTGCTGGTAATTGCCCACCACCACCCGTGGAGGTAATGGGTTGTCTTGCAGCAGGTTGCGGCCAAAGAATGTCGATTCGTAGCTCAGGTTGAGCAGGCCCAACAAGGTTGGCGCCAGGTCGATCTGGCTGGACAGTTGGGCGGATTCCCGTGCGTCGATCAGCTTGGGCGCGTAGATAAACAGCGGGATCTGGTAGTTGGTGATCGGCAGGTCTTCCTTGCCCGCGCTGCCGGCGGTGTGGTCGGCAACGAACACGAAAATCGTGTTATCGAACCACGGCTTCTGGCGCGCTGCCTCAAGGAACTGGCCGATGGCGTAGTCGGTGTATTTCACCGCGCCGTCGCGACCCTTGCCGGATTTGATGTCGATGCGCCCGTCCGGGTAGGTATAAGGACGGTGGTTGGAGGTGGTCATCAGTTGCAGCAAGAACGGCTGTTGCTTGGCGTAGTCGGCGTCGGCCAGTTTCAAGGTCTGTTTGAACAGGTCTTCATCGGCCATGCCCCAGGCGTTTTTGAACGAGATCTCCGACTCTGGCACGCTGCTCTGGTCCACCACCCGATAGCCGTTGCCGCTGAAGAACGCGTTCATATTGTCGAAGTAACCGCGCCCGCCATAGACAAACACGCTGTCATAACCGATGGCCGAGAGCTGTTGCCCCAGGCTGGCGAACCCGCTTTCGCGGCCGATGCGCTTGACGATCGAACGCCCCGGCGTCGGCGGGACTGCCAGGGTAATGGCTTCCAGGCCGCGGTCGGTGCGCGTACCGGTGGCGTAGAAGTTATTGAAGTACAGGCTCTGTTGGCGCAACGCATCCAGATTGGGCGTGAGGTTGCGCGCATCGCCATTACTGCCCATGTACTTGGCGCTGAAGCTCTCGATGGTCACCAGTACGATGTTGGGCTTGCGCAGTGTGCCGGGGTTGGTGATGGCACGGCGAATATCCAGCGGGTCCTGGTCGATAAAGCGGGCGTTGGGTTCACTCAGTTCGGCGCGCAACTGCTTGGCGACGACGTCGGTCGGCAGGCTTTTGTAAAACTGGGTGTAGTCCAGTTCGTTGTTACGGAACGCGGCAAAGAACTGATAGGGGCCATTGCTGGCCAATTCGTTGTTGTACGCGTTGCCGCCTTGGGTGCGCGGGCTGTCCTGGCTGACCAGTTGCAGGCTGAGGCCGGCGAGCACCAGCAGGCCCAGGGCGTTGATCACACGGCCACGCAGTGGAGGCAATGGCGCTGCCATCGCGGCATTGAAGGGTTTGCGCAGAGCCACGCTCAGAATCAGCGCCAGCATTGCCAGCAGGCTCAGCAGCTTGCCGATCGGATAAGACTCCAGCAGGTTGTTCAGTACCTCATCGGAGTACACCAGGTAATCGACGGCGATAAAGTTGAAGCGCACGCCAAACTCATCCCAGAACAACCATTCGGCTACCGAGGTGAATAGCATGGCGAACAGGCTGACGGTCAGCACCGCTTGCAGGAACCAGCGATGGCCACGGCGGCGCCACAGGGCGGGTGGGCATAGCAGCAAATACAGGCCAAGCGGCAAGGCTGCATAGGCGAGGAAGGCCAGGTCGTAGAGCACACCTACGCCAAACACCGGCAGCAGGTTGCCGCCGACTTCATCCAGGTGAGTGATGAGCAGCACACTGCGGGTGAGCAGGAAAACCACTAACCAGGCCCCGGTGATCAACAGCAAATAACGCATTGGCGCGGTTTTGAAAAAACCCATGTCTATGTTCCTTAGATCAATGGGGGGCGATCTTCTTCCTGAGGCTGTAGTCAGTTTGTGAAGCTATAGTGAAAAACTTGTTTGGCTCTAAAAACAGTTGAAAAGCTTTATCGGCGGTGCTCTGCGCTCTATCCCTGAGCCCCGCTTGGCCTTAAGCTGCGCGAGCCAACACGGCCGTTACCGCGTACGGAGACACTGCCCATGCGAATTCTATTGGTTGAAGACAACCGCGATATCCTCGCCAACCTGGCCGATTACCTGGGGCTCAAAGGCTACACAGTGGACTGTGCGCAGGACGGTTTGTCGGGCCTGCACCTGGCAGCCACCGAGCATTACGACCTGATCGTGCTCGACATCATGTTGCCCGGCATCGATGGCTACACCCTGTGCAAACGCCTGCGCGAAGACGCGCGCCGCGACACGCCGGTGATCATGCTTACCGCTCGCGATCAACTGGACGACCGGCTGCAGGGCTTCAAGTCTGGCGCCGATGACTACCTGCTCAAACCCTTCGCCTTGTCGGAACTGGCTGCGCGTATCGAAGCGGTGTTGCGCCGTGCCCAGGGTGGCGGGCGTCGTGCCCTGCAAGTGGGTGACCTGAACTACGACCTCGATACGCTGGAAGTCACTCGCGAAGGGCGCTTGCTCAAGCTCAACCCCGTAGGCCTGAAACTGCTCGCCGTGCTGATGCAAAAAAGCCCGCACGTTCTGCGCCGGGAAATTCTCGAAGAAGCCCTGTGGGGCGACGACTGCCCGGACAGCGACAGCCTGCGCAGCCACGTTCATCAATTGCGTCAAGTGATCGACAAGCCCTTCGCCAAACCGCTACTGCAAACGGTGCACGGTGTGGGTTATCGCCTGGCCGAGGGTCGTGATGGAGTTTAAGCAAAGCCTTGCCCAGCGCATCATCATCGCCTTCGCCTTGATGAGTGCGTTGGTGGCGGGGGCCTTCGCCATCGGCATCATCGCGACGGTGCACCTGGTGGAGGAGAAGTTGATCTCGGCTGGCTTGGGGGGTGACCTGCAGCGCCTGTTGCTGATGGACAGCGTTGAAGACTGGAGCCACCGGCCAGAACCGGACCAGCTGTTCTATTTCAGCGGCGGGCGTGGCGATTTTGAACTGCCCAAGGATCTGCGCCATCTGGACCCGGGGTTCCATGAGGTGTTTCGCGAGGCGCTGTCGTACCACGCCATGGTCGAAGTGGTCGACGGCCGGCGTTATGTATTGCTGCAAGACCAGAGCGATTTCGAAGAGCGTGAGCGCGTGCTGTTTGCGGTGGTGCTGGTGGGGTTCGTACTCAGCCTGGCGCTGGCGGCGTTCCTCGGCTGGGTGCTGGCCCGCAAGGTGATGGCGCCGGTGGTACGCCTGGCCCGTCAGGTCCGTCATCGTGACCAACTGTTGGGCCTGGCACCGCCCCTGGCGCCGGATTACGCCGCCGATGAAGTGGGCGAACTGGCGGTGGCGTTCGACGCCACCTTGGGTCGTTTACGCCAGGCGCTGTCACGTGAGCAATTGTTTACCAGCGATGTGAGCCATGAGTTGCGCACGCCCTTGATGGTCCTGGCCAGCTCCTGCGAACTGTTGCGCGAAAACCCGGCCATCGATCAGCGCGGTCGCAATCAGGTAGAACGCATTGCCCGTGCCTGTGAAGAAATGCGCGAGCTGGTGCAAACCTTCCTGATGCTGGCCCGCGCCAAACACGACGACGCCGCCAGTTCACCCCAAGGCAACCTCACCCAGGTGGCCGAAGACCTGCTCGGTATCTGGCGCGAGCCCATCGAGAAAAAAGGCCTGACGTTGATCTACCTGCCAGGCAACCCCCTGGACACCTGCTACAACACCACCTTCTTGCATGCGGTGATGGGCAACCTGCTGCGCAACGCACTGCATTACACCGAGCAAGGGTTTATCCGCCTGACCCTGGAGCCCAGTGGTTTCACGGTGGAGGACTCCGGTGTCGGCATCCCCGAAGAGAAGCGCGAAGCGATGTTCGAGCCGTTCGTGCGCGGTAGCGAGAAGCGTGGCGAGGGCCTTGGCCTCGGCCTGTCACTGGTGCAGCGGATCTGCGAAAGCCAGGGTTGGAGCGTGAGCCTGAGCACCATGGAGCCTAATGGCTGCCGTTTTCATGTGGAACTCAACCCAGTCAGAACCTGACCCTTCAGTCTGTCGTTTTGCTGATGCAGACTGCGTGCTTTTCGGCGAAGATGGCCCGGTGCTACTGAATGTTTCTGTAAAGTCTTGAAATGTATGCAATTGGACAGGACAAGATTTTCACAACGAGTTGACCTGTTGATCACAGTTCGCTGCTTAAGGTCGTAGGCATCAGTTACTGGAGACGTAAGATGCCTTCCCCGATCAAGCTGGAATTTTCTGATAAGTACGACGATCAACACGCCCAGAAATATTTGCTCAAGCATCAGGACAATCTGGCGCGCCGGTTGTCCCACAAGCGCGACGAGCAGTTGGCGCGCGGTGCGCTGGCCATGGCCGGCGAGCCGGGGCTGGTGTTGGACCTGCCGTGTGGTGCTGGACGTTTCTGGCCGTTGCTGGCCGAAAAACCCAACCGTGTGATTATCGGAGCTGACAATTCGGCGTCGATGTTGAAGATCGCCACCGCAGCCCAACCGGCAGAGGTGGTGAAACGGGTACGCCCTTTGCAGACGTCTGCCTTTGATATCGATTTGCCAGATAACTCCGTCGACAGTATTTTCTGCATGCGCTTGATGCACCACATCGGTGAGCCAGAGCACAGGCTGACAATATTGCGCGAGTTTCAACGTGTTACCCGCGACAGCGTGATTATTTCGCTGTGGGTAGACGGCAATTTCAAGGCCTGGAAGCGCAAGCGCAGCGAAGTGCGTCGTCGCAAAAAAGGTGAGCAAGAAGGTTACCAAAACCGGTTTGTGTTACCGGCTGCTACTGTCGAGGCAGAATTCGAGCAGGCCGGTTTCCGTGTTCAGGAATCCCTGGACTTCATACCGCTCTACGCCATGTGGCGAGTGTATGTATTGCGCAAGAGGTAACAGGATGGCAGTTGAGTGCGTAGTAGGCAGTCATGTAGCTCCCGAAGAACGATTTGATTTTTTCTGGCGTCAACAGGGTGAGTGGGTTGAAGAACCCAACCGCCGACGTGGTGGTGAAAGTGGCGTGCAACGGGTCATAAGCCCTAATGGCCGTTTGCTCTATTGCAAGCGCCAGACCGGCCACATTTACCGTAGCTGGCTGCACCCCTTTGGGCGTCCGACCGTGCTGCGTGAACGCGATGCCCTCAAAGGCCTGCGTTTGCTGGATGTGCGTGTGCCGGAACTGGTGTTTTGCGAAGCACGTCGCGACCCGGAGCACCAATGGAAAGCCCTGTTGGTCACCGCGTCTCTGGACGGTTTCGACGAGATTGAAAACTGGTACGCCGCCGGTGGCCGCGAACAGTATGGCGAGGCGGTCCACGAGCGCCTGCTGCAAGAGTTGGCCGGCACCTTGGCCCGTATGCACAAAGGCCGCTGGCAACACGGTTGCCTGTATATCAAGCACATTTTCGTGCGGGTGACCGGTGAGCCTGATGCGGCGACTGTGGAAGTGGCCCTGCTGGACTTTGAGAAATGCCGCCAGCGCCTGACCGCTTATCGGGCCGCGTCCCACGACATGCTGCAATTGCGTCGCCATTCGTCGTGGAATGATACCGACTGGAAAAAACTCAGCTACTTTTACGAGACGGCGTTTGGCAGCGCTATCAAGGGTTTAACCAGATGAAGCTAGAAATAGCACGAGGTTTGTTTCTGGTCGGGGCATTGGGTGTTGCAGCCCTGGCCCTGGCGGTATGGGAACAACCTCGTACACAAGTGTTGAGTGCGGTAGACGGTGGCGGGCAATGCCTGCTGCCACGCATTGCCAAGACGAGTGTGGCGGCCAAGCCCGACCATGAACTGTTGTTATTCATGTTCGGCATGTCTCAAGCGATGAGGCCGCAAAGTTGAAACGATTCAAACCCCCGAGAAGGGCCTTGCGATGCGAGGCCCTTTTTTTACGCCTGATGCTTTAACTGTAGGAGCGAGCTTGCTCGCGAAAAAACCTGAGCACAGCGCGTATTCACGATGGACGCGGTCATGATCGTCATGATCGTTCCCACGCTCTGCGTGGGAATGCCTCTTGAGACGCTCTGCGTCTCGTCCGTTAGCGCCAGTGACGCAGAGCGTCACGGGATGCATTCCCACGCAGAGCGTGGGAACGATCAGCCATTTTGATGTCGTCGGTCTTTAGACCAGGTGCAGGTGGTTATCCCAGAACCCCGCCGGTAACTCCAGTGGTGTTGCCAGTAACTTTTCCTGGCGGCAATCATAGAAGCGGCAACGGCCCTGACCGGATGTCACCACAAACCCATCCGCCACCGCACCCACCCCCGCACAGTCAGGCAAGGGCCCATCCAGGCGCAGTTCGGCGGTGTCCATGTCCCAGATAAAAAAGCGATTGCCACGAGGTGCCGTCAACGCCACCAGGCGCAGTTCGCTGTGCACCGCCACGCTGGCGGTGTAATGCCCCATCGCCTGCAACTGTTCGTCAGCCACCGGGAACGCCACGAACGGCTGCCCCGGTCGCTTGATCGCCAGCAACTCGGAACGCTCCTGGGACGGGCCCATGAACTGTTGCCCGGTGAGGATGGTGCCATCGCTGGCGATGCCCATGTGCCGCACGCTGTTCATCTGCTGGGCCAGGGTTTCCTTGCTGATCAGGCTGCCGTCACGGCGCATCAGCACCAGGCTCGGCTCCATGGCGTTGAGGTTCATTTCTACCCGGCTTTCGGCTTCGGTGCGAATGCCACCGTTGGCCACGATCAGCGTCTCGCCGTCGGGCATCCACGAGACTTGATGCGGGCCGATGCCGTGAGTGGATATCTCGCCGCTGTGCACCAGCCGCTCACCTTCGAACTTATACACACCCAACAGGCCGCGGCCAGGGTCGGAGGTGTCGTTCTCGGTGGCGTACAGCCAGTCACCGCTCTTGTGGATCACCGCATGGCCATAGAAATGGCGGTTGGCGTTCGAGGTGATGGTTTGCAGCAGCCTGCCATCGCGTAGGTCGATCAGGTAGCTCTCGGTGCCTGGGCGACGGGCGACGAACAACGCAATCGGCAACGTCGGGTGGTTAATGATGTCATGGCAGCGCTGGCTGACCTGAGTGGCAAATACCGGCTTGCCGTCCAGGCGATAGCCGACAGCGTAGTGCTTGCCGTCGGCATCATCGCGGGCCGACAGCAGCAGCGGGCCTTTGTCTTTGTGCTTGAACAGCGTCCAGCCACCCAAGGTGATAGCGCTGAGCAGCACGCTGCCCACCGCCAAAGCCTGTCGCCTGAGCATCATCAGTCACCGTCGTTGGCGTTAAAGCCCAGTTGGACGCCCAGCGCCTTGGCCAGTTCACCTTCATGCAGGCGGTGGACTACGTTGAGGCTGTCGTAGATGTCGTTGAGTTGCTGGCGCCCGGCGTCGTCGTTCAACAGTTCGTTGAGGGTGCGCTGGTTGCTGGCGAACAGTTTCAGCGACGCTGCGTAGGCGGCGTCGATTTTCTCGGCCAGTGGCTTTTGGTCCGCCGGCAGCAGGCCACGCAGGCCTTTGTTATCGACGCCTACCCACACGGTCTGAGCCGCGGCGAGGCTGGCTTCCAGGCTCTGCAGGGACGACTGGCTGCGCCAGGCATCGGCCTGGAACGGTTGCGGGATGCCCTTGGTCTGGCGGCCCATTGGGGTGCCGAGTTTTTTCTTCAGGGTGTCCAGGGCGGTCACTTGCACGCGCAGCAGATCGGCGATGGCTTCGTGGGAATCAGCGTAGCGCTGGTTCGGAAACTTGGTCATTTGCGCGAGCATACCGTCGGTGCTGTTCCAACTGGCCAGGATCTCTTCGGCCAGGACTTTCTGGCGCTCGCCGATAGCCATCAGCAACGGGCAATAGCGGGCTTTCTGGGCTTCGTCGGCGACGTCGGGCTTGGCGTCGTAGAGGATGTATTCGTAGGCCGACAGGCCCTGCACCACCACGCTGGATTTCGCCAGGGCCGCGGCGTCGATCTGCGGCTGTGCACTGACCAGTTGCTCGACCTGGCGGCCGACCAGGTTCTTCTTGTCTGGCCAGAACTGCACCTGCCACGCCCGGTTGCCTTCGGCCAGCGGGCCGATCAGCAGCGGTTGCAACTCGGCCCAGGCTTTTTGCGCGTGCAGGAAGTCGGCGCGGGCGGTGTCCAGGCTTTCCTTGCCTTGGCAGTAGGCCAGGGCGCTGACGGCCAGTTGACGGTCGGCCTCAACCCAGCGGCTATAGGTTGGCAGGATCACTTGTTTGGCGATGGCTGCCGAGGTCACTGCTTGCGGGTCTTGGGGCGAGCAAGCGCCCAAGGCCAGGGCGGCGAGGCTGGTGAACAACAACTTGGGACGAAACATGTCGAGCTCCCTTCTGTAAGTGGGGCAAAGCTTATAAAGAATTCAGGAACGCCAGCAACGCGGCACGCTGCTCGGCATTGAACGACAACACATGTTGCTGCGCCGCTTGAGCTTCACCGCCATGCCACAGCACGGCTTCAAGCAGGTTGCGGGCGCGGCCGTCATGCAGGAACTGGGTGTGACCACTCACGGTTTGCGTCAGGCCGATACCCCACAGCGGCGGGGTGCGCCAGTCGCGGCCGGTGGCTTTGAATTCGCTACGGTTGTCGGCCAGGCCTTCGCCCATATCGTGCAGCAGCAGGTCGCTGTAAGGGCGGATCAACTGGTTGGCCAGTTCAGGTTCGGCGGCATTGGCGGCGGTGGTGAAGCTGGGCTTGTGACAGCCTTGGCAACCGGCCTGGTAGAACAGGTTCTTGCCGGCCAGCACTTGCGGCGTATCAACGTCCCGACGTGCGGGCACCGCGAGGTTGCGGGTGTAGAACAGCACCAGGCGCAGAATGTTATCGCTGACTTCCGGTTCACCCTGCCGGCCATTGCCGTTGGGCGCCTGTTTGCAGGCCACTTGGGCGTCGGTGCAGTCATCGAAGGGTCTCAGGGACGTGGTGAGGCCCATATCACCAGAAAACGCGTGAACGTTTTGTTGATTGAGGTTGGGCTGCCCGGCTTTCCAGCCAAAACGCCCGAGGACAGTTTTGGCCTGAGCGTCATCCCAGACCCAATTGGCGCGGCCCAGGATGGCCTCTTTGTCGGCGGTCTTGGGGTCGGTGTTGCGCAGGATATCGGCATCGCTGATCGCTTCGAGCAGGCCCAGGCCGATCATCGGCGGGGCGATACGCGCCGAGAAGTGTGTGTCGGGGTGCATCGGGCCGTAGCCGAGTTGGGTGATCTGCAGGTCGGGCTTGCGTAATTGAACGAGCGTGCCGTCCTTGAACCTGACGTTGACCGGTGTGTAGTCGACCCGCACCTTGCCTTCCGGCGCAACGCCAGGCACCGCCATGTCCTGGAGTTGCCCGCCGTAGACCGGCTCGGGTACCACGCCGATCTGTTCGATGAGCTTGGCGTAGGCGGGCTGCTCTGTAATAGAGGGATGGATGGACAGGCGCACCAGCATCGATACGGCATTGGGCGCGTCGGGCAGTGGCGGGTGGCCACGGCCATCCTTGATATGGCAGTTCTGGCAGGCGTTGGTATTGAACAGCGGGCCCAGGCCATCGCGCGCCGTGGTGGTGGACGGCGCAATCACCCACGGGTTGCGAAAGAAACTGTTGCCGACGCTGAAGTCCAGGCGCCGCGTCGGCGCCAGGTTGGCCGAGGGCAAGGAAAAGGCGTTCTGGTCGCGCTTGTTTACCGTCGCCGCGCCACCGGCCCGCGATTCACCGGGCTCTGCTTTCGTGAAGCGAGGGGCGTCATCGCAAGCAGTCAGGCTTAAAGCCATCAACGCTGCAGGCAGGTACAAAAGCGCACGGAACATCGAGATTCCTGGACGAGGGCAGAAAATTAAGGCGCAAAGTCTAACAGGGCAGGGCAGATTGAATAAGAGCAATTATCGTTTGGTGGCATCCCGATTCTTTCCCGCTAGAATGACTGCACATTTTTTTATGGAGGTGGCCAATGCAGGCTCTCGACGCTTTGCTCAACCGTGTTTCCGTGCCCCGTTTGCTCGACCCGGCACCGACCCAGGAGCAGCGCGACCTGCTGTTCGCCGCCGCCATGCGCGCGCCCGACCACGGTCAACTGCGCCCGTGGCGTTTCCTTACCGTGGAAGGCTGCGCCCGTGAACAGATGGGCACGCTGTTGGCCGAAGCCGCTCGTCTGCAAGACGCCGACGCACCGCAAGCCGCCATCGACAAGGCCCAGAACGGCCCGCTGCGTGCGCCGCTGGTGGTGGTGGTGATTGCACGTGTGCAAGAGCATTTCAAAGTGCCCAAGTCCGAGCAATTGCTGGCCGCCGCCTGTGCGGCCCACGGCATTCTGCTGGCGGCGTACGCCCAGGGTATTGGTGCGGTGTGGCGTACCGGCGAATTGTCCTACTCAGCCCATGTCGCTAAAGGCCTGGGGTTGGCGGCGAATGAAGAAGTGATTGGCTTTCTCTACCTGGGCACACCGCAGAACCCACCGCGTACGGCGCCGAAGGAAGACCTGACGCCGTTCGTCCAGGCCTGGCCCGGCCGGTAATTCACCACCATTCTGCTCTATCTCTGTAGGAGCGAGCTTGCTCGCGAAGAACTCAAAGGCGCCGCGTTTATTCAGGAAGCACGCGTTATCGTTGACGTTTTTCGCGAGCAAGCTCGCTCCTACAGGGGGCAATGTTTCAGAACCGAGTCAGACCCTAAACTGATCCATCAACTTCATCTGCTGGCTGGCCAGCGCATTGAGCTGGCTACTGATCGCCGCCGACTCGGTAGCCTGGCCGGTCAGGGTTTCGGTCACGGTGCGAATCGCCGAGACGTTGCGGTTGACCTCTTCGGCCACCGCGCTCTGCTGTTCGGCCGCGCTGGCGATTTGCAGGTTCATGTCGCTGATCACGGTGACCGCGTCGCTGATCTTGCCCAGGGCTTGCACGGCTTGATGGATCTGCCCGGCATTGCTCTGCGCCTGGTGCTGGCTGGAGTGCATGGTCGCCACTACGCCACGGGTGCCGCTCTGGATACGCTCGATCACCAGGCGGATTTCTTCCACCGAGTCCTGGGTGCGTTTGGCCAGATTGCGCACCTCGTCGGCCACCACCGCAAAACCACGTCCGCTTTCCCCGGCGCGTGCCGCTTCAATCGCCGCATTCAACGCCAGCAGGTTGGTCTGTTCGGCAATGCTGCGGATCACCTCCAGCACTGAACCGATTTGCTCGCTGTTGACCGCCAGGGCTTCGACTTCGCCCACGGCTTTGCTGACTTCGTCGGCCAGGGTGGTGATATCGCGGGTGCTCTGCTCGATGATCGACATGCCTTCGCGGGCCGACTGGTCGGCACCGCGTGCCGCGCTGGCGGCATTGGAGGCGCTGTTGGCCACGTCGTGGGCGGTGGCGCTCATTTCGTTCGACGCGGTGGCGACCTGGTCGATTTCACGGAACTGCACCTGCATGCCTTCGCTGGTCTGGCGCGCAATGGCGGACGACTGATCGGCCGTCCCGCGGGCTTCGGTAATGCTTTGCTTGATCTGCGCAATGGTCGGCTGCAGTTTGTCGAGGAAGCGGTTGAACCAGTTCACCAGCTCGCCCAGTTCGTCTTTCTTGGCATAGGCCAGGCGTTGGGTGAGGTCGCCGTCACCGCTGGCGATGTCCTTGAGCATGGCGGCCACGCTATTGATAGGGCGGGTCACGCCGGTGGCAGTCAGCCAGATCAGCAGCAAGCCCAGCAGGCCAGCGGCGGCGGCCACCAGCAGGGCTTTGAGCGTGCCCGTTGCCTGGGCCTCGTCGAGCACGGCTTGCAGTTTTTCGTTGTCGGCCAGCATTACCGCTTTGGGCAGCTTGATCACCACGCCCCAGGATTTGGCACCGGCAATCGGCTTGAGCGGGTACACGGCACGAATGGTGTCGTCCTGTTCACGGATAACAGGCCGGTCATTGGCCAGTAGTTGCACGATCTCTTTGCCTTCGGCGCCGAGGCTGTCGATCAGGTTCTTGCCGACTTTGGCTGGTTCACCGCTGTAGGCGGCGATCAGGCCGGTGCTGGACAGAATCTCCAGGTGGGCGGCACCGTTGAACAGGTCTTTCTGCGCAGCATCGGTGGTCGCTTGCAGGGCGGTGAGGGCGATGTCCACGCCGACGACACCGATGACTTTGCCGTCGACGATCAGCGGCAGGGAAATGGTGGTCATCAGTACCGGTTTGCCGGCCACCGTGTCTTCGTACGGGTCCAGCAGGCACGTACTGCGCGTGTCTCGTGGGCAGGTATACCAGATGTTGTAGGGCGTGCCGCTGAGGTTGAGGGTGGTCTTGGTCAGGTCATCTTCGACCATGATGGTGTTCTGGCCTTCGCCGCCAGCACGACTCCAGTAGCTGGAAAACCGGCCTTTTTCATTGGAGACGCGTGCCTTGTCGTCGATGAATTCGCTGTCCTTGCCATCCAGCCCGTTGGGTTCGAACGATAACCAGATGCCCAGCACCTTGGTGTTGCGCTCGAACGCGGTTTTGACGCTGCGGTTGAGCTCTTCACGCAGAGCCCCGGCTTCAAGGGAACGCTGGATGCCCAACTGACGCAGGTCTTTGATCTGGTCGGCCAGGGCTGTGACCACCAGCAGGTTTTCGCCGAAGGTCTGCTGCAAGTGGCCGGCCTGTTCGGCCGCTTTGGATTGCAGCAACTGCTCCACGCTGGCGGTGAGCATTCGTGAGCTTGAATCACTGACCAGCCGATCGTTCTGGTTGGTGTTGTAGATATTGATGCCGACCACCAGTGCAATCACACCCAGCAGACACAGGCCGGACAGCAACACGATTTTCAAGCGGATGGAGAGGGTGTCGAACATAGGTTCACTCACGAATGGACTTGTTGGAATGCACGCAGAAGAGCCAAGTCCATTCGGCGCCGTACCTGAAACATCGGCGTCACAAATCAATTCATGAGCAATAGGCGATGAGCGGTAGGAAAATGCCTACACCGGCCGTTATACGGGGCGTGCGAGCTGCTCGGGGCGGGACCAGATCCACAGGTTGCCCAGGCTCATTCCGGCAATTGCCAGGTACACCGGCCAGCCGTGATCGAGCATCACCAGCATCAGCACGGCGCACAGCAACATGCTCACGGTGGCGCTGACCTTGGCGCGGCGGGCGATGATCTTGCCATTGCGCCAGTTGGACAGGATCGGCCCGAACAGGCGGTGGTTTTCCAGCCAGGCGCTGAGGCGCGGCGAGCTTTTGGTGGCGGCCCAGGCGGCGAGCAGGATGAATTCGGTGGTGGGCAACCCCGGTATCACAATCGCAACCAAGCCGATCCCCAGGCTGACGTAGGCCAGCAGGCCAAAGAGGACTTGGGCGATTTTGGAGGAGGATTGGGGTTTGCCGGTCATGCTGCAGTTTTCTGGTGGGAAGGTTTACACATTATCAGCCATGAAATGCACCCAAGTGTGGGAGCTGGCTTGCCTGTGATGGCGGTGTATCAGGTTAAACATCTGGCGCTGACCCACCGCCATCGCAGGCAAGCCAGCTCCCACATTGAACCGCTGTCTACCAGAACACTTACGCCAGTTCTGGGGCGCTAGCGTACGCCTGTTCCAGCAACACGGTGAAGCGCACAAACGCATCAATCGCGCCTTTTTCCACGGCAGCTTCTTCTTCGGCACTGAATGCCAGGCCGTCGAGGGTGCGGGTGAAGCTTTTCCAGCCCTCGGCGCGACCACCGGCCGGCTCGCCCAGGTGGCGGGCACCGAAGGTTTCGCTCAGGCCCAGGCCCACGGCGCGCTTGATCAGGAACGCAGCGCCCAGCTTGGAGCCTTCGGAGACGAACAGCCAGCCCAAAGCTTCGGCTTTGCTGGGGTTGTTCACCGCGCCGGCAACCGGGGCCGGGGTTTCGGTGTCCAGGTCTGCCAGGTCGAGCTTGGCGGCTTCGGCGCGGCAGCGGGCGGCCAGGTCAGGGATGATCTGGTTCAGTTCGGCATCGTTGTACAAGGCCACCAGTTCCGATTGGAACAGGTACTGGGCCACTACGAAGCGGGCGAAGTTGGCTTGGGTTTCGAACGGCGCGTGAGCCTTCACCAATGCGTCGAGCTTGGTGTGTGGCTCGTTGGTGATCTGGTTCAGGCGTTGGGAGCGCAGGCTTGGACGTTCTGCGGTGGAAGAAGCGGTCATGAAAAAAGTCCTTGAGAAGAGAAGCGCCTGGGCGCCCTGAAGAGAGCTGTTATCAACTAGACGAACAAGAAGACGCGGCACAGTAAAAAATCCTCACCTCGCCGTGGATGCAATGGCGGCGAGGTGAGGCGGAAGGGTCAGATGTCCCAGATCACGTTGATCGCAAAGTTGCGACCGGGCTGGGTCAGGCGGTCGAGGTTGGCCGGGCCGGTCACACCGGCTTCGCCAACGCTGTCGTAGCTGCGCACGTCATCCCAGTTCCAGTACTTCTTGTCGGTGAGGTTGTAGAGGCCACCGTTGACGGTCACGTCTTTGCTCACCTTGTAATAAGCGGTCAGGTCGAGGATGCCGAAGCCCGGGGTCTTGAACGGGCCGTCGGTGCCGCCGTCGGGCGCGTGGAAGGTGGTGCTGTCGACGCGGTCCTGTTTTTTCACCAAGGTCCAGCTCACCAGGCCACCGTAGTTTTCCTGGTCGTAGCCCAGGCCAAACACGCCCTTGAGCGGGTTGACGCTGTTCAACGGCTCGCCATTGTCGTCGTTGCGACCGTAGGTGTAGGCAACCGAGCCTTGGGTATACAGGCCCTTCGGCGCGCCGAAGGTATCCAGGTTCAGGCGGCCCTTGGCTTCCACGCCCTTGACGGTGGCGCGCTTGATGTTGACCGCCTTGAATTGCTCCACGGTGCCGCCGACCACGGCGTTGTCTTCGTCGATAAAGTCACGGTACTTGTTGTAGTACACCGCAATATCGAAGGAGCCTTCGTCGAATTTGCCGCGAATCCCGGTTTCGATGCCTTTGCTGGTTTCTGGCTTGAGGTCGGGGTTGGGTTCGACGGTGTAGCCCAGGTTGAGGTTTTCGAAGCGACCGTACAGGGCCTTGGCGGACGGCGTGCGGAAGCCCTCGGCGTATTGACCGAACCAGGTGTAGTTGTCGGTCAGGGCATAGGTGAGGCCGAACTTGGGTGTTACGCGGTTCCAGGTCTTGTCTTTGCCATCCACGGTATAGGCGCCGGTCGGGTTGACGGTGTTGAGGAATTCCTGGGTCAGCTTGGGCTTGAGCCGGGTGTAGTCATAACGCACGGCGGGCAGAAAGGTCCATCTGTCCCAGGTGATCTGGTCCTGGGCGAACAGCGAGTAGGTGTTGATGGTCGGGTCGGGGAAATCGCTGGCCTTCTTCACGCTGTCGCTCGCTTGCGGGCTTGGCGCGCCGATGGCGGTGCAGCCGGCGCCAATGGCCAGGCACGAGGCCGAGCCTTCGCGTGAACCGGTGACTTTCTGCTGCTTGAGGGTGGTGCCGTAGGTCACTTGGTGGTCGGTTTCGCCGAGGCTGAAGGCCTTATCCAGTTGCGCGTCGAAGACCCACTGTTTTTCTTCGTAAAGGGTGTCGCGGGTACGCAGGACGCGACGGCCGGCCTGGTAGATTTCGGCGGTGGTCTGGTCGGTCTTGGCGATCTGGTAGTTGAGGCTGGTCTTGATGCGGTCGGCAATCGGCGACTCCAGAGCGAAGGTGTTTTCCAGGCCGAAGCGCTCGCGGGTAATGGTGTCGTTGCCCCGACGGTCGCGGTACAGGTTCATGCCCCGGCCACCGATGAACGGGCCGCCCACTGCGTTTTTCAGATTGACGTCGCGGTCATCCTTGAACTTATCGTAGGTCAGGCCCAGGCGGTTGTCATCGCCATAGTTCCAGCCCAGCTTGGCCAGCACGTTGGTGGTGCGCGCATCTTCCGGGTTGGCGCCGGTACGGGCCAGGCCGGTGGCGTTGTTGCCATCGTAGGATTCGGTTTCGTGGCCATTGCGCTGGCTCAGGTGCAGCAAACCGTCGAAGTCTTGCACACGCCCGGCGAAGGTGCCGGAGGTCAGCCAGCTCTCGTCGGCGGAGCTGTAGCCGGTCTTCAGGCGGGCACCGACGTCCTGGCCTGGCTTGATGATGTCATCCGGGTCGAGGGTGAAATAACTCACCGCGCCGCCGATGGCGCTGCTGCCGTACAGGGCCGAGGCCGGGCCGCGCAAGATCTCCACGCGCTTGACGATTTCCGGGTCGACGTAATTGCGGCGGGTCTTGGCGTAAGGGCCGTTGAAGAAATTGTCCGGCACTTCGACGCCATCCACCTGGGTGAGGACGCGGTCGCCGTCGATGCCACGAATGTTGTAGCCCGCGTTACCCGAGCGCGTACCGGCGCCGCCGACGGAGACGCCGGGTTCGTAGCGCACCAGTTCACGGATGTTGTTGACGTTCTGGCGGTCCAGTTCTGCGCGGTCGTGCACGCTGACGGTGCTCGGTACGCTGTTCACATCCTGTTCATTGCGAGTGGCGCTGATGGTCACCTGTTGCAGGGCGAGGGCGCTGCCGGCGCTACGTTTTTCCAGCACGATGTTGTTGGTGCCCAGTTTGCGATAGCTCAGGTTGGTCCCCACCAACAGCCGGTCCAGGGCTTTTTCCGCTGGCAGCGGGCCGCGCACGCCAGGGGACGATACGCCCTGGCCCAGTTCGGCCGGCAGGCCCACTTGCCAGCCGGTCACTGCGGTGAAAGCGTTGAGTGCCGACACCAATGGCTGCTGTTCGATGCTGAACGTGTAATTGGCGTGGCTGCGAGCGGCAGGTTCCGCGGCGGTGGCGCTCATGACGGGCGCACCAGCCAGCAGGATCGCGGCGGTCAGCAAGGACAAAACGGGCGAAGCAGACCGGCGGTTGAAACGAGAGGACATCGAGAGCGCTCCGGGATACGAATCTTATAGTTGCGAACCGAACCAAATAGGAATCAGTTGCATTGGCTATAACGAGACGTATCGCCGGTTAACATCGAGTAAAAATAATTCTCATTTAGTTCAGGATCACCAGCGCCGGGTACTCCGACAGCTTGGCCGAGGTGATGTGGGCCAGGGAGCGCACCACGTCCAGGGGCTGGTCGAGGCGGTAGTTGCCGGTGACGGCGACGCTGGCCAACTGCTCGTTGTTGTTGACGATCCAGCCGGGATAATAGCGGCGCAGCTCAGCCAGCACTTCGCTCAGCGGGCAGTTTTCGAATACCAGCCGGCCCTGGACCCAGGCCAGGTCTTTGCTGGGGTCGAGCTTGGCCGGTTGGCCGAAACCCTTGGGGCCGATGCGAATGCTTTCACCGGCGCTCAGGCGCACGCGGGCATCGTCGAAAGTGTTGCTCAGGTCGACATCGCCGCGCTGCACTTGAACCTGGGCTTCGCCATTGAGGTAGCGCACGGCAAAGGCGGTGTCACGCACGCTGGCGCGCACCGGGCCGGCGTCTATTTCCAGGGGCAGGCCACGGGTGGGCGCTATTTCAAAGAACGCTTCGCCCTGGTACAGGCGGGCAATGCGCTGGTGGTGGTTGATGGTGCTGGAAAATGCCGAGTTGGTGTTCAACAGTACCTTGGAGCCATCGTCCAGTTGCAGGCGCTGGCGCTCGCCGACCACCGTCAGATGGTCGGCCTGCAAACGCACCGGCAGGTTGCTGAAACTGAACAGGCCGACCAGTAACACGGCGGCGGTGGCCAGGGGTTTCCAGTGCGGTCTGATCCGGCGCCAGCCGCTGGGCTTGCGCGGTGCGGCGAGGGCCACGGCGGCGCTGTGTACCGGCGCGTCACCCCAGGCGGCCTGGGCCTTGCTGAAGGCGTGGACATGCGCCGGGTCCTGGGCCAGCCAGGCGTCGAACGCGGCCTGCTGCCCAGGTTGCGGGCACTGCAAGGCGATCAGCCAATCGAGGGCTTGGTCCATGGCCGCGTCTTGCAACACCTCATGAGCCAACGCATGGGGGCGCAGTTTATTCGGGTCCGTCACGGTGTTCCTCGGGTCTTCGCCACGTTCTATTCATTTTTCCTACAGCTTGGATCGACACCTCTGTCGGGTGAAGCTTAAGGCTGATCCAGCCGTTCGGCCACACCCACACAGATAGCCATGATCAATTTGAGTTCCTTTTGCACCGTGCTCAAGGACACACCCAACTGATCGGCAATTTCCTGATAGCTGCAACCGTGCAGACGGCTGAGGATGAAAATCCGCTGCTGGCGGGCGCTCAACTGGCCGAGGCTGACACTCAGCTGCTCCAGTAGCTGCTCGGCCTGGGTAGCTTCCTCCGGCGTGCTGGCCGGCGCGGCGACGCTTTGCAGGACATCCAGCGGGACATCCTCCTGCAGGGTACGCGCCTGAATCCTGCGCGAACGCAAGTGATCCAGCGCCAGGTTGCGCGCCGTCTGGTAGACAAAGGGTTCAAGGTGGTCGATTGGCCGCTCGCTGAGGGCCCGAGTCACGCGCAGGTAGGTTTCCTGCAACAGGTCCTCGGCGGTGCTGTGGTTATGCACCATGCGTTGCAGAGTTCGTAGCAGGATCACCCGTTGGGTGAGGAAGACGTGGTTGAAGCGAGATTGGCTCACAGTGATACCAGACCGATTTGCAGTTAATGATAATGCTTATCATCAACTGAAATGGCAAGTGGCACTTTGAGATGCCTTGGAGATTGTGCCGCTCGTTCCCATGCTCTGCGTGGGAACACATCCTGTGACGCTCCGCGTCACAACTTTAAGAGCAGGACGCGGAGCGTCCAGGGTGGCATTCCCACGCAGAGCGTGGGAACGATCTGGTCGATCTTGTGGAGTTACTCGGCGTTGCACAACGCCAGGCAGTTATCCAGCATACGGTTGGAGAAGCCCCACTCGTTGTCATACCACGCCAATACTTTGAGCAATTTGCCACTGACCTTGGTGTGATTGGCATCGAAGATCGACGACAGCGGGTTATGGTTGAAGTCGGTGGAAACCAGCGGCAGGGTGTTGTAGCCGAGGATCTTCGAATGCTGGCTGGCGTGTTTGAGCAGGGCGTTGACCTCATCGGCCGTGGCTTCTTTCTTCAACTGCACGGTGAGGTCTACCAGCGACACGTTGATCACGGGCACACGCACCGCCATGCCGGTCAGCTTGCCTGCCAGTTCCGGCAGCACCAGGCCCACCGCTTCAGCGGCGCCGGTCTTGCTCGGGATCATGTTCTGGGTGGCCGAGCGCGCGCGGTACGGGTCGGTGTGGTACACGTCGGTAAGGTTCTGGTCGTTGGTGTAGGCGTGAATGGTGGTCATCAGGCCGCTTTCGATACCCAGCTCGCGGTGCAGCACCTGGGCCACCGGCGCCAGGCAGTTGGTGGTGCACGATGCGTTGGAAATGATCTGGTGGGATTGACGCAAGATGTCATGGTTTACGCCATAAACCACAGTGGCATCCGCGCCTTTGGCCGGGGCCGAAATGATCACCTTGCGCGCGCCGGCGCTAATATGGGCGGCAGCCTTGTCACGGTCGGTGAACAGACCGGTGCATTCGAACACCACGTCAATCTTGTGCGCAGCCCACGGCAGGTCGGCGGGGTTGCGAATGGCACTCACGGCAATCCGGTCACCATTGACGGTCAGGCTTTCCTGATCGTGGGCAACCTCTGCGTCGAAAGTGCCGTGTACGGTGTCGTACTTGAGCAGGTGAGCATTGATCGAGCTGTCGCCCAAATCGTTGATGGCGACGATCTGCAGATCCTGGCGATAGCCTTGGGTATACAGTGCGCGCAGGACATTACGGCCGATACGGCCAAAACCATTGATTGCGATACGAAGAGTCATTGGAAGGTGCCTGTCGTCGATTTGTTGTAAGAATTACAAGATTATTCGCATAAAAATAGAAAACAAGCCTTTTTAGTGGCAATATTTTGTTCAATCTACAACGAGTGACCTGAATCAACTGGTCCGATGATCCAAACGACCCCCTGCCATCCCATGAGCCGTGGGCGTTTGATCAGCATAGACACTCAGGTCGCCACATCCGTTAGCCTGGAGTTCTATACATGCATCCCCGCGTTCTTGAGGTCACCGAACGGCTTATCGCCCGCAGCCGCGCCACCCGCGAGGCTTACCTTGCGCTCATTCGCGGCGCAGCCAGCGACGGTCCGATGCGCGGCAAGCTGCAATGCGCCAACTTCGCCCACGGCGTGGCCGGTTGCGGCACCGAAGACAAAAACAGCCTGCGCATGATGAATGCCGCCAACGTGGCAATTGTTTCTTCTTATAACGACATGCTCTCGGCGCATCAGCCCTACGAGCATTTCCCCGAACAAATCAAAAAGGCGCTGCGCGAAGTCGGCTCGGTCGGCCAGTTCGCCGGCGGCACCCCCGCCATGTGCGACGGCGTGACCCAGGGCGAACCAGGCATGGAGCTGAGCCTGCTCAGCCGTGAAGTCATTGCCATGTCCACGGCGGTAGCGCTGTCCCACAACATGTTCGACGCCGCGCTGATGCTGGGCATCTGCGACAAGATCGTCCCTGGCCTGATGATGGGCGCGCTGCGCTACGGCCACCTGCCGATGATCTTCGTGCCGGGCGGGCCGATGCCGTCGGGTATCTCCAACAAGCAGAAGGCCGATGTGCGCCAGCGCTATGCCGAAGGCAAGGCCAGCCGCGAAGAACTGCTGGAATCGGAGATGAAGTCTTACCACAGCCCTGGTACCTGCACCTTCTACGGCACCGCCAACACCAACCAGTTGCTGATGGAAGTCATGGGCCTGCACTTGCCCGGCGCTTCGTTCGTCAACCCGTACACGCCGCTGCGTGATGCGTTGACCCGCGAAGCTGCGCACCAGGTCACGCGTTTGACCAAGGCCAATGGCAACTTCACGCCGATTGGCGAGATTGTCGACGAGAAGTCCATCGTCAACTCCATCGTTGCGCTCAACGCCACTGGCGGCTCCACCAACCACACCCTGCACATGCCGGCCATTGCCATGTCGGCAGGCATCATCCTGACCTGGCAGGACATGGCCGACCTCTCGGAGGTGGTGCCGACCCTGTCCCACGTGTATCCAAATGGCAAGGCTGACATCAACCACTTCCAGGCGGCGGGCGGTATGTCATTCCTGATCCGCGAACTGCTGGAAGCCGGCCTGCTCCACGAAGACGTCAACACCGTGGCCGGCAAGGGCCTGAGCCGCTATATCCAGGAACCTTTCCTGGTGGATGGCGAACTGGTCTGGCGCGACGGCCCGATCGAAAGCCTCGACGAAACCATCCTGCGCCCGGTGGCCCGTGCGTTCTCGCCGGAAGGCGGCTTGCGCGTGATGGAAGGCAACCTTGGCCGTGGCGTGATGAAGGTTTCGGCGGTAGCGCCGGAGCATCAGGTTGTCGAAGCGCCCGCGGTGGTGTTCCAGGACCAGCAGGACCTGGCCGATGCCTTCAAGGCCGGCCTGTTGGAAAAAGACTTCGTCGCGGTGATGCGCTTCCAGGGGCCGCGCTCCAACGGCATGCCGGAACTGCACAAGATGACCCCGTTCCTGGGCGTGTTGCAGGACCGTGGTTTCAAAGTGGCGCTGGTGACAGATGGGCGAATGTCCGGCGCGTCGGGTAAGATCCCAGCCGCGATCCACGTCAACCCCGAAGCCCAGAGCGGCGGGCCGCTGGCGCGGGTCCAGGATGGCGATATCATCCGTGTGGATGGCGTTACCGGCACCCTGGAGCTTAAGGTGGACGCCGAAGTATTTGCAGCGCGCACGCCTGCCACGGGCCTGTTGGGCAATAACGTGGGGGCCGGTCGCGAGTTGTTTGCATTCATGCGCTTGGCCGCAAGCTCCGCAGAGCAGGGCGCCAGCGCCTTTACCTCTGCCTTGGAGACGCTTAAGTGAAGCTTGCGCTGGTCGGTGACATCGGGGGGACTAACGCCCGTTTTGCGTTATGGCGGGATCAGGAACTGCATTCGATCCGCGTGCATGCCACGGCGGATCACGGCAGCCCTGAAGAGGCGATCAAGGTCTATCTCAAAGAAGAAGGCCTGCAAATCGGGGACATCGGTGCGGTGTGCCTGTCGGTGGCCGGGCCGGTGAGCGGCGATGAATTCAAGTTCACCAACAACCACTGGCGCCTGAGCAAAACCGCGTTTTGCCAGGCCCTGCAGGTGGATGAACTGTTGCTGGTCAACGACTTCTCGGCCATGGCCCTGGGCATGACCCGACTCAAGCCCGACGAATTCCGCGTGGTCTGCGAAGGCACGCCGGAGCCCTTGCGCCCGGCCGTGGTGATCGGCCCGGGTACGGGTCTCGGCGTCGGCACCTTGTTGGACCTCGGCGCAGGCCGTTGGGCAGCATTGCCGGGGGAGGGTGGGCATGTCGACCTGCCCCTGAGCAGCCCACGGGAAACCCAGCTGTGGCAACACATCTACAGCGAGATCGGGCATGTCAGCGCCGAAACGGCGTTAAGCGGTGGTGGCCTGCCACGGCTGTACCGGGCGATTTGTGCGGTGGATGGGCATGAGCCGGTGCTCGACACCCCCGAAGCCATCACGGCGGCGGGCCTGGCCGGCGATCCGGTGGCCATGGAAGTATTGGACCAGTTCAGCATCTGGCTGGGCCGGGTGGCGGGCAATAACGTCTTGACCACCGGTGGGCGCGGTGGCGTGTACATCGTGGGTGGGGTGATACCGAGGTTTGCCGACTTCTTTATCAACAGTGGCTTTGCCCAGAGTTTTAGCGACAAAGGCTGCATGAGCGACTACTTCAAAGGTATTCCGGTGTGGCTGGTGACAGCGCCGTATTCCGGGTTGACTGGGGCTGGTGTGGCGCTTGAGCAAGCTTTTGCATAGGTCATAATGGCGTCATCGCAGGCAAGCCAGCTCCCACAGTCTGGAATGCATTCCAAGTGTGGGAGCTGGCTTGCCTGCGATGACGGCCTAAAGGGCACCCGATGATTTAAGCCAGGCCATAACAACAAGGAGGCCCCGTGAGCGTAATCAGTAAATCCATTCTCCTCGTCGACGACGACCAGGAAATCCGCGAATTGCTGCAAACCTACCTCAGTCGCGCCGGCTTCCAGGTCCGTGGCGTGTCCGACGGCGCGGGGTTCCGCCAGGCGATGAACGAGGCGCCGTGCGACCTGGTCATCCTCGATGTCATGTTGCCAGACGAAGACGGCTTCAGCCTGTGCCGCTGGATCCGCCAGCACCCGCGCCAGGCGCAGGTGCCGATCATCATGCTCACTGCCAGTTCCGACGAAGCCGACCGCGTGATCGGCCTGGAGCTGGGCGCCGATGACTATATCGGCAAACCATTCAGCCCCCGCGAGTTGCAGGCGCGCATCAAGGCACTGCTGCGCCGCTGCCAATTCGGCCAGGAACGCAGCAGCGGCGGTGATGTGTGGGTGTTCGATGAATGGCGTCTGGATATGATCAGCCACCGCTTGTTTCATGTGGATGGTGAAGAGGTGATCCTCTCCGGTGCCGACTTCGCCTTGCTCAAGTTGTTTCTCGACCACCCGCAACAGATCCTCGACCGTGACACCATCGGCAACGCCACCCGTGGCCGCGACCTGATGCCCTTGGACCGTATCGTCGACATGGCCGTCAGCCGCTTGCGCCAGCGCCTGCGCGACACCGAGAAACCTCCGCGGCTGATCCGCACCGTGCGTGGCAGCGGCTATCAACTGGCAGCCAGCGTGGTTGCCGGCAATGCCCACTGAAGCGCTGAACGAACGCCGTCGCCGCTTCCCGGTACCCCGCTCGCTGCTGGGGCGCATGTTACTGCTGACCTTGCTGGCGGTGCTGTTTGCCCAAGCGCTGTCCAGCGTGATCTGGGTGTCGCAACTGCGCGCCACCCAGCTTGAGGGCCTGGTGACCAGCGCCCGTAGTCTGGCGCACTCAATGACCGCCAGCGTGAGTTACTTCCGGTCGCTGCCGGTGGCCTATCGCCCGTTAGTGCTGGACCAATTGCGCAGCATGGGCGGCACGCGTTTTGTGGTGACCCTCAATGATCGCCCGCTGGACATGCAAATACTGCCCGAAACCCCGCGCAAGCAAGCGGTGCTGGTGGCGGTGGATGAAGTGCTGCGCCAGACCCTGGGTGCCGACGTGCATATCTCGGTGGAGTTTGTCAGCGCCGAAGACCTGCGCATCTTCAATGCCGGCCTGAAGCTCGACGAACTGCCACGTTCCTGGGCCCATTACGCGCTGACCCTGGAACCGGTGAACCCGCCGGTGCTGGTCACCCAGATCCAACTGGCACCCGGTGAATGGCTGTACATCGCCTCGCTATTGCCCGAGCCCTACACCAGCCTGGAAGAGCAAGGCCTGCCGTCCCAGCAGGTGTGGTTCATCGTGCTCACCAGCGGTTTTCTGCTTCTGTTCATCGGCCTGCTGGTGCACTGGCAAAGCCGACCGCTCAAGCGCCTGGCGCGAGCGGCGCGGGACATGTCCCTGGGCGCCGATGTGGAGCCGGTGGCTGAAGGCGGCGGCAGTGAAGTGGTGGAAGTGGGCCGTGCATTCAATGCCATGCGTGAACGCATCAGCCGTTACCTGACCGAGCGCAGCCAGTTGTTCAGCGCGATTTCCCATGACCTGCGCACGCCCATCACCCGCCTGCGCCTGCGTGTGGAATTGCTGGAAGACGAGAACCTGCAAAACAAATTCGGCCGTGACCTGGATGAGCTGGAATTGCTGGTCAAGGGGGCGCTGCAATGCGTGAAAGACACCGACATCCACGAAAACATCCAGCCGGTGGATCTCAACCACGTCCTCGAATGCCTGGTGGAGCCGTACCTGGCACCCCATGGCAATGGCCGAGTGACCCTTGATGGCGCGGCCCTGTCAGCCTACCCAGGCAAGCCGCTGGCGCTCAAGCGTTGCATCGGCAACCTGATCGACAACGCGCTCAAGTACGGGCAGAACGCGCATTTGCATATCGAGGACGATGGCGTGCAGTTCATCCTGCATGTGGATGACGAGGGGCCCGGCGTGCCGCAGCAGCGACTGGAGCAGGTGTTTGAACCGCACTTCCGCCTGGCCGGCCAGCAGCAGGGTTACGGATTGGGATTGGGGATTGCGCGCAACATTGCCCACAGCCATGGGGGCGAGGTGAGTTTGCAGAACCTGCGTGAAGGCGGCCTGCGCGTTACCCTGCAGCTCCCCCGCGGATTAGATTGAATATACGCAGGACTACTGTGGGAGCTGGCTTGCCTGCGATGGCGGTGGGTCAGTTAATACAATGGTGACTGACACACCGCTATCGCAGGCAAGCCAGCTCCCACATGTTGCTCTGCGTACATCAGATGCTCTGGCGCAACCGGGCCAGGTCGCGCAGCGGCGGCGCACCAAACAACCGGCTGTACTCCCGGCTGAACTGGGACGGGCTTTCATACCCCACCCGATAGCCCGCCGCCGAGGCCTCCAGCCCTTCGGCAATCATCAGCCGCCGGGCTTCCTGCAAGCGCAGTTGCTTCTGGTATTGCAGCGGGCTCATGGCCGTGATCGCTTTGAAGCGATGGTGCAGGGTCGAGACGCTCAGGTTCACTTCTTTGGCCAGGTCGTCAATACGCAGCGGCTGTTCGTAGTTACCGTTCAACCAGGTGATCGCCTGGCTCACCCGATGGCTCTGGCTGTTAGCCACAGCGATTTCATACAGGCGATAACCCTGCGGGCCACGCAGCAAGCGGTAGAGAATTTCACGGTTGATCAAGGGCGCGAGCATCGCGATGTCTTTAGGGGTGTCCAGCAAGCGGGTCAGGCGCAGCACCGCGTCGAGCAGTGCGTGATCGATGCGGTCGACGTACATGCCTCGCGAGGTCGGGCGCGAGGGCACGCCCATCGGCCCGGCCTCTGCGATCAGCGCTGTGAGCTGCGCCGGGTCGATATTGATACGCACCGAGAGGTTCGGGTCCTCGGCGGTGGCGTCGATAATGCGGCCGGCTACCGGCATCGCCACCGAGAACACCAAGTAGTTGAGCGGGTCGTAGGCAAAGATCTCGTCGGCCAGGCGCACTTCCTTACTGCCACTGGCGAGGATGCACAGCGCGGGTTCCACCAGCACCGGCATGAAATCCCGCGGCGCGTTGTGGCGGTTCAGGTACAGCGAGGTGATCGCCGTGCCGTAGGAGCCGTCCTCCCAGGTATGGCGGTGCACGATACTGGCCAGCTCGGCGCGTTGTTTCTCCATCTCGGCATCGAGGGGAATGGACTTGGATTCGGGCGACGGCATGGGGCGTCCTCTACACGCTGCTTTGATGGGCTCAGCTTAGCGGCGGCTTTTCAAAAAGTGTTACGTCGATTCTGCAGCATCCTTGCCTGATCCTGCGAGATAGCGTGAATCAGGCAAGTGCGCAGCCTGTCATCAGCCTGAAACATGAGGCCTGGGCCTGGAATAAATCCTGGGGCCGAACGTCCTTCCTACGCTTCTCGCAGGATTGTGCAATAAGCCTGCAGGAATTGACTAACCGCGCCCACCCCCGCGCCGTTATCTTTGATCCTGTGGCAACACGCCCTCATTGTGCTTGCCGAGCATCACTTCTCAACGGGAGAGTCGAACATGTCCACCCCCATTCCCGCGAGCCATATGGCCTTTATCCGCGCCCGTAGCGGGTGCAGCACCGAACTCGGTGCACGCTTGAGCAGTTTGATCGAACCAGGTCGCCAGGCCCAGGGTTGCCTGCAATTCTCGTTGCAGCACTCCCAGGTCGATCCCGATGTCTGGCTGGTGTCCGGGTTCTGGAGCAGCGAGCAGGCCATGAGCGCCTACTTCAACTCTCCGGCCCTGATGATCTTCACCGAGCTTCTGAACGACATGGTCGTGCGCAGCATGGACTTCCAGACCTTCACCGACGCATCGGCGGCACAGGCCTACGGCGAGTACCTGCAACTGGCCGGTTAACGGTTAGAATGGCCGACTTTCCATTGGCCAGGACCTGCAACATGGCACGTAAACAATTTGCCCACCACGAAGCCGTTTCCGCCGTAGTACCGGGCGAAGGTGGCTACAGCGCCGCCGTCGCCGTCAAGGCACTGGATGGCATGGGCGCACCCAGGTTTCACAAGATCCTTGATGGGCAGACGTTCAAGACAGCGTCCGATGCCGATGATGCGGCGACGTTGCAACTCGAGCATCTGGTCGATGTGGATGCAGAAGGCCAACTGACCTGGGCGACTGCTGAACGCTGAGGCAGCACACCTAACCAATGTGGTAGCTGGTTTGCCTGCGATAGCGGTGTATCAGTCACTCTTGGGTTAACTGACCCACCGCTATCGCAGGCAAGCCAGCTCCCACAGTTTTTATTGCATTGCAGTCAGGGTTTGGTGGCGCCTGGTCTGTGCATTTTGAACAGGGCCTCAGGCCCCAGCTGGAAATAATCCGCCGGGCCACCCCCGCGCAAAATCGGCTCGGCGGCAGCAGTGTCGTAGATCCCATCCTTGAGCAACCATTTGGCGATGTGCACCGCAACCACCTCGCCCAGCACCAGCCAGCTTGGCACCAACTGTTGGTCGGCACGTTGCAGTTGGATGATCTGCGTCACCTTGCACTCGAAGGACACCGGGCTCTCGCCCACCCGTGGTACGCCAACGATTTTCGAAGCCACGGGCGTCAGCCCGGAGAGTTCGAATTCATTTACCTCGGGCGATACGGCCGCGCAGCTTTGGTTCATCTGCTCGGCCAGCGGGCGGGTGGCCAGGTTCCAGACGAATTCTCCAGTCTGTTCGATATTGTTCAGGCTGTCTTTACGCCCGACACTGGAAAACCCAATGATCGGCGGAATGTAGTTGAACGCGTTGAAGAAGCTGTAGGGCGCCAGGTTCAGGCGGCCTTCGCGATCGTGCGAGGAGATCCAGCCAATCGGGCGTGGGCCGACGATCGCATTGAACGGGTCATGGGGCAGGCCGTGGCCGTTGGCGGGTTCGTAATAGTGGATGTCGTCAGGCATGGCCGGGGTTCCTGCTACGCGGTTTGGGAGGCGGTCATAGTGCAATTCATGGCGGTGAATTTCCATCGTGCCCATGGATTTTTCATACATCTGCCACCTATTTTTCACAGTTTCCCCTTCAGTCTGCGCCCAAGGTCAATACCCCCTATAAGACTGAGCCTTGGAGCTATCCACTGCATGAACAAACTTCCTCAGATCACCCTGGCGTTCTGGGTCATGAAAATCTGCGCAACTACCTTGGGCGAAACTGCCGGGGACTTGCTGTCGATGACCTTGAATGTTGGCTACGCCATCAGCTCCATGATCCTCATCAGCGTGTTCCTGGTGACCCTGGTGACGCAACTCTGGTCGAAAACCTACAACCCGGTGCTGTACTGGATCGTGATTTTGTCTACCAGCACGGCGGGTACCACAATGTCCGACTTCATGGACCGCACGCTGGGGCTGGGCTACGCCACCGGGTCGATGATCCTGATCGTGATCCTGATGATTATCTTTGCATTGTGGCACCTCAGTGGTGACTCGCTGAACGTGAACAAGGTGCAGACCTTCCGAGGGGAGCTGTTTTACTGGATGGCGATCCTGTTCTCCAACACCTTGGGCACCGCATTGGGCGATTTCCTCGCGGACGATTCGGGGCTGGGCTTCGCCGGTGGCGCATTGTTGATCGGCTCAACCATCGCCGCGGTGGTGGTACTCAAGTACTTCACCCGCATCTCGTCGGTATTGTTGTTCTGGGTGGCGTTTGTACTGACACGGCCGTTTGGCGCGACCTTGGGGGATTTCCTGACCAAACCCCATGAAAAAGGCGGCTTGGATTTCGGCACCATCGGTTCATCCGCGGTATTGGCTGCGGTGCTGGTGGTGATGATTGCTGGCGCGTCGTATGCGCAGCGGCGCTATGGGCGCAATGAGGCCGCAGAGTTGTCCTAAGGCTAAATAAATGAGGGAGCGGGCTTGCTGTGGCGAGGGAGCTTGCTCCCGTTCGACAGCGTAGCTGGAGCTTTTTGGGGGCGCTTCGCACCCCCAGCGCAAGCAAGCTTGCTCGCCACAGCAAGCCCGCTCCCACATTTTTTAGTCGGTGGTGATGCGTGAGTGTTTACGCGTGTCTTTCATGGTCACGTACACCATCAACGACACGGCGATACACGCGGTCACGTACCAGTAGTAGCCAGTTTCCATACCGATGCTCTTGAACCACAGCGCGATGTATTCAGCGGTACCGCCGAAGATCGACACGGTCAGGGCATACGGCAGGCCCACGCCCAGTGCGCGGATTTCGGTCGGGAACAGCTCGGCCTTCACCACGGCGTTGATAGAGGTGTAGCCGCTGACGATGATCAGCGCCGCCATGATCAGGAAGAACGCGCCCCACCAGCTCTGGATGGTGTGCAGGGTGGTGAGGATCGGCACGGTGAACAGGGTGCCAAGCACGCCGAAGGCGATCAGGATCGGGCGGCGGCCGATTTTATCCGACAGCCCGCCGATGATCGGTTGCAGGCACATGAACAGAAACAGCGTCGCCGCCGAGATGGTGGTGGAGTCGGAGATGCTCATGCCGACCGTGTTCACCAGGTATTTCTGCATGTAGGTGGTGTAGGTGTAGAACGCCAGGGTGCCGCCCATGGTCAGGCCGACCACGGTCATCAGTTCCTTGGGATGGCGCATCAAGGTGCGCATTGCGCTTTCCTTGGCTTTTTCTTTCTTGGTGAACGACTCGGTTTCTTCCATGCCGCGACGCAGGTACAGCGCGACCACTGCGCACAAGGCACCGATGGCGAACGGGATACGCCAGCCCCAGGCATACAACTGCTCGGTGGTGAGCACCTGTTGCAGCACGATCAGCACCGCCAGCGCGATGAGCTGGCCGGAGATCAGGGTCACGTATTGGAAGCTGGAGTAGAAACCGCGGCGTTCCTTGGTGGCCATCTCACTCAGGTAAGTGGCAGAGGTACCGTATTCGCCGCCGACCGACAGGCCCTGCAGCAGGCGGGCAAACACCAGCAGGATCGGCGCACCGATACCAATGATTTCATAGCCGGGGCTCAGGGCAATCAGCAGCGAGCCGAAGCACATCAGGTACACCGAGGCCATCAAGGCTTTTTTACGCCCCACTTTGTCGGCGTACAGGCCCATCAGCCAGCCACCGATCGGGCGCATCAGGAAGCCCACGGCGAAGATCGCGGCGGTGTTGAGCAGTTGGGCAGTGGTGTCGCCTTTGGGGAAGAAGGCTTTGGCGAAGTACAGCGAGAAGGCGGCGTAGACGTACCAGTCGTACCATTCGACCATGTTGCCGACCGATCCGCTGAAGATCGACTTGATGCGGCTGGAGGTGGTGCGCTCCTGCGCTTTGACGGCCATCGATCCCAGAGGCACGGTGTTGGAGTTATCCATTGAAGGATCCTTCATCTAGTTGTTTTTATGGAGCGGCGCGTGCGCAGCCTGTTGGGGCTATAGCAGGAGCTGTGCCAGGTAGAGGAAGGCCCGGAATAGAAGGGTTGCGGGATTTTATTGAGCGGAAATTCGCTGATGGTTTTGGGGTGATGAGCGGAAATCCGCTTATGGCTGCAGTGATCGTTCCCACGCTCTGCGTGGTAACGCCTGTGGTGACGCTCCGCGTCGCGCCTTTAAAAAGCGACGCAGAGCGTCTTAGGCTGCGTTGCCACGCGGAGCGTGGGAACGATCAGAAGCGGGATCAGAGAAACATCTCCCTTACCAACCCATGCCGCTGCATCTTCTCATTGAAGGTACGACGCGGCAGTTGCAACTCGGCCAGCACCGCCTTGATATCGCCCTTGTGACGCGTCAATGCGGCCTTCAGGCAGTGTGCCTCGAACGCTTCCTGCTGCGCCGCCAACGACTGCCCGGCCTCGATCCCTTGCGGTTCCGGCTCGTCCAGCCCCAACACCTGGCGCTCGGCGACGTTGGCCAGTTCGCGCACATTGCCCGGCCAGTCATGGCTGAGCAGGCGCCCCAACTGTGGCCCACTCAAGGGCTCGACCTGGCGGCCCAGACGCTCGGCAGCGCTTTGCGCAAAATGCGCGTACAGCAGCGGAATATCTTCGCGACGTTCACGCAATGGCGCCAGGCGCAGTTGTGCGACATTGAGCCGATAGGCCAGGTCTTCGCGAAAGCGCCCGGCACGGGCTTCTTCCAGCAGGTCGGGCTTGGTGGCAGCGATGATGCGCAGGTCCACATGGATACTCTGGTTGGAGCCCAGCCGCTCCAGCTTCTGCTCTTGCAACACGCGCAGCAATTTCACCTGTTGGGCCAGGGGCATGCTTTCGATTTCATCCAGGAACAAGGTGCCGCCGTGGGCATATTCCAGTTTGCCGATACGTTTGCCCTGGGCGCCGGTAAAGGCGCCGCTTTCATGTCCGAACAGTTCGGCTTCGAACAACTGCTCGGGGATTGCCGCGCAGTTGAGTGCCACGAACGGCTTCTTGGCGCGTGGGCCGAAGTCGTGCAGGCAGCGGGCGACCAACTCCTTGCCGCTGCCGGTCTCACCCCGGATCAGCACATTGACCGGCAAACTCGCCAGGTCCAGCACTTGGCGGCGCAAGCTTTGAAGGCCCTTGGACACACCCAGCAGGCTGGACTCCAACTGCACGCGATGATCGGCCTGTTGATGCAGACGGCGGTTTTCCAGGATCAGGCCACGCTTGTCCAACGCCCGGCGCAGGCTGTTGAGCAAGGCGTCGGGGCTGAAGGGTTTTTCCAGGAAGTCGTAGGCGCCGTCGCGCATGGCTTCGACGGCCATTGGCACGTCACCATGGCCGGTGAGTAAAATCACCGGCAAATCGGCATCGCGGCGCTGCACCTCGGCCAACAGTTCAAGGCCGCTGAGCCCCGGCATGCGCACGTCGCTCAGAATCACCCCGGCAAAGTCCTTGGGCAGTTGCGCCAGGCATTCTTCGGCGCGGCTGAACAACTGCACGTCAAACCCCGACAGGCTCAGCCATTGCTCGACGGCCGTGCGAATACTGGCTTCGTCATCGACCACAATCACCGCGTTCAACATAGGTCTGGCGTCTCCAGGGCGATAGGCAGGGTCAAGGTGAAAATTGCGCCATCGCCACGGTTGGCGGCACTCAGGCGTCCGCCCAGTTCATGCACGATAGCGTAGGACACCGCGAGCCCCAAGCCGAGCCCGTCGCCCACCGGTTTGGTGGTGAAAAACGGGTCGAATACGCTGCTCAAATGTTCCTCGGCAATCCCGCCGCCACTGTCGCAGAGGCTCAACTGCCATAGTTGCTGATCGGCGTGCAGGCGGATTTCCAGGCGCTTGCGCGGTTTATCGGCCATGGCGTCGAGGGCGTTGCGCAGCAGGTTGATCAGCACTTGTTCCAGGCGGATCGCGTCGCCACGTACCCAGGCCGGGCGAGTGAGGTCCAGCACCACGCCGATGGCTTCGTCACGCAGGCGCGCGTCGAGCAGGTGCAAGGATTGGTCGACCACCGTCGCCAGGTCCAGCTTTTCGCGCAGACCGCTGGGGCTCTTGCGCGCGAACGTCTTGAGGTGGCCGGTGAGCGCGGCCATACGCGTGAGCATGTCATCCAATGGCGTGAGAGCCCTGTAGGCATCGTCCACGCGACCATGGTCGAGCAACAGCCGCAGCGTCGCCAGTTGCATGCGCTGGGCGGTCAGCGGCTGGTTGATTTCATGGGCGAGGGCGGCCGACATCTGTCCCAATGCCGCCAGCTTGGCCGACTGCACCAGGCCATCCTGGGCGGTGCGCAGCGCCTGGGTGCGTTCTTCGACCAATTGCTCCAGTTCTTCACGGCTGCGCTGGCGCAAGCGGGCCAGGCGCCAGCGCTGGCTGAGGAACAGCCCCAAGAACACCAATGCCAGCCACGAACCCGCAGCGGCAAGGCTCGCGTTACGTTGGTCTTCAAAGGCAAACTGGGGTTTGCGCAACAGGTGCAAGGTCCAGCCTTCGCGCTTGAGCGGCAGCGACTCCCAGATGTAATTGGCGTTGCCGTCGGGGCCGTTGACGCGGATCAAGTGGCTGTTTTCGTCAAAGCGTTGCAGGGGCTGGGTGTCCAGCGGCTGCAGTTGCTTCTTGTCGTATTGGCGGGTGGCCTTGAGTTCAGCCAGGTCATTTTCGGACAACGGCCGCAGGTTGCGATAACGCCAGCCCGGCTGGTTGGCGATAAACACGATGCCCCGCGCATCGCTGACCAACAGCAGGTCATTGCCCTGGGCCCATTCGCGCTCCAGTTCCGGGAACTCCAGCTTGACCACCATGGCACCGAGGAACTGCTCGTGCTCATCCACGACCGCGCTGGAAAGAAAATAACCCGGAATACCCGTGGTCACGCCCACTGCATAAAAGCGCCCGGTACCCTGGCTCAAGGTCTGGCTGAAATACGGCCTGAACGCGTAATTGTGGCCGACATAACTGCTGGGCAGGTTCCAGTTGCTGGCGGCCACGGCCAGGCCGGTGCGGTCCATCAGTTCCAGGGTCGAAGACTGCGCAGCGCCGTTGATGCGCTCCAGCTTGCGGTTGAGCCGGTCTTGCGTGGCGGCGTCCAGCGGGCCCTTCAAGGCGCTGATCATCTCCGAATCCAGCGCCAGTACGGCGGGCAGGGCACGGTAGCGTTCGATCAGGGTGTGCAGCGAGTTGGCATACAGCGCGAGCTGCTGATTGGCACGGGCGGCGTCGTCCACCAGGGCCTGGCGTTCGGCATGGCGCGTGGCCAAGGCGGCAGCCAGCACCGCACCGGCGATGATCAACAGAGAATAGAAGGTCAGGCGCAGGGGGCGAGGGATCACGATCATACGATGATGAACAGGCACGGTAAGGGGCGAGCACCATAGCATGGGCAGCTCATATCTTGTGACCAAGGAGCTTGTGTGGGAGCTAGCCCCCTTGCTCCCGGCAGAAAAAAAGGCGACTGGGCCATGGGGCCGCAGTCGCCTTTATTCTTTTGGATGAGGTGCTTACTGCACTTCTACCGCCAGGCTGTCACTGATCTTTTTCTGCCAGATGGCAGGACCGGTGATGTGGACGGACTCACCTTTGCTGTCCACTGCAACGGTGACCGGCATGTCTTTCACGTCGAACTCGTAGATGGCTTCCATACCCAGTTCGGCGAAGGCAACCACGCGCGACTTCTTGATGGCCTGGGCCACCAGGTAAGCGGCGCCGCCCACGGCCATCAGGTACACGGCCTTATGGTCCTTGATCGCTTCGATGGCGGTCGGGCCGCGCTCGGATTTGCCGATCATGCCCAGCAGGCCGGTTTGCTCCAGGATCTGGCGGGTGAACTTGTCCATCCGCGTCGCAGTGGTCGGGCCCGCTGGGCCAACCACTTCTTCGCGCACCGGATCAACCGGGCCGACGTAGTAGATAAAGCGGCCCTTGAGGTCCACCGGCAAGGTTTCGCCCTTGTTCAGCATCTCGACCATGCGCTTGTGCGCCGCATCGCGACCGGTAAGCATCTTGCCGTTGAGCAGGACGGTTTCGCCCGGCTTCCAGCTCTGCACTTCTTCCGGGGTCAGGGTGTCGAGGTTGACGCGGCGAGCCGATGGGCCGGCTTCCCAGACGATTTCCGGGTAGGCGTCCAACGGTGGCGCTTCCAGCGACGCCGGGCCCGAGCCGTCCAGCACGAAGTGCGCGTGACGGGTGGCGGCGCAGTTGGGGATCATGCACACCGGCAGGGACGCGGCGTGGGTCGGGTAGTCCATGATCTTCACGTCGAGCACGGTGGTCAGGCCACCCAGGCCCTGGGCGCCGATGCCCAGTTGGTTGACCTTCTCGAACAACTCCAGGCGCATTTCTTCGATACGGTTCTGCGGGCCGCGCTTTTTCAGCTCGTGGATGTCGATGGACTCCATCAACACTTCCTTGGCCATTACCGCGGCTTTCTCGGCGGTACCGCCGATGCCGATGCCGAGCATGCCCGGTGGGCACCAGCCGGCGCCCATGGTCGGAACAGTCTTGAGCACCCAGTCGACGATCGAGTCGGACGGGTTGAGCATGGCCATTTTCGACTTGTTCTCGGAGCCGCCACCCTTGGCCGCCACGTCCACTTCCACGGTGTTGCCCGGGACGATGGAGTAGTGGATGACCGCGGGGGTGTTGTCCTTGGTGTTCTTGCGGGCGCCTGCCGGGTCGGCGAGGATCGAGGCGCGCAGGACGTTTTCTGGCAGGTTGTAGGCGCGACGCACGCCTTCGTTGATCATGTCGTCCAGGCCCATGGTGGCGCCGTCCCAACGCACGTCCATACCCACGCGCACGAACACGGTGACGATACCGGTGTCCTGGCAGATCGGGCGATGGCCGGTGGCGCACATGCGCGAGTTGATCAGGATCTGGGCGATGGAGTCACGGGCTGCCGGCGATTCTTCGCGCAGGTAGGCTTCGTGCATGGCCTGGATGAAATCAACGGGGTGGTAGTAGGAAATGAATTGCAGGGCGTCGGCAACGCTCTGAATCAGGTCGTCTTGCTTGATCACGGTCATGAGTCGCGCTCCTCTATAAGGGAACATTCAATAAAGATGGCGCCAGTGTTGCATCGGTCGGCTGAAGCCATCTTTCCAAGGCACGCCAGAATGGTGCAGGCGCGACGCTAAAAAGGCGCGGCAGTATAACCCGGCACGGTGGCCGATACACCCGACTATGGTCAAACTGTCGCAGGCATGATTCCCTGTGCGCGCTCCTTATGATTGAGTCTTTATATGCCTGAACTGTACGTCGGCGAACGCCACTGGTCTGTATCCCTCGGCAGCAACCTGCTGGATGCCTTGAATCAGGCCGGCGTGGCCGTGCCCTTCAGTTGCAGGGCCGGCAGTTGCCATGCGTGCCTGGTGCGTTGCGAGGGTGAGGTTGACGACCAGCAGCCCGAAGCCTTGAGCCCGACGCAGCGCCAGCAAGGTTGGCGCCTGGCGTGCCAGTGCCGGGTCAGTGCGGACCTGAAGGTCGAAGCGTTTGACCCTCAGCGCGATGGCCTGCCCGCCCAGGTGGTGGGCGCCGATTGGCTGAGTTCGACGGTACTGCGCCTGCGCCTGCAACCGGAACGTGCCCTGCGGTACAACGCCGGGCAGCATCTGGTGCTGTGGGCGGGACAGGTGGCGCGCCCCTATTCTCTGGCGGGCTTGCCCCAGGAAGAGCCGTACCTGGAGTTTCATATCGAGTGTCGCCAACCCGGTGCATTCAGCGATGCGGCGCGACAGTTGAAGGTCGGTGATCCTTTGCGCCTGGGCGAACTGCGGGGGGGAGCGCTGCACTACGACCCTGACTGGCAATCGCGGCCGTTGTGGCTGCTGGCTTCCGGTACTGGCCTGGGGCCCTTGTGGGGTGTGTTGCGCGAGGCGCTGCGCCAGGATCACCAGGGCGACATTCGCGTGATTCACCTGGCCCATGAGGCCGAAGGTCATTATCTGGCTGAACCCCTGGCAGCCCTTGCCGCCCGGCATGGGAACCTGACCGTGGAGCTATGGACCGCGGCGCAGTTGCAGCCGGCGTTGGCGCAACTGCGGCTGGTTTCCCGGCACACCCTGGCCTTGCTTTGCGGGCACCCTGCCAGCGTCGAGGCCTTTTCCAAGCGCTTGTTCCTGGCGGGGCTGCCGCGTAATCAATTGCTGGCGGATGTGTTTCTATCCCGCCCTTTCACTTTATGAAAAGCCTGCTCAAGTCGGTATCGGAGTTTATCGCCGGGTGCTGATGACGCCATCGCAGGCAAGCCAGCTCCCACAGTAGACCGAGTTGTCTGACTATTGTGGGAGCTGGCTTGCCTGCGATGAGGCGCTGAAACTCAACACAGTGGCCTGCACTGAAATGCAAAAAGCCCCGCCATTCACATGGCGGGGCTTTTGTTTTTCAGCCTGTCACTCAGACCTGCGGGTCGCCCACATGCAGGATCTTCATGCCATTGGTGCCACCGGTGGTGTGGTAGCTGTCGCCCTTGGTCAGGATGACCCAGTCGCCTTTCTCCACGACGCCGCGTTTAACCAGCTCGTCGATCGCCTTCTGGCTGACTTCGTTCGGTGCCAGCGACGCCGGGTCGAACGGGATGGTGTACACGCCACGGAACATGGCCGCGCGGGCCTGGGCTTCGCGGTGTGGGGTGAACGCGTAGATAGGCACCGAGGAGCGGATGCGCGACATGATCAACGGCGTGTAGCCACTTTCGGTCAAGGCGATGATGGCCTTGACACCCGGGAAGTGGTTGGCGGTGTACATGGCAGCCAGGGCGATGCTCTGGTCGCAGCTTTCGAAGACTTTGCCGATGCGATGGCTGGAGGTCTTGCTGGTCGGGTGCTTTTCGGCACCGACGCAGATACGCGCCATGGCCTGTACGGCCTCCAGCGGGTAAGGGCCGGCGGCACTTTCAGCCGAGAGCATCACGGCGTCGGTGTAGTCGAGTACGGCGTTGGCCACGTCGGACACTTCGGCACGGGTCGGCATCGGGTTCTGGATCATCGACTCCATCATCTGGGTCGCAACGATCACCGCTTTGTTGTGACGGCGTGCGTGCAGGATGATCTTCTTCTGGATACCGATCAGCTCGGCGTCACCGATTTCAACGCCCAGGTCGCCACGGGCAACCATCACGGCATCGGAGGCCTTGATCAGGCCGTCGAGGGTTTCATCATCGGCCACGGCTTCAGCACGTTCGATCTTCGCTACCAGCCAGGCGGTACCGCCGGCTTCGTCGCGCAGCTTACGGGCGTATTCCATGTCGGCGGCGTCGCGCGGGAAGGACACGGCGAGGTAGTCCACTTCCATTTCGGCGGCAAGCTTGATGTCGGCCTTGTCTTTTTCAGTCAGGGCCGGCGCCGTCAGGCCACCACCGCGACGGTTGATGCCTTTGTGGTCGGACAGCGGGCCGCCGATGATCACGGTGCAGTTCAGTTCGGTCGGCGTGGCAGTGTCAACGCGCATCACCACACGGCCGTCGTCCAGCAGCAGTTCGTCACCGACGCCGCAGTCCTTGACCAGGTCCGGGTAGTCGATGCCCACCACGTCCTGGGTGCCTTCGGTCAGCGGGTGGCTGGTGGAGAAGGTGAACTTGTCACCGATCTTAAGCTCGATCCGCTTGTTGGTGAATTTGGCGATACGGATTTTCGGGCCTTGCAGGTCGCCCAAGAGTGCAACGAAGCGGCCATGCTTGGCGGCGAGGTCACGCACCAGCTTGGCGCGAGCCTTGTGCTCGTCCGGGGTGCCGTGGGAGAAGTTCAGACGGGCGACGTCCAAACCAGCCAGAATCAGCTGTTCGAGGACTTCCGGCGAGTTACTGGCCGGGCCAAGGGTGGCGACGATTTTGGTACGACGGACGGACATGCACGGACTCCTGAGTTCAAGCGCTGGGGAAGGCTACTATGCTCTTTCGTTGTAGTCATTGTTCGTTTGCACTACTTATCGACGATTGGCTTGTTTTGGCTGCGGTTGAATGGGCAAACACCTTGAAGATTTTCGACCAGGGGTCGATACACTGCACAAGACAGGAGAACCCCATGCGAATTTTGCTCGTTGCTGCCCTGGCCGTCAGTGTTGTCGGCTGTACCCGCTGGTCGATGGACCACCATTTGAACAACGCTTACCGCGCCTATGGGGTCGGTGATTGCCAGCGTGTCACCCTGGAGTTGTCCCAGGTCGATCGCGAGAGCCGAACTCGCCGCTACGTGCAACCGGAGGTTTCGATGTTGCGCGGGCAGTGCCTGGAACGCCAGAAACTGTTTGTCGATGCCGCACAGACCTATCAGTTCATCATCGGCCACTACCCGTCGAGCGAGTACGCCTATCGAGCCCGGGCGCGGCTCGATACCTTGCAGCAACTGGGGCATCTGCCGGCTGCAGGCCTGGCAAAACCAAGGCCTGCGTCGTTGTAAGGGTATTTGTCGCTTCATGGCTGGCCTGTTGCCAGTCTTGCGCTAATCTTTGAATGTCTGTTTGTGCAGTTTCCCATTCGAACGGATGCAAGGCCCGGATTCGGCAGCTGTTTGGTGACAAGCGGTACCTTTTGTCACACCGAGATCCAGGGAGAGCGAGCGATTGCTTGTTCCGAATCACTGGCACGGCCAGATTTTTGGCTAATGGATGGCGACTTCACCATGTTTACCGAACGAAGGATCGAGCGGCATCAACTGCCGTATTTTTTGCAGGTGTTCAATCGTATTACCGATAAGCCAATCGGCTATCTTGGAAATGTGTCTGAAAACGGTCTGATGCTGATCAGCTCGTTACCGATGATGACCGAGGTGGATTTCGAGCTACGCTTGAAAGTGCCGGTGGCGCAAGGCGAGTTCAAGGCAATTGACCTCACGGCAACCTGCTTGTGGAGCCATGAAGATGTTACCCCGCAGCATTACGACTCGGGGTTCAGCGTGCTTGAGGCGCCCGAAGAGTACCGGCACCTGATCAACGCGCTGTTGCAGTACTTCAGCTTTTATCCTTTGCAGGCCTCTGTCTGAATTATGCGTGGGGTCGTGGCCGTTTCCTGGCCATGCCCCTGCGCAGTCATCCTCAGAATACCCCGGCCTTTTTCCACTCCAGATAGCGCGTGACCAGCCCGGCACCCAGCGCCGATGGCAAGGTATCGAGCACAGACAGCCCATGGGCACTCAAGCGATCATGACGTTGGTTGCGGGTGTTGAGGTAATCGATCGTGCCGCTGTAAGCCAGCGCTTCGGGCAATGTCTGCACAGGCGCCTGGCGTAGTTGGTCGAGGACCTCTTCCCTCAGGCTGGCCACCAGTACCCGGTGATGCCTGCCGATACGCTGGACGGCAGCCATCAGTGCTTCATCCTCCTCATCCCGCAGGTTGGTGACGATGATCACCAGCGCCCGGCGTTTTTGACGTGCCAACAACTGGCTGGCGGCCGCCTGATAGTCGGCGGTTTTTCGCGTGGTCTGCAGGTCATAGACCGCATTGAGCAACAGGTTCAATTGGCCACTGCCCTTGACCGGCTTCAGGTAGCGCGGCTGGTCGCTGGCAAACGTGCACAGCCCTACGGCATCGCCCTGTCTCAAGGCAACGTAGCTCAGCAGCAGGCAGGCATTGAGCGCGTGGTCAAAATGGGACAGTTCATCATCCTGGCTGCGCATGTGCTGGCCGCAATCGAGCATGAACACGATTTGCTGGTCGCGTTCGTCCTGGTATTCCCGGGCAATGGGCGTTCGTTGGCGGGCGGTGGCTTTCCAGTCGATCTGGCGCAGGCTGTCACCTTCACGAAACTCCCGCAGTTGATGAAACTCCAGGCCTAATCCTCGCCGCTGATGTTGGCGCACGCCCAGTTGGCTGAGCCAGTTATCCACACCCCGCAACTGCGCACCGTATAAACGTGCGAAATCCGGGTAAACACGAGTGGCATCGTGAGTCTCGACCCAGCGTCGTGCCGACCACAGCCCCAATGGGCTGGGCAGCAGCAGTTCGCAGCGACTGAAATGGAAGTGCCCGCGCCGCAAGGGGCGCACGCGATAGCCCAGCTCGGCACGCTCACCGGGGCGTAGTTGAATGGATTGAGGCAGGTTCTCCACAGCCAGGCCATCGGGCACGTGATCGAACACCTGCACGGTCAGAGGTTGCGGGTAGTCGTGCTCCAGGCACAGGCGTATTTCTTCCCAGCGCCCCAGCGCCAGGCTACCAGGCAATGTTCTGTACACGCGGGCCGAAGGGCGGCGACGCAAGCGTGCAGCATCCAGCATCGCCAGCAGCAACAGGGCCAGCAGCAGGCCCCAGGCTACCGAATGAAAGGTGGCGGGCACTTTGAACTGCAACGCTGCCGAGGCGCCCAACAAGATGTTCAAACCGAGCAGAACGCCCAGCCAGGTCAGCAGCAGACGAGTCGGTTTCATGGCCGCGTCATTGCCTTGGTGCTGCAATCTGGTCGAGTAACTGCTGGAGCACCTGGTCGACTTCCAAGCCGTCGATGTCCAGTTCTGGTGCGATGCGTACCCGGTGACGCAGTACCGCCAGGGCGCAGCCCTTGATGTCATCGGGGGTGACGAATTCGCCACCGCGCAACAGCGCACGGGCACGTGCCCCGCGTACCAGGGCGATGGAGGCCCTGGGGCCGGCACCGATGGCCAGCCCCGGCCAACTGCGCGTGGCACGGGCCAGGCGCACGGCGTAGTCGAGCACCTGCTCATCGAGTGGCAGGTCACTGGCAATTTGCTGCATCGTTACTACGTCCGCGGCTTGCAGCACCGTACGCAACGGCTGTACCTCCAGCATGTCGGCCTTGGACGAGCGCGTCACTTCGCGGACCATATCCAGCTCTTGTAGAGCATCTGGGTAGTCCATTCGCACCTTGAGCATGAACCGGTCCAGCTCGGCCTCGGGCAGTGGGTAGGTGCCTTCCTGTTCGATGGGGTTCTGGGTCGCCATCACCATGAAGGGCTGGCCGATGGGCAACGCCTCGCCCTCCAGGGTCACTTGACGTTCCTGCATGGCTTCCAGCAGCGCTGCCTGGGTCTTGGCGGGGGCACGGTTGATCTCATCGGCCAGCAACAGGTGGGTGAATATCGGCCCCTTGCGCAGTTTGAACTGTTCGGTCTGCAGGTCGTAAACGGCGTGGCCGGTGACATCGCTGGGCATCAGGTCCGGGGTGAACTGGATACGGGCGAAATCACCGCCAAAGCAGCGGGCCAGGGCTCGTACCAGCAAGGTCTTGCCCAGGCCTGGCACGCCTTCCAGCAATACGTGGCCGCCTGCGATCAGGGCGGTGAGCACGTCGTCAATCACAAGGTCCTGGCCAATCACGGCCTTGCGCAATTCCACGCGCAGCGCCTGCGCCTGCTGGCTGGCATGCTGAAGGTTTTCGGCGGTCAGGGTGGTGGCCAGTCGAGAGTCGCTCATAAGGCATTCCTGAGGGTTTGCAGGTGCGCCACCTGTCGGCTGAAGTCGGCGCTGGAGAGCCGCTTCAGCGCAACGGGCTCAAGCGCCTGGCTGATGATGTGAGGGGGTTGTCGCGTAAGGTGTTCCAGCACCTGGCGTTGCTCTGACGCATCGAGGTGTTCGAACCCTGGATGGCGTCGCCGGGCTGCGCGCAGAATGTCGTGTCGCAAGGCTTGCAACAACGTGCCCTGGCCGCTGCGGCGCAATAGGAAGTCCGCGCTGGCCTTCAAGTGTTCCTGCAACTGGCGACGTGCCTTGGGAGCCGGTGCCTGGATCGGGCCTTGGCGCATGCCTGCCTGCCACAGCCCCAGAGCAAGCAGCGCAACCAGGGCGACGAGGGCCTGGGGGAAATAACGGAGCAATAGAGTAAACAGATCGTCTGTGTCGCTGTTGAACAGCAGGGTGACGTCAGTGCCCTGGTTCAGGTACCACAGCAACCAGGCGTTATCATGTTTGCCGATATTGGCGGTTTTCCACAGGTCGCTGTCGGTGATCACCGTTACGTGGCCTTGCCCAAGGTCAAGTTGCATCAGGTGGCTGGACTTGGCGCTGTTGGCGGAAAACTGCGCCAAGTGCTTGGGGTCGGTGAGGTTGAAGTCGGTGTCAAAACTGAAGTACGCCGGGGCGGTTTCGTTGTCGACATAGAGCTTGGTCAGGTCCGGCTTGGTTTTTTTACGCGGTGGCGCGGGTTCGTCGAAGGTGTCGCTCAGGGCTTGGCGGATTGTGAGGCGATCAAGCAGCAGGTCACCGCTTGTGCCGGATTCCTCATCCCATAATGCCTCGGCGACCAGTAGCAGGTGGCCACCGGCTTTTGCCCAGCCCAGTAGTTGTTCGACCTGGCGCGGGGTCATGTTGCTGCGCTCCCCCAGCAGCAACAGGCTATGGCCTTTGGCAGGCAGGTCGGCGAGTCGTTCAAGGCCATTGGCGTGCGCCACCACCACGCCTTGCTGGCGCAGAAAGTGCTCGGCGGCCAGGTAAGGGTTGGCGCGTGCTTCTGGCGACGGGCCGCGGTCAACCACTTCGTCGTAGGGAATTGCCTTGTGCCAGGCATATAAGCCGCCCGCACCCAGCAGGCACGCCAACAACAGCGCTGTCCACAATAGCGCGCGATTCATTGGCTCGCTCCTTCACTGAAAAGAGCACGCCAGTCGCTGCACAGTTTTTGTTGGGCTGAAGAGGGCGGCAGACGGTGACCATAGGCCAGGTTTTGCCAGTGGCGCGTCAGTTCGTCGCTGAACGCCAGTAATTGCGGTTGTTGCAAACGATGAACGCGCTCCAGCACCTGCCCCTCGGTATCGGCGCTTGTCAGTGGCAGGTCGAACTCGTGCAACAGCCGGCTGAGCAACCCGCGATACAGCAGGCCAAGGGCTTCCCGGGGCTGGGTGGGCCATAGTTGTTCGGCGGTACTGGCGATGTCTTCGGGCAATGTCTCGGCGCCCAGCTCCAAGCCGAACAACTGAGCGGGAACGGGCGAGGGGGCGGTAGTGCGAGTGGGTCCGAGGCGGCTGACGAACGTGAGCAACCATTCACGGTAACGCCAGAACACCAAGGCCAGGCCGCCAATCACAAGGCTCCAGAGCAGTATTTCCAAGGTTTTGGCGACGTATTTGAAGGTGTCGCTGTTAAGGTTGTCGAGCAGTGCCTGGAGCCAGCCGGGTAATTTGCCGTCGCCCTTGGCCTTGTTTTCAACCGGCGCTTTTTCTTCGCCAAACCGATAGCGTGTGACGGTTTCCGGGTTCTTGAAAGGTGGCTTTTCCAGCAATGCCTGGATGGATTGGCTGGCGGTCTGGGTACTAAGTGGCTTATGGGCTGTGGTTTCATCTGCCATGGTCGGTGGGCTGATTTGTAGCAGTGCCAGACCAACGACCAGCAACAGCAGCGGTGCAACGTTGTTCAGGCGCTGGCGCAGGCGACGGAATACCAGTTCCAGGTCCCAGGCCTCCAGCACCGTGCGGCGGTTGAGGTACAGGCTGAAGCCACAGGCGACGTAGATGGGTTCCCAGAACACCAGGACCAGGGCATAGAAGGCATTGCTCAGGTGCTCAAGCCAAAGCACGTCCGAGCCTGATGCCAATACCAGTCGTTGCCAGTCCCAGTCCAGTTCAACCTGTTGCGGGATGAAGAGATAGAACAGGGCCATGCCGCCAAACCACAGACCGATTTCCAGGTGTACGCCGATCGTCGTCAGCCAGCGTGCGGCGCCAGCGTTACGTTGCAGCAACACCCCAAGGCGTCGTTGACGTGCGTCACCGTCCAGGCCTTCCAGTTGGCTGACGGGCAGGGTGAAGCTGCGACTCATGCTCAGCCGCCGCCAGGTCAGGCTGGCGAACAGTTGCCCTTTGAGCAACTGCGGCCAATGGCGAACGGCCTGTTTGAGGCTGGGGGGCTCAGCAAACAGGGCCTGGGAAAGAATGTACAGCGGCAAGCGGTCGAAGGCCGGCTTGAGCCACCAGAACAGGAACATGACCAGAGACGGGTAACTCCAGAGCAGCACCGTCAACAGGCTGAATATCGGAAGGCTCACCAGCGCCCAACTGTTCATCAGCAAGAAACGGTGTTCCCGGGCCATCAGCACACCCAAGTCCATGGCTTCCCAGGAAGTGCGCGGGCGAATGACTACGCTGGCGTCAGTCAGGCGCATGGCGACTCCGCCCGGCCAGGGTCAGGTAAGCGGCCACCAGCAGCCAGAGGGCGGCGCCTACCGCGTACTTGATCCAGGGCTCAATGCGAGTGGTTGAGGACCAGTAGGCTTCGATAAAGGCGGCGATCAACAGGAACACCATGACACCACAGAGCATCCTTACGCTTTTGCGCGCGGCCAGGCGCAGGGCTTCGCTGCGCGCCAAGCGCCCGGGGGCGACCAGTGACCAGCCCAGTTGCAAGCCTGCGGCACCGGCCAGTGTGATGGCGCTCAACTCGAATGCGCCGTGACCAATGACAAACGACCAGAAGGTCTGGCCATAGCCAATGTCGGTAAGGTGCCCGGAGACCGCACCTATGACCAAACCGTTGAAAATCAGGAAGAACACACTGCCCAGGCCAAACAACAGGCCGGCGGCAAAGGTCTGGAAGGCGATGCCGATGTTGTGCATCACGTAATAGCCAAACATCATCCAGTCTTCGCTGGCGGCACGCTCGGCAGCGCGGCCCAGGCGGTTGGCATCGGGGTTGTACATGCCCTGCATCTCGGCCACCTGCTGGGGGCTGATGATGCTGTAGACCAGGTCGGGGAACAGGTACACCAGCAGGGCGATCCCCGCCAGGCTGCCGAAGAACAGCAGGCCGGCGATCAGCACGAAGCGCCATTGTTCGCGTACCAGGCGTGGGAAGTCGGCGAGAAGAAACGCCAGTATGTTTGCCGTCAGTTGGCTGCGATGACGATACAGTTGTTGATGGCCGCGCAATGCCAGCTGTTGCAACGGATCGACCAGGTAACTGCTGTAGCCGCGCTGCTGAGCCAGGGCCAGATGTTGGCACAGGCGTCGATATTGATGCGGGAAGTCGGCGACATCGGCGGCCTTGGCTTTACCTTGCTCCAGTTGCTTCAACTGCTCGGCGAAGGTTTGCCATTGATGCTGGTGGCGGCTTTCAAAAAGGCTTTGCTTCATGTCGGCCCCAACAAGCCACGCGCTACACCGTTGAGTTGCTCCACGGCACGCGGTGCAGGCACCTGCAGGGGCCCTTCGAGGATGGCGGCCAGTTCATGCACCCGTTCGGCCGAGAGTTCCGCCTGGCGTTCGGCGAAACCGAGGATGGCCCGCTGTTCGCTCAGCTCCAGTGCGAAGGGTAGGCGCAGGGCGGGTGCTTGAGGGATGCTCGGGCGTACCAGCGGCAGATCGCGGTAGACCACCAGCGTGCCTGCCGCCAGGTCGCCGAGCCGCTTGAAGTGCGGATGCTGCAGGCAACTGATCGCGCCGAGGAAATAACCGAAGGGCAGCATGTCGACAAAACGCAGCAGGTTGCGGATCAATGATGCCGACCAGCCAATGGGCGTGCCGTCATCCTGTACCACGCGCAGGCCCATGACCTGCTTGCCCGGCGAGCAGCCGTGGTTGAGCACTTCGAACAACACCATGTACCACCAGCTCACCACGAACAGCAGCAGCGAACCCAGCCCGATCCCCACATTGCCGAGCAGCGCCAGCGGCACTAGCAGGATCCCCATGATGATCCCTCGCGCGCCCAGGTCGAATGCAAAGGCCAATGCCCGAGAGGGCAGGCCAGCAGGACGCAGGGGCAGGTCGATGCCCTCCGGCGTTTCTATCTGATAGTGGGTATCCAAAGGCGTTGATGGCATTGCGATCCTTGGCAGTGCGAGGCGACTTGAGAGACACGGATGCTAGCAGTGTCAACGGTGGAAGCAACCATTCGAGGGTTTTCTGGATATTTATACAGTCAGGTATCGCTGGCTCCCAACGCCTTGCAGCGCCTAGACTTTGTCGATCTTCAGCACAGGAATAGCCCGTGACCTCGATTTTCTGGTACGACTATGAAACCACTGGCATCAACCCGCGCAATGATCGCCCGCTCCAGGTAGCCGGGATCCGCACCGACCTTGAGCTCAATGAGATCGGTGCGCCGATCAATCTTTATTGCCAGCCCAGCGACGATATCCTGCCTCACCCGGCAGCGTGCGCGATCACGGGCATCACGCCGGGTGTCCTCGCCGAGAAGGGCCTTGCCGAAGCCGATTTCATGACTCGGGTGCACGCCGAACTGGCCGCGCCAGGTACCTGCGGCGCCGGCTACAACACCCTGCGATTCGACGATGAAATGACGCGCTACAGTCTGTACCGCAATTTTTTCGACCCGTATGCGCGCGAGTGGCAGGGCGGCAACAGCCGGTGGGACTTGATCGATGTGATGCGCACTGCCTACGCCCTGCGGCCGGAGGGGATCAACTGGCCCGAGCAGGACGGGCGTGTGACCCTCAAGCTCGAACGCTTGACCGAGGCCAACGGCATCGACCATGGCCAGGCCCATGATGCGTTGTCGGATGTGCGTGCAACCATCGCCCTGGCGCGGTTGGTCCGGGAGAAACAACCGAAGTTGTATGAATGGTTGTTTCAATTGCGCAGCAAGCAGCGGGTCATGGATCAGGTGCGGTTGCTGCAACCGATGGTGCATATCTCGGGGCGTTTTTCCGCCGAGCGCCATTATCTGGGCGTGGTCTTGCCCCTGGCGTGGCACCCGCGCAATCGCAATGCCTTGATCGTCTGTGACCTGGGGCTCGATCCACAAGGGCTGTTGGACCTGGATGCGACGACGCTGCGTCAGCGTCTTTACACGCGCCGCGATGAGCTAGCCGAAGGTGAACTGCCGGTTCCGCTCAAGTTGCTGCATATCAACCGCTGCCCGGTGGTTGCGCCGTTGAAGGTGCTGCGCCCTCAAGACCTCGAGCGCCTTCAATTGGATAAGGAAGCTTGCCTCGCGCGGGCGCTGCGGCTAACTGACGCACAGGAAGTTTGGCGGGACAAGTTAGCGGCCATTTATGCCGAGGAAGACTTTGCGTCAAACTCGGACCCGGAGCAGCAGCTCTACGAGGGTTTTATTGGTGACCGTGACCGCCGTTTATGTGAGCAAGTTCGCATGGCAGAGCCCGCGCAATTAGCCCGTCAGCAGTGGCCGTTCGATGATCATCGTTTGCCGGAATTATTATTTCGCTACCGGGCGCGTAACTTTCCTGAAACCTTGAACAATGAGGAGCAACAACGCTGGAAACTTTTCTGTCAGCAACGTTTGTCGGATGCACAGTGGGGGGCGCCGAATACCCTCTTGGCATTTAAGCAGGCGCGTGAGGAGTTGGCGGTTAGTGCTACATCGTTTCAGTGCCAGGTACTGGCGCAATGGCAGGGCTATGTGGATTCCTTAGCGGCGCGCCTGAATCTGTAGGCGCATAACTACAGAATATTCAGACAATAAAAAACGCCAGCAAGCTGGCGTTTTTCATGTGTGACGTATCGGGTGAACGTCCGACCGGGCTTAGCCCAGCAGGGTTGCCCAACCTTCAACTACGTCACCGCCCCACTTGGCTTTCCACTCTTTCAGAGTTTTGTGGTTGCCACCTTTGGTTTCAATTACTTCGCCGTTGTGCGGGTTTTTGTACTGCTTGACCTTGCGAGCACGCTTGGTGCCGGTAGTTTTCACAGCGCCACGCGGTGCTTTAACTTTCGACTCTGGATCCAGCAGCGCGATGATGTCACGCAGGGATTTGGAGTATTCACCCATCAGGGTGCGCAATTTGCCTTCGAATTCCAGCTCGGTTTTCAGCTTGTCGTCTTCGGACAGGTTCTTCAAACGGGCTTGCAGCTCTTTGATAGCTTCTTCGGTGGCGCGGTATTCGTTGATCAGTGACATGTGGACTACCTTATGTAGAACGCTGATTGACAGGGTGAGTGGCCTAATAATAGTCAGGCAATTTCATCAAGTAAACATTTAAGACGGTATTTAGGCGAATGACATTGAATGTGTGGGAGAAAACCTGGCCGATGAGTTAATTAGTGAGCGTTATGCGCAAAAGATAATCACCTTAATTTTTTGCTACTGGCCTGAGCATGCCGTTGTATCGTCATATAGCGCTGGTAAAACCTTACACGATTAAGGGGTGTTACCACGGCCATGCCTCAAGATAAGGTGCAAGGGAATACTGCAGTTTTTCTGCGTAATCGCTAGAATAGCGGCCTTTGTGAAGTTCTGGAGTTTCCCCCTAATGCGCACTTTTCGGCTGGTGATTGCTTGCCCGGACCGGGTTGGCATCGTTGCCAAGGTCAGTAACTTTCTGGCTTCCCATAATGGCTGGATCACCGAGGCGAGCCATCACTCGGACGATCTCAGTGGTTGGTTTTTCATGCGTCACGAAATCCGTGCCGATACGTTGCCCTTTGGCCTGGAAGCCTTCCGCGAGGCGTTTGCGCCGATTGCCGAAGAGTTTTCGATGACCTGGCACATCACCGATACAGAGCAGAAGAAACGCGTGGTGCTGATGGCCAGCCGCGAATCCCACTGCCTGGCAGACCTGCTGCACCGCTGGCACAGCGACGAACTCGATTGCGAGATTGCCTGCGTGATCTCCAACCATGACGACCTGCGCAGCATGGTCGAATGGCATGGCATCCCTTATTACCATGTGCCGGTCAACCCACAGGACAAGGAGCCGGCATTCGCCGAAGTGTCGCGCCTGGTCAAGCAGCATGACGCGGATGTAGTGGTGCTGGCGCGCTACATGCAAATCCTGCCACCGGAGTTGTGCCGCGAATACGCTGGCAAGGTGATCAACATCCACCACAGCTTCTTGCCGTCCTTTGTTGGTGCCAAGCCTTATCACCAGGCTTCCCTGCGTGGCGTGAAGCTGATTGGTGCAACCTGCCACTACGTGACCGAAGAGCTGGACGCCGGCCCGATCATCGAGCAGGACGTGGTGCGCGTCAGCCACAGCGACAGTATTGAAGACATGGTGCGGTTCGGCCGTGATGTCGAAAAGATGGTGTTGGCCCGTGGCTTGCGCTACCACCTGGAAGATCGCGTGTTGGTGCACGGCAACAAGACCGTGGTCTTCTGACCCAGCGGTTTTGATTGAAAGACACCGGGGCCTGGAGGTAAAACTCTCCAGGCCCTTTTTTATTTCTGTTTCAGGAGATTCCCATGAGCGACCCGCTCGATAAAGCCACCTCACGGGCGCCTGCTACCTTGGGCGAGGGCTGTTTGAGTCGTTACGACCCGGACGCGCTGGATGCCGAGGATGGTACTGATTTTCCAGGCGCGGCGCGTTTATGGGAACAGACACAGGCGCAGGATGAGCAGCCTGCCGCCCCTGAAAAAGACGCTTGAGCAGCGGTTTGCCGACCATCAATAGAAACACTGGCGCACCGGCCAGCAAATAGAAGTAGTAGGTCACCGCGCGCCAGATCAGAATCGCCGCAGCCGCTGTGGATGTGCCCACCATGGGCGCCAGCAGTGCCGCTGACGTCAACTCCGCAGCGCCGGCCCCGCCTGGCGCCAGGCTGAACTGCCCGGCAGTCAGGGATAACATTTGGATCAGAAAGCTCCAGGCCCACTGCACCTCGCCCCCCAACCCGCGCAGCGCCAGGTACAGCACGCTGTAACGCAGCAGCCAATGCAGGCTGGTCAGCGCAAAGACCCCAAGCAAGGTGCTCCGGGGTAGTTTCAGGGTGGCGCTGAACGCCGCAAGAAAACGCAGCAACCGGCGTGCCCAGCGTCGGCGGGTGGTAGCACTGACCTTCATGGCCTTGAGTGCCAAACCCGCCAGGCGAATCAGCCGTCGGTGAAAATGCACCACGGCCCAGCCACTGATTACCCCACCCACCATCGACACGGCGCTGAGCCCCAGCAACCACTCCAGACGCGGGCTGAGGCTATGGAATAGCGCATATAGCAAGATCCCCACCAGTGCGCAGAGAAAAAACACTAGGTCGCTCAACTGGTCCATGGCAAACACCGCGCTGCCTTGGGCGGGGCGGATGCCATTGCGTGCCAGCAGGGCCATCAGGGTCAACGGCCCGCCGCTGCCGCCGGGGGTTGCACACATGGCAAACTCGGTGGATATCACCACGCCAAGGCTTTTAAGCGGGCCTAACTCGCTGCGATGCTCGCCAAGCAGCAGGCGGATACGCAGACTGTTGATCAGCCAGCAGCCAATGATCATGGCGAACATCCCCAGTAACTGGGGCAAGGGAAACTGGCGCAGGCGCGCAATGCTTTCGCCGCCGCCCAGCCACAATGGGATCACCAGCGCCACCAAGAGCGCCAACACTAACCAGATCAGTCGGCCCATGGCTGCGTCGCCAGCCAGGCGGCCTTGGTTTGGGGGACGCGCCCCGCGTTGAGCAGGCGTTGCAGGGTGTCTAGCCAATAATCGCGGGAAAACCTGTGGCGCATGTCCACCGGGTGCAAACCCAGTCGGATCAGCGGGGCCTCCTGCCACCGCTGTTCACGGCGATCACTGAGGATTTTGGACAATCCCCGGCGCCAGCCGCTGCGGGCGCTCCACACCAGGCCGGGGGCGTTGATAGGCGTGAAGTCCGGCAGGCGATAAAGATGTTGTGGGTCGCTGGTGTAGCTCAGCGGCAACTGGCGCAATGCCTGCCGGGTGCCGTCGCTCATCAACCAGGCGGGCGCAACAAAGCCATGCAGCGGCCAGCCATTGCGCTCAAATACCTCAATGCCGGCGGTCAACCGCCGCAACGCCTCGGCTTCGGACAGCTGGTAAAACTCGCCTTCGTGGGTATAGATGCGTCGCATAAACCATTCTTTTGGCGTACGCGGCCGAGGTTGGTCGTCGCAATGGTAGTAACCGTGCAAGGTGAGCTCATCGCCCTTGGCGACACGGCTGTCGAGCAGGCGCCGAAAATCGCGGTGGGCGGCCAAGTCGTCATGGTGATGGAAGTCTGGCACCACCAGCCAAGTGATGGGCACGTGGCCCAGTGCATCGACGGCCTCGACGAACGGCCGGTAGTCGGCCCAGGTGTGCGGAGCCACGTCGTGCAGTACCAGCATCAGCGCGCGCTCAGCCATGGGCGAGCATCGGTTCATGGCTGCCCAGCACGGCGCAGTAATGCCCCAGCAGGCTGTCGACTACCGTGTCCCACGCATAATGCTGCTCGACATGGCGCCGAGCCTGAGCACCCAGGCGTCGGCTGTCGGTACTGAACAGCTCGCGCACCGCCTCGGCCATGGCCTTGGGGTTGTTTGGCGCGCACAGCAGGCCACAACGCTCGTCGACAATCTCGGTAAAGGCCCCGGCCGCCACGGCGACCACTGGAATACCGCAGGCCATGGCTTCCAGGATCACCAGGCCGAAGGTCTCCTGGTCACCACCATGCAGTAAGGCGTCGGCGCTGGCCATCAGCCGAGCTACATGTTGGGCGGGCCGGAATCCGTCAATCACGGTGACATTGTCTGGCACGCTGGCCGGCATGCCGGAGCCCACCAGCAGCAAGTGGTAGCCTTCCCCCAGGCGTTTCATGCAGTTGAGCAGCACCGGCAGGTTTTTCTCCTTGGAGCCGCGCCCGGCGAAGATCAGTAGCCGAGTGTCTTCGCCAATCCCCAGTTCGGCGCGCAGGCCGGGGTCACGTACCTCAGGGGTGAAGGTTTGCAGGTCTACGCCCAGGGGTTGAACGAAGACATTTCTGACGCCAAGCCCGATGAGCTTGTCGGCCATTACCTGGCTGGGGGCGAGCACTCGGTCAAAATTCCCATAGAGTTTGCGCACATAGGCTTCAACATTGGGGGTAAACCAAGGCCCCATGCGGTTGCTCACCAACAGTGGCAGGTCGGAGTGGTAAAAGCCGATGACCGGCACATCCAATTGGCGTCGGGCATCCAGCGCGGCCCAGGCGGTCAGGTAAGGGTCGCCAACTTCGATCAGGTCGGGCTGTAAATCGTGCAGGACATTTCGCCAAGGCGCCAAACGAAGGGGGAAGCGATAGCCTTTGCCGAAGGGCAGGGCGGGCGCCGGTACTTTGAAGATGCCGTCCTGCTCGCTCAAGTGTGCGCCAGGAATCAACAGGCTGTGGCGAATGCCCGGCTTGAGCGCCAGACGCCGGTGCTTGGCGTCAAGGTAAGTGCGTACGCCACCGCTGGCCGGGGCGTAGAACATGGTTATGTCAGCGATATGCACGATGAACATCCCTCCGATCCATTGCTCTCCCTAGATGGACCTGAGGTAAGGATAGATGTTCGGTTTAGATTCGCAGCATAACGGTGGCGGGAGTGGACAAACGCACGCTGTAGGAGCGAGCTTGCTCGCGAAAAACTCGCAGACGTCGCGTTTCTTCAGGCAGCCCGCGTTATCGTTGACGTTTTTCGCGAGCAAGCTCGCTCCTACGGGTGAATTTCAAATCCGGAAGCTGCCCACCAATTGCTTCAAGCGCGAGGCCTGTTGTTCCAGGTCCGAGCAGGCGCGAAGGGTCGATTGCAGGTTTTCCACCCCTTCCTGGTTGAGGGTGTTGATCTCGGTGATGTCCATATTGATCGACTCCACCACCGAGGTTTGTTCTTCCGTTGCGGTGGCGACCGACTGGTTCATGCCGTCGATCTCGCCAATGCGCTGGGTCACGCTGTTAAGGCGCTCGCCGGCCAGGTTGGCGATTTCCACGCTGTCCAGGCTGTGGCGTTGGCTTTCGCTCATGGTAGTCACCGAGTCCCGGGCACCCACCTGTAGCTCTTCGATCATCGTCTGCACCTGTTGCGCCGACTCCTGAGTGCGATGAGCGAGGTTGCGCACTTCATCGGCCACGACCGCAAATCCACGCCCGGCTTCCCCCGCGCGCGCCGCTTCGATCGCCGCATTGAGCGCCAGCAGATTGGTTTGCTGGGAAATGCTGGTGATCACCTCAAGAATCTGGCCGATATTCACCGTTTTGCTGTTAAGTGCTTCGATATTGGTGCTTGAGGTGCTGATCATGCTGGATAACTGCGTCATCGCCTTGATATTGCGTTCAACCACCTGCTGGCCGTCTTCGGCCAAGTGCCTGGCATCGCTGGCCTGACTGGAGGCTTGGGCGGCGTTGCGTGCGATCTCCTGGGCTGCGGCCCCCAGTTGATTGATGGCGGCAGCGACACTGTTGGTGCGGTTGGCCTGTTCGTCAGAGTTGACCATCGACGAGTTGGAGGCGCTGACCACCCGCAGGGCTACTTCATTGACGTGCTCGGTGGCTGAAGACACTTCGCGAATCGAGGTATGAATGCGCTCGACGAAGCGGTTGAAAGCATTGCCCAAGGTGCCGAATTCATCATTGTTCTGGATGGTCAGGCGGCGGGTCAGGTCGCCTTCACCGTCGGCAATGTCTTGCATGGCGCGGGTCATCAGGTGCAAAGGTTGCAGCAAGACGCGGATCAGCATGCCGAGCAGGGCGATGATGATCACCACCGCGATGATCGTGGCGATCACCGCCGAGGTGCGGAACTCACTGAGCATGGCGAAAGACTTGTCCTTGTCCACCGAAACGCCCAGGTACCAGTTCACCGATGGCAGGCCCTTGATCGGTGTGAACGTCACGATATTGGTCTTGCCATTGGCTTGCACTTCGCTGAAGTCGCCGCTGATCTTCGGCGTGTCTTTTGGATAAACGTCCGACAGGGTCTTCATCACCAAGGCTTTATCGGGGTGCACCAGCACTTTGCCGTCGGCGCTGACCAGGAACGCATAGCCCATGCCGCCAAAATCCAGCGCGCCGATGTTGTCCACCAGGGTCTGCAGGCTCAGGTCGCCGCCGACTACGCCGATGCTCTGGCCGCCCTTGGTACTGGGCGTGGCAACGGAGATGATCAGTTGCCCGGTCGCCGCGTCGATATAGGGTTCGGTCAGGGTCGAGCCATTACTGGCCTGGGCGCCCTTGTACCAGGGGCGAACACGCGGGTCGAAGCCGTCGGGCATCTTGGTGTCAGGGCGGATGGTGAACGTGCCCTGGCTGTCACCGACGTAGGTCGCCATGAATGACGAAGTCAGCGCTTTCTGCTCCAGCAGGCTGGCGACGACGGTTTTTTCAGGGTTGATGGCGATGTTCTGTGCGGCGTTTTCCACCAGGGCGATACGTCCGGTGAGCCAGGTCTGGATGTTGCTGGCGGTAACGTCGCCCATCTCGTGCAGGTAGTTGTTGAGGTCGTCGCGAATCGCGTTGCGCTGCAGATAGTCGTTGTAGAGGGTAAACAACGCAAAGGCGGCGATGACGATAAGGGAGGCTGCAAGCAGGATCTTGTGGCTGAAGCGCAGATTTTTGTTCATGGCTTGAAGGGTCCGCTAAGGTCTTAATATCCGAGGCGCATCCAATGCGGGAGGCGCGAAATGGCAGCGTTAAAAAAGGTGTGGTATTTCTGGTGATAGCTCCGTTGGTCCGTATCGGAATTATCTGACCGTTTTTTAGTCTTTGTCGGGCTTACATCCGTCTATATCGACCTCGCGGCACTAAAGATTAACCATAGGTGACGAAATGCCTGACTCCACACAACTGCTTATCGGTGCAGGCCCTGACGGCCAGCCCATCGCCCAGTCCATGCGCCTGGCCAACCGTCATGGGTTGATCGCCGGCGCCACCGGCACCGGCAAGACCGTCACCTTGCAGCGCCTGGCGGAAGCCTTCAGTGATGCGGGCGTGGCGGTGTTCGCTGCCGACATCAAAGGCGACCTCTGCGGCCTGGGCGCCGCCGCCAACCCCCAGGGCAAAGTGGCCGAGCGCATCGCCGGTATGCCCTTCCTTGATTACACGGCCCAGGCGTACCCGGTCACCCTGTGGGATATCCACGGCCAATCCGGTCATCCGTTGCGCACCACCATCAGTGAAATGGGCCCGCTCTTGCTCGGCAGCCTGTTGGAACTCACCGACAGCCAGCAGTCGGCGCTCTATGCGGCGTTCAAAGTGGCCGACCGCGAAGGCCTGTTGCTGCTGGACCTCAAGGACCTCAAGGCACTGCTCAATCACCTGCGCTATCACCCGGAACTGCTGGGCGAAGACGCCGCCTTGATGACCACCGGTTCCAGCCAGGCCTTGTTACGACGCCTGGCGGTGCTGGAGCAGCAGGGCGCCGAAGCCTTGTTTGGCGAGCCGGCCCTGCAACTGGAGGATATTTTGCAGCCCGCCAGTGATGGGCGTGGTCGCATCCACCTGCTGGACGCCAGCCGCCTGGTGCATGAAGCGCCGAAGGTCTACGCGACCTTCCTGTTATGGCTGCTGGCAGAGTTGTTCGAACAATTGCCGGAACGCGGCGATGCCGACAAACCGTTGCTGGCGTTGTTTTTCGATGAAGCGCACTTGTTGTTCGCCGATACGCCAAAAGCCTTGCAGGAGCGTCTGGAGCAAGTGGTGCGCCTGATCCGTTCCAAAGGGGTTGGCGTGTACTTCGTCACCCAGTCGCCGGGCGACCTGCCGGATACGGTACTGGCGCAACTGGGCCTGCGCATCCAGCACGGTTTGCGCGCATTCACCGCCAAAGAGCAGAAATCCCTGCGAGCGGTGGCGGACGGTTTTCGGCCCAATCCGACGTTCGATACTTTGTCTGTGCTTACAGAATTGGGCACCGGTGAGGCATTGGTGGGAACCTTGCAGGAAAAGGGCACGCCGGAAGTCGTCCAGCGCGTACTGGTTGCTCCCCCGCAATCGCGGATCGGGCCGCTCACCGAAGCCGAACGTAAGGCGTTGGTTGCCAGTTCGCCGCTGTTGGGGCGCTATGACAAACCAGTGGATCGTGAGTCTGCCTATGAGGTGCTGATGGCCCGCAAGGAGCTTGGGCCTGCCGAGCAGGCTGCTCCGGCCGCCGAAGAGCCGAGCTTCACCGACAAGGCGGGTGCATTCCTGGGGACCACGGCGGGCAAGGCGTTGAAATCAGCCATGCAGCAGGCCGCCAATCAGATGGGGCGCCAGTTGGTGCGGGGGTTGCTGGGTTCGTTGCTGGGCGGCAGCAAACGCAAATAGCGCTTCAGGCTTTGGGCCGGGCATGGGCGGCCAGCCGTTCCAGGGCAGCGCGCAACCCCGGGTCGTTGATCCCTTCAGCAGTGGCCTGAAGGGTTTCGGCGGCCGTTTCCGACAGGTCCATGGTATGCCCCACTGCGCCTTGCGGCACGGTGGGTGGCTGTACCTTGAACTGAATGCGCGTCAAATTGGCAAATTCGTCGAACGCCATCAACTGGCGCTGCAAGCGCTTCTGTTGGTAGCGCAAGCGGGTCGCCCAATGCCCATCGGTGACAATTAATAGCAGGTTGCCTTCACGCCAGGAGGCGACGTGACAATGTTCCCGGGCGGCCGGCTGCAGTTGGCTTTCCAGCAGGCGTTGCAGATGGCCCAAGCGTTGCGCCTGGCCGAAGATAGCTTTCAGCGGTTTGGCTTCGCGGAGCAACGCGCCGGGCGCGCGGGCTGTGAGAGGGCGAAATGCCATGTTTAGACACCTTAGGTAACAGAGCGGCTATCTTAGCAGAAAGCGCCTGTATGCCCTGAGGCTCTGCGTCGGCAGGGCTTTCTCCGTCAAATCAATAAGTAACTTCTGCGCCTGGTGGGTTGAAGTTCCAGCAAAAGCCCTTATTTTAAACATGCCCTCTCACTATGCCGTGCCTGTCTCAGGGAACAACGCCACTTTCCTCACCCACGATTCCGGGTAGAATGCGCGTTCGCAATGCGGCCGTGAGGGCTGCTCGGGCCACTCACGGTGCGCCCTCCATCCCTATGTGTGGAAGAACCTGCCGATATGTTTGCGCCTTTGTTAAAGAAACTTTTTGGAAGCAAGAATGAGCGCGAAGTCAAACGCATGCTCAAGACGGTGCAGCTGGTCAATGCCTTCGAAGAGCAGATGGTTGCTCTGTCGGACGAGCAATTGCGCGCCAAGACCCAAGAGTTCAAGGCCCGCATAGCCAAAGGTGAAACCCTCGACAAGCTGCTGCCCGAAGCCTTCGCGGTTGCCCGTGAAGCCGGTAAGCGCGTCATGGGCATGCGCCACTTCGACGTCCAGTTGATCGGCGGCATGACCTTGCATGAAGGCATGATTGCCGAAATGCGCACCGGTGAAGGCAAGACCCTGGTGGCAACCCTGGGCGTTTACCTCAACGCACTGTCCGGCAAGGGCGTGCACGTTGTGACGGTGAACGACTACCTGGCTCGCCGGGACGCCAACTGGATGCGCCCGTTGTATGAATTCCTCGGCCTGACCGTCGGCGTGGTAACGCCGTTCCAGCCGCCGGAAGAGAAGCGCGCCGCGTACGCCTGCGACATCACCTACGGTACCAACAACGAATTCGGTTTCGATTACCTGCGCGACAACATGGCGTTCAGCATGGATGAAAAATTCCAGCGTGAACTCAACTTTGCCGTGATCGACGAAGTCGACTCCATCCTCATCGACGAAGCCCGTACCCCGCTGATCATCTCCGGCCAGGCCGAAGACAGCTCGCGCCTGTACACCGAGATCAACAAGTTGATCCCGCGTCTTGAGCAGCACATCGAGGAAGTGGAAGGCGTGGTGACCAAAGAAGGTCACTTCACCATCGACGAGAAGACCCGCCAGGTCGAACTCAACGAAGCCGGTCACCAGTTTGTCGAAGAAATGCTGACCCAGATCGGCGAACTGGCCGAAGGCGAAAGCCTGTACTCGGCGCACAACCTGGGCCTGTTGACCCACGTGTACGCTGGCCTGCGCGCCCACAAGCTGTTCCATCGCAACGTCGAATACATCGTGCAGGACGGCCAGGTGGTACTGGTTGACGAGCACACCGGTCGTACCATGCCCGGTCGTCGTCTGTCCGAAGGCCTGCACCAGGCCATCGAAGCCAAGGAACACCTCAACATTCAGGCCGAAAGCCAGACGTTGGCGTCCACCACCTTCCAGAACTACTTCCGTCTGTACAACAAGCTGTCCGGCATGACCGGTACGGCCGACACCGAAGCGTTCGAATTCCACCAGATCTACAACCTGGCCGTGATGGTCATTCCGCCGAACAAACCGTTGGCGCGTAAAGACTACAACGACCTGGTGTTCCTGACCGCCGAAGAGAAATACGCGGCGATCATCAATGACATCAAGGACGGTATGGCCAAGGGCCGTCCGATCCTGGTGGGTACCGCCACCATCGAGACCTCCGAGCACGTGTCCAACCTGCTCAACAAGGAAGGCATCGAGCACAAGGTACTGAACGCCAAGTTCCACGAAAAAGAAGCCGAGATCATTGCCCAGGCCGGTCGCCCAGGCGCACTGACCATCGCCACCAACATGGCCGGTCGTGGTACCGACATCCTGTTGGGCGGCAACTGGGAAGTGGAAGTGGCCTCGCTCGACAACCCGACGCCTGAGCAGATCGCCCAGATCAAGGCCGACTGGCAGAAGCGTCACCAGGCTGTGCTGGAATCCGGTGGCTTGCAGGTGATCGCGTCCGAGCGTCACGAATCGCGTCGTATCGACAACCAGCTGCGTGGCCGTGCCGGCCGCCAGGGTGATGCCGGTTCCAGCCGTTTCTACCTGTCGTTGGAAGACAGCCTGATGCGTATCTTCGCATCGGACCGGGTGAAGAACTTCATGAAAGCCCTGGGCATGCAGTCCGGTGAAGCGATCGAGCACCGCATGGTGACCAACGCCATCGAGAAGGCCCAGCGCAAAGTAGAAGGCCGCAACTTCGATATTCGCAAGCAACTGCTCGAGTTCGACGACGTCAACAACGAACAGCGTAAAGTGATCTATCACATGCGTAACACGTTGCTGGCCGCCGACAACATTGGCGAGACCATCGCTGATTTCCGTCAGGACGTGCTCAACGCCACTGTCAGCGCCCATATTCCGCCACAGTCGCTGCCTGAGCAGTGGGATGTTGCCGGCCTGGAAGCGGCATTGAAGAGCGACTTCGGTGTGGACTTGCCGGTTCAGCAATGGCTGGACGAAGACGACCACCTGTATGAAGAAACCCTGCGCGAAAAACTGATGGCCGAGTTGCTGGCGGCGTACAACGAGAAAGAAGAGCAGGCGAGTGCCGAAGCTCTGCGCACCTTCGAGAAACAGATCGTATTGCGCGTGCTGGATGACCTGTGGAAAGACCACCTGTCGACCATGGACCACCTGCGCCACGGTATCCACCTGCGTGGCTACGCCCAGAAGAACCCGAAGCAGGAGTACAAGCGCGAGTCGTTCACGCTGTTCTCCGAATTGCTGGATTCGATCAAGCGCGATTCGATCCGCGTGCTGTCCCACGTTCAGGTGCGTCGCGAAGACCCGATCGAGGAAGAAGCACGCCTGCGTCAGGAAGCCGAAGCACTGGCGGCGCGCATGCAGTTCCAGCATGACGAAGCGCCGGGCCTGGATGAGCCTGAAGCATTGGGTGAAGAGGTCGATGTGGCCCTGGCCCAGACCCCGGTTCGCAATGACCAGAAGCTGGGCCGCAACGAGCTGTGCTACTGCGGTTCGGGCAAGAAATTCAAACACTGCCACGGCCAGATCGAATAAGATTTTCGCCTGAAGCTGCAACACCCCGCGCCGCGACCGGCCTTTGCCGTCGCGGCGTTTTGCCATTAATTCCCACCGTCGATAGCGACGGCACAGACATCACCTATTTTTGAGGAGCGCATTCATGGCTGTTGGTCTTGGTCCTTTGCCCACGTTGCACCCGGTTGCCGGTTTTGAACTCGGTATCGCTTCGGCGGGCATCAAGCGCCCGGGGCGCAAGGATGTGGTGGTGATGCGTTGTGCGGAAGGCTCGACCGTGGCGGGCGTGTTCACCCTCAATGCCTTCTGCGCTGCGCCGGTGATTCTGGCCAAGCAACGAGTGGCCGGGTCGATTCGCTACCTGCTGACCAATACCGGCAATGCCAACGCCGGCACCGGAGAGCCGGGCCTTGTCGCGGCGGCGCGCACCTGCGCCAAGCTGGCCCAGTTGACCGGCGTCGATGCCAGCCAGGTGCTGCCGTACTCCACCGGTGTGATCGGTGAGCCGCTGCCGGTGGAAAAAATCGAAGGTGCCCTGCAAGCCGCGCTCGATGACCTGTCTGCGGATAACTGGGCGGCTGCCGCTACCGGCATCATGACCACCGATACCTTGCCAAAAGGCGCGAGCCGTCAGTTCGTGCATGAGGGCGTGACCATCACCGTCACCGGTATCAGCAAGGGCGCAGGCATGATTCGACCAAACATGGCCACCATGCTCGGTTATATCGCCACCGACGCCAAAGTCTCCCGCGATGTGCTGCAACGCCTGATGCTGGATGGCGCCAACAAGTCGTTCAACCGCATCACCATCGACGGTGACACCTCCACCAACGACTGCTGCATGCTGATCGCCACCGGCCAGGCCAACCTGCCGGAAATCACGTCCACCGAAGGTCCATTGTTCGCGGCGTTGAAACAGGCAGTGTTTGAAGTGTGCATGGACGTGGCCCAGGCCATCGTGCGTGACGGCGAGGGCGCGACCAAGTTCGTCACTGTTGAAGTCAACGGTGGCGGCAACCATCAGGAATGCCTGGATGTGGGCTACACCGTGGCGCACTCGCCGCTGATCAAGACCGCGCTGTTTGCTTCGGACCCGAACTGGGGCCGTATCCTCGCGGCTGTCGGCCGTGCTGGCGTGCCGGACCTGGACGTGAGCAAGATCGACGTGTTCCTGGGTGACGTGTGCATCGCCAGCCGTGGCGCCCGCGCCGAAACCTACACCGAAGCCCAGGGCTCGGCGGTGATGCAGCAGGAAGAAATCACCATCCGTATCGAACTGGGTCGTGGTGACTGCAGCGAAACCATCTGGACCACCGACCTGTCCCACGAGTACGTGAAGATCAACGCGGAATACCGTACCTGAAAATGACCCTCCCCCTGTAGGAGCGAGCTTGCTCGCGAAAAACTCAATGCCATCGCGGTTATCCTGAATGCACGCGTTATCGTTGACGTTCTTCGCGAGCAAGCTCGCTCCTACAAAGGGCTACGACGAGAGGAAGCAGTGGCGTGAAACGAGTGCATGTAGCAGCAGCGGTGATCCGCGGTGTCGATGGCAGGATCCTGCTGGCGCGCCGTGCCGATACTCAGCATCAAGGTGGCCTCTGGGAGTTTCCCGGCGGCAAGGTGGAGGCTGATGAGTCGGTTGCCACGGCCTTGTCCCGTGAATTGCAGGAAGAGCTGGGCATCCAGGTCACCACGGCGCGGCCGCTGATCAAGGTGCAACATGACTATCCGGACAAGCAGGTATTGCTGGATGTCTGGGAAGTCTCGGCTTTTACCGGCGAGCCCCATGGCGCTGAAGGGCAGCCGTTGGCGTGGGTGGCACCGCGGGACCTGGTCAACTATGAATTTCCGGCGGCGAATGCGCCGATTGTCGCCGCGGCACGCTTGCCCGCCGAGTACCTGATCACCCCTGGCGAGCTGGAGACCCCGACGCTGTTGCGCGGTATCCAAAAGGCTATTGCTGGTGGCATCAAGCTGGTTCAACTGCGTGCGCCCAACGGCTATGACCCCAAATACCGTGACCTGGCGGTAGATGCGGTGGGCCTGTGTGCCGGCAAGGCGCAATTGATGCTCAAGGGGCCGTTCGAGTGGCTGGGGGATTTCCCCGCTGCCGGCTGGCACATGACCTCGGCGCAGTTGCGCAAATACGCCAGTAGGGGCCGCCCACTGCCCAAAGACCGTTGGCTGGCGGCTTCGTGCCACAACGCGGAAGAGCTGGCCCTGGCAGAAATGATGGACGTGGATTTCGTCACCCTATCGCCGGTGCAGCCGACCCAGACCCATCCGGATGCCCAGCCGTTGGGGTGGGAGCAGGCGCAGCAGTTGATCGCCGGGTTCAGCAAGCCGGTGTTTCTGTTGGGCGGGGTTGGGCCGGCGCAGCGGGAGCAGGCCTGGGAGGCTGGTGCGCAAGGTGTGGCAGGTATTCGAGCGTTCTGGCCGCAGGTGTGATGATTATTCCCACGCTCTGCGTGGGAATGCCTCCTGTGACGCTCTGCGTCATGTTTTGGACGCGGAGCGTCCCTTGATACATTCCCACGCAGAGCGTGGGAATGATCAGGTCAGTGTGGCTTGGCCGCCGCCTGCCACAACACTTCCGCAACGCCTTGGCGCTTGGCAATCACCCTGGCCGCCACAAACAGCAAATCCGACAACCGATTGATGTACGCCAACCCCACACCCTCCAGTGGCTCCACCGCATTCAAGTGCTGACAGCGGCGCTCGGCGCTGCGCGCCAGGCTGCGGCACACATGGGCCTGGGCAATCAGGGCTGAGCCGCCGGGCAGGATGAAATTCTCAAGCGGCCCGACTTCCTCGTTCCAGCGATCAATCGCTGCTTCCAGCCGATCCACTTCCGCCGCATTCAGCGCCTTGTATACCGGCATCGCCAGTTCACCGCCCAAGTCAAACAGACGGTGCTGGCAAGGCGTGAGCACTTCAATCACGTCCTTCAACGCCGGGTGCTTGCCGCTTTGTTCTTCAAGGTTGGCCAGCAGCAGGCCCAGTTGGCTGTTCAGGGTATCCACCTCGCCAATCGCTTCCACGCGTGGATGGTCCTTGGGCACGCGGCGGCCGTCGCCGAGGCCGGTCTCGCCTTTGTCGCCGGTACGGGTGTAGATCTTCGACAGGCGAAAGCCCATGGTCAGTGCTCCAGTTGGGTAAGTTCAGTGGGGGGCAATTGGCTGCCGGCCAAAGGCAGGCGCAAGGTAAAGCAGGTGCCCTGGCCCAGGGTGGAATGCACCTCCATCTGGCCCTTGTGGTTGTTGGTGATGATGAAGTACGACACCGACAGGCCTAGCCCGGTGCCCTGGCCGATTTCCTTGGTGGTAAAGAAGGGTTCGAACGTGCGCTTGCGCACGTTTTCGCTCATGCCTATGCCGTTGTCTTCTACCTGGATTTCTGCCCACGGCGGGTTCAGACGGGTGCGCAGGATAATGCGCCCAGGTTCGCTGTCGTCTTCACGCAGGTGAATGGCCTGGGCGGCGTTCTTCAACAGGTTGAGCAGCACTTGTTCCAGCTCGTTGGCGGTGCCGGGTACCGGGCCCAGTTGCGGATCGAACTGGCGGATGATCGCCTGGCCCTTGAAGTCGAAACCAATGGTCAGATCAAAGTCGTTGCCAGCGATTTCCACCGCCTGGTCGATCAGCGCCGGCAAATCGCAGGGCGCCATCTGGCGATTGCTGCGGCGGCTGAAGCTGAGCATGTGGGTAACGATTTTCGCGGCACGCGCCCCGGCCTGCTGAATGCCGTCGAGCAGTTGCGGGACTTCGCGGCCTTGCAGGTATCGGTTGACCGTCTCCAGCTCGATGCCCACCTGTTCGGCAAGTTCAAGGTTCTTGGGCAGCTCGGGAGACAGGCGCCGCCGAATGTTCTGCACGTTATGCAGGATCGCGCCCAACGGGTTGTTGATCTCATGGGCCATACCTGCGGCCAGGCCGCCCACGGAGAGCATTTTTTCCGATTGCACCATCATTTCTTCCAGGGACAGGCGCTGGGTGATGTCGTCGATTCGGATAACCACACCGCGCCCGGCGCCGCCCATCAACGGGTAGAACGTCAGCGCATAATGCTTGGGCTCGTCGTCCTTGATCCAGGTGACCCGTTCTATCCGCTCCACTGTGTGTTGCTCCACGGTGGCCTTGATCTGTGGCAGGTACGGCTTGAGCGGCTGGAATGCCAGGAAAACCGGCTGGTTCAGGGCTTCGTCCAGGCGAGTGCCGGATAGGGCGGTGGCTTCCTGGTTCCACTGGGTAACGTAGAGTTGTTCATCCAGGGCGATCAGCGCCGAGGGCATCGAGTCGATAATGCTGTTCAGGTAGTTCTGGAAGCCCGTGAGCTTTTTCTCGATCTTGCTGCGTACCTGGACTTCCAGTTCCAGCTTGCGGTTGGTATGCCGGGTTTCTTCGGCCAGGCCCTGAGCCTGGTCATACGCAGCCTGGGAGTCGTCGCGTGCGCGTTTGAGTTGCTGCTCGCGGGCTTCAATGCGCGACAACATGGTGTTGAACGCTTCGGCCAGGCTGCCGATTTCATCACGGTTGCCACGCCCGGCGCGTAAAGCGTAGTTCTCCTCGCGGGTCACCTGGCGGGACAGTTCTTCAAGTTCATGAATTGGCCGTGTGATCAGGCGTTTGATCTGCCGGGCGATGACCAGCCACAACAACACACTGAAAATCAGGATGCCCAGGCTGGCGGTCAGCGTGCCGGTATAGAACGCCACCGGCAGCTCACTGCTGGCCACCAGCAACAAATGCCCCGAAGGCTGAGTACCACGGGGCAGGGTGATGACCTGGTTACTTCGAAATTCAGTGAGGCGCCACGCTTCGATATGCCGGTAGTGGTCCGGCAGGTGCAGGCGGTCGCCGTGCTGCATCTGCGCCAGGCGGTTGCCTTCGCCATCGTACAAAGCGGCGGCGCGCAACGGTGAATAGCTGGTCAGCTCATTGAGCAGCGCCTCTGCCTTGGTCGGAGACTCAAGGGCCTCGGCGGCAAGCGCGGGGTTGGACACCAGTCGACCAATGGACTGCAAGGCCTGGGGGGCCATGCTTTCCTGGGAGATCCAGTAGGCGGCGCTGATAAACGTCAGGTTGGCCACCAGCAATACGGTGGTCAACAACACCAGCAGGGCCGCCAGCAGTTTCTGTCCTACCGGTAGATTTTCAAGACGCTGGCGCAATGGCATCAGGGGTTTCCCAGGTGATAGACAGGTAGGCAGGGTAGCGCGTGCCTCAGTCGCTGGCCAATCCGCGTGCGCGCAGATATTCGACCAGGCGCGCTTGCAACTGTTGCAGGTGCGGCAACACCAATTGATGGCGGGCCGCCGCCTGGCAGGCATAGCCCAGCAGGTAGCTGATCTCGGTACGTCGGTGGTTGGCCACGTCCTGGTGCATGGACGAGTAATTGGCCGCCGTGGCCTGGATCACCCGCTGCACTTCGCTGTGCAGGTCCTGTGCGGCAGCAGGCTGGCCGCAGCATTCCAGCAGCTCGGCCAATTCAGCGCACAAGGTTGCCACTTCACACGCGTGGGCTTGCAAACCGCCGTTGCGGCACTGGTAAAGCACGGTCAGCGGGTTGATGGCGCAATTGAGCGCCAGCTTGCGCCACAGGCGTGTGAGGATATCACTGGCCCAATCGTGGGGAATGCCGGCCGCTTGCAGGTCGTTCAGCCACAGCGGTGGCGTGGGGTGGCTCGCATCCCCCAGCCAGGTGTAACCATGGCCGGCAAATACCACCCGCCAGTCGCCTTCGCGAAACGCGCCTTCGGTACTTGAGGCATAGATGCAACGGGCCAACGGCACTTGTGCAGCCACTGCGTCCTGGCTGCCAAGGCCGTTTTGCAGCAGGATCAGTTCGGCGTCGGGCGCAAGTCTAGGGTGCAACTGGGCGATAGCGCTTTGAGCATCGTAGGCTTTGCACGCGACCAGCAGGCGATGAATCGGCTCCGGGCTGTCAGGCGTTTCACCGACTACCGGGTAAGTCTGTTCCACACCCTGCTCGACCAGGGTCAGCCCTTGGCCGGCTCGATAGTCGGCCAGGCGCGCCTCATTGCGCAGAATCAGCCTGACGGGCACCCCCGCACGTGCCAGCCGCGTGGCCCAGAGGGTGCCCAGGCTGCCGGCGCCAAGAATATGCCACGGGGTCGACATCAGTGTGTACTCCATAAGGTCGCCAGCGGTGAACGGCGCGAAAGAACCGCTATAATGCCCCGGCATTTTAGCTCGGGCGCGCTCCATCTCTACTGAGCCCGCCCCTTATATTGGAGAAATCACATGCCTTCGTTCGACGTGGTATCTGAACTGGACAAACACGAAGTCACCAACGCCGTCGAGAACGCCGTCAAGGAACTGGACCGTCGCTATGACTTGAAAGGCAAGGGCAGCTTCGAATTCAAGGAAAAGGAACTGACCGTCAACCTGACCGCTGAAGCCGATTTCCAGCTGGAAGCGATGATCGAGATCCTCAAGCTGGCCCTGGTCAAGCGCAAGATCGACGTGCAGTGCCTGGAAGTCAAGGACGCCTACGCCTCAGGCAAACTGATGAAGCAGGAAGCCGTGCTCAAGGAAGGCATCGACAAAGAGCTGGCCAAGAAGATCGTGGCGCACATCAAGGACGCCAAGCTCAAGGTCCAGGCTGCCATCCAGGGCGAGCAGGTTCGTGTCACCGGCAAGAAGCGTGACGACCTGCAAGAGGCCATTGCGGCCCTGCGCGCCAAGACATTTGACATGCCGCTGCAGTTCAATAACTTCCGCGACTGATGGCACTTTGGGGAACCTGTGGGCACTTTTGGCGTCCCACGCCCCAGCATCAGTGCCTACAATTGAGCCCTTCGGGGCTCAATTGCGTTTTCAGGCAGTCAATACAGCCTTATCGCCGCACAACAGGAGAAAGTAGATGGATTTGAACGCTGAAATGGATCACCTGATCAAGACCTCCCAGTCTTGGCTCCCCATGATCATGGAATATGGCAGCCGCGTATTGCTGGCGTTGGTCACCCTGGCCATCGGCTGGTGGCTGATCAACGTCTTGACTCACCGCGTGGGCCGTCTGCTGGCCATGCGTAACGCTGACTTGGCACTGCAACACTTCATCACCAGCCTTGCTAACATCGCGCTCAAAGTCATGCTGGTGGTCAACGTGGCCTCGATGATTGGTGTGGCCACCACCTCGTTCGTTGCGGCGATCGGTGCCGCTACCCTGGCAATCGGCCTGGCCTTGCAAGGCAGCCTGGCGAACTTTGCCGGCGGCGTGTTGATTCTGTTGTTCCGCCCGTTCCGTATCGGTGACTGGATCGAAGCCCAGGGTACCTCGGGTACCGTCGACAGCATCCAGATCTTCCACACGGTGCTGCGCACCGGCGACAACAAGACGGTGATCATTCCCAACGGCAGCCTGTCCAACGGCCTTATCACCAACACCAACCGCCAGCCGACCCGCAAGGTTGTGTTTGACGTGGGTGTGGACTATGAGGCGGACCTGCAGAAGGCCCGTGAAGTGCTGCTGGCTTTGGCTGAAGACCCGCGTGTACTGAAGGACCCTGCCGCCGTGGCGGTTGTGTCGACCTTGGGCGACAGTTCCATCACCGTCTCCCTGCGTTGCTGGACCAACACACCGGATTATTGGGACGTGATGTTTATGTTCAATGAGCTGGCGCGTGACCGTTTGAAAGCGGCCGGGATTGATATTCCGTTTCCGCAACGGGTTATTCGAGTGATGCAGGAAAGTGCGCCGAAGTAACTTGGCGTGATGCTATCGAAGTTGGCCGAAAGGTCAGCTTTGAAAAACTAGTTACTTAGCTTGCTAGTTGTTTGGTTGGTTGAAATAAAACTGCAATAAAAAAGCCGCTCCCTGTTTAAACAGAGGAGCGGCTTTTTGTTTAAGGCCGAGGCCTCAAGTCATCGTTGTAATTGAACCGGCAATTACAAGATGTTCAGCGGGTAGTTGGCGATCAGACGCAGCTCGTCGATCGATGGCGAACCGTAGTACACGCCATCACCGGAACGGTAAGTCGCTTGACGCAGGCGCAGGCTCAGGTCTTTTGCCGGGCCGCTCTGGATCACGTACTTGGCTTCGATGTCGCGTTCCCACTCTTTGCCATTCGAGGTGGTGCCCGTATTGGCGCCGCTACCGGTTACATAACGGGTCATGAAGCTCAGGCCCGGAATGCCGAAGGTTGCCATGTTGATGTCATAACGCGCCTGGTAGGACTTTTCGCCTTCGGCGTTGAAGTCGGAGCGGGCGATGGAGTTGGCCAGGAACACAGTGCCGCCGCCGTCTACGCCGTAACCGTAGTCGCCGTCACCGGTGACTTTCTGGGCTGCCAGGGTGAAGGTGTGAGCACCGATGGTGTACGCGCCCTGCAAGCTGAAGGCGCGGTTGTCGAGCTTGGTCACGCCATCTTTCTCTGCGCGTTGCAGGCCGGCGCCGTCGCTCTTGGTGTCGTAGATGTTGAAGTCCAGGGCGAACGACTGATCATCGCTCAGGGCGTGGGTCCAGTTCAGGTTGCTGTAGTACTTGCGGAAGTAATCTTCGGTTTTCGCGTAGTACAGGCTGCCGGTGACTTCTGGAGTGAAGGCATACACACCGCCGACGAAGTCGGTTTTGGTCAGGCCCAGGCTGTCGTGGTAGGTCTGGTTCTGCGCGACGCTGGAAGTGAAGTGACCGCCTTCAAGCTTCAGGCCCTTGATTTCGTTGCTGGTGATGGAGATACCTTGCGGCAGCTCTGGCAGCAGGCGGCTGTCGTCGGAGGCAAACACTGGGGCTGTGGTGTATTGGTCACCGACTTTCAGCACAGTGTTGGAGATGCGGAACTTCACCGCGCCGCCGCCTTTGGAATAGTCATCTTGCGAGCGACCGTCGGAACCGGTTGGGAACAGGCCGGTGCCGGCGCGACCCTTGCCGCTGTCGAGCTTGACGCCCATCAGGCCGATCACGTCGACACCGACACCAATGGTGCCTTGGGTGAAGCCCGATTCGTACAGGGCATTGAAGCCCAGGCCGGTTTCTTCAGCACGGCTCTTGGAGCCTGGGCCCGACGGGTTGTTACGGAAGTCACGGCTGAAGTACAGCGCGCGAGTATTGATGCTGAACGTACTGTCTTCAACAAAGCCCTTGGAATCGTCCTGGGCGGACGCCATTGCGAACTGCGAGGTGCCTGCTGAAACAGCCAGGGCGATCATGCTCCACTTCATCACGCGCATCGTGATTTGCTCCTTTGGTTTTAGGAAGAGTACTGCCGTCCCACCTGTATTTTTATCTGGGCGGCTCTTTCTTTTTGTGTCGGCGCAAAGTTATCTCACGCAGACCCTATTGACGATACTTACTCAATTATCCTTTCAGCTTCTTTACGAGGCTGTCGTAAATCGCTAGATCCATGTCGCAAATTCACAGCCTGAAATGTATCCAGGCTGACAACTTCAATGCTGTTTTCAGACTTCTTTCAAAGTTTGAACGCATCCCTGATACACATTGAAACGCCACTATTTTTATCGCGAAACACCTGTGTCCAAACGGGTGTCGTTGCCGACGATATGGGGGTGAATGCAACAAGCGTGCTCAAACCACTTACCGAATGTCATTTTTTCGTGAAAAGTGTGATGAACCTGTAAAAACCGCATAAGCACGGGGGTTTTACGCCATTTCGGTTGGGCTTGACGCCAGGGTGTTACCCCGGTTCGGTGGTACCTGAATCCTGTACCTGGGTAAAACGTTACCGGTTGACCCTTATCAGTGGGTAATCGGCGGATCCCTTTGAGGCACAGGTGGGTTATTTTGGTGCATCCCGTTGAGGCCCGGCCTAGCGTTGCTCACCTGGGCTGTTGCCTCTAAAGGGTGCATCTTTTTGCCTGGTTGCCTCAAGGCCGCCAGCATTGCCCGTGAAGCCTTGGGCATTCGAAGGTATGCTGGGCACCTGTTACCGACCTGCCGAACGGAGTGCCACGTGTTCGCCTTAGATCAACGCCTGCAACAAGATACCTTGGCCATTGGGGACTTCCCGCTCTGTCGCCTGCTGCTGTCCAATGACGCCAATTACCCCTGGTTCATCCTGGTGCCGCGCATCGAAGGTATCAGCGAAGTGTTTCAACTGGATGTCGCAGATCAACAAACCTTGTGGCAAGAAACGACGGCCCTGGCGCAGCTGCTTAACGACGGGCTGGCGGCCGACAAGATGAACATCGGCGCGCTGGGTAACGTGGTCAGCCAGTTGCATGTGCATGTGATTGTGCGCAAGCGCGACGACGCCGCCTGGCCAGCCCCGGTGTGGGGCAAGCACCCGGCCCGGCCCTACACCGAAGAGCAGGTGGCCGCGACTCGCAGCCGATTGCGCGAGCTATTGCCTGCCGACTTCATCTTTACCCAGGACTGAACCATGGACCTGCAAGAACGCGTCACCGACCTGGAAAGCCGCCTGGCCTTCCAGGACGACACCATTGAGACCCTCAACGACATCCTGGTCACCCAGCAGCGGGCCGTCGAACGTCTGCAATTGCAAATGACTGCATTGCTCAAGCGCCAGGAAGAAATGGGCGGGCAGTTCGAGTCATCCGAAGAGGAAGCGCCGCCGCCACACTATTGAGTGCGCAAGCAATAAAAAAACCGCGACTCAGCCAAGGCTGGATCGCGGTTTTTTTTGCTGCGAGGGCTGGGATCAGCGACGCGGCAGGGCAGCGATGACATCTTCGGCTTGCAGGCCCTTGTCACGGTTCATCACCGAGAACTCTACGCGCTGGCCTTCGACCAGGACGCGATGGCCTTCGCCACGAATGGCTCGGAAGTGGACGAAGATATCGTCGCCCGAGTCGCGGGAAATGAAGCCGAAGCCCTTGGAGGTGTTGAACCACTTGACGGTCCCGGTATCCCGGTTGGTCATGTCATAGTTTTGCGACGCGGCCGCTGGAGACGAGCGGTAGAAGCTGATGGCCAGGTGAAGAACGATGGCGACCACAGCGATCACCAGGCTGAGCAGGATGGCCGGATGGCCCCCGACTTCAGGCATGGGCGCCAGGAGGGTGAGGGTTTGTACGACAACAGTCAGCACCAGCAGCGCACTGACCAGGTTTTGCAGTTGATGACGCGTGCCTTTGTTCCAGTAAGGGATTACCGGTGCGAGCGTCAGGTTAAGAAGGCCGAACAAGGCCAGGTACAGGGCGTCGTGTTGTTCCAGGTAGGGCAGGCTTTCAGGCTGCAGGCTCGGAATAAAGGACAGCAGCAAGGATGCGACGCCCGTTAGCAGGTGGACGATTTTCAACATTTTGGTTAACTCACGTTAAGACGGATCACAAGGAAGAGCTGACTGGCACGGTTCGCTTCTGAACAATGGGAGGCGTTGAGCACGTGCGCGGGTATCAGCCTATGTGACGTGCCGCAGGAATAAACGGCAGCCACACCGCGTCTATTTAACAGCAAAGGCTGTGCCTACTCAAATCAAGCATTTCGGGGTGTTGCCACGGCCAAGGCATTTCTGCGTCAAACGCTTGTCCTAGACAGGTGCGGGATTTTTTCAGTGGTGGCCTAGACCCTTCCTACAGGTAAATAGGCTTGCCAAGTCAGATCCCGCAGTCGGTGCGGGGCGATTTGCCGCATGCAGCCCGAGTGTGTCGGGCTGCACGTGGCGCACTCTCTTGCTAGAGTGGAACTGCACCTGATCAATGAATGCTCGTCAATTGAAGGGGAAACACATGGCAATCGATATTGGTATCAGTGAAGAAGACCGTAAATCCATCGTCGACGGACTTTCCCGCCTACTCTCCGATACCTATGTTCTGTATCTGAAGACCCACAATTTCCATTGGAACGTCACAGGCCCCATGTTTCGTACGCTGCACCTGATGTTCGAAGAGCAGTACAACGAGCTTGCGCTGGCAGTGGACTCCATCGCCGAGCGTATCCGTGCCCTGGGCTTCCCGGCGCCGGGTGCCTATTCGATTTACGCCCGCCTGTCTTCCATCAAGGAAGAAGAGGGGGTGCCGAGCGCCGAAGAGATGATCAAGCAGTTGGTGGCCGGTCAGGAAGCAGTCACGCGTACCGCGCGAGGCATCTTCCCATTGCTCGACAAAGTCAGTGATGAGCCGACGGCGGACCTCTTGACCCAGCGTATGCAGGTTCATGAGAAAACCGCGTGGATGCTGCGCTCCCTGCTTGAAAACCAGTAACTGTCGAACCCAGGCGGCGCCTTTTCGGCGCCGCCTGCTGGTTTCCCTGCGCTTCCTGGCGTTGTCCTACAACTAACAACTCCCCGTCTTCTGGCTGCTCTGCGCTGGCTGCTGTTTTATAGGCCATCGTCCAATGGGAGAAGCCCATTGGCTGCTGTTTGGCAATGGAGTGTCAGGTGTATGTCACGTGGAGTGGGTAAGGGAATGATGGAAGCCTGTGGTTTTCACAAGATAAAGGTCGACCCTTTTACCAAGGGTTTTGATATGGGGCTGGCCAAGCCACTGTCCCGTTCGGTCAGGCTCAATGGGTTTTCTACCTGCCTGCGGCTTGAACAGATCTATTGGAATATCCTGACGGAAATCGCCAGGCTCAATACCTGTTCGGTCAGTGCGCTGTTGTCCTATGTCGATCGGGAAGTGCATTTGCGTTACGGAGGCGTGAAGAACTTCAGTGGGCTGGTGAGGGTGGTGTGCGTGGTTCACGTCCTCAAAGGTCGGGGCGCCCTCACGTCCGGGGATACGCTCGCGCAGTAGTCCGATGGCCGGGCCTTCAGCCCGACGGGCCGGGTCCTGGGCACAAAGCCGGCTGCGCTGTATTGATTTACCAGATATAATCCCGCGCTTTGCTGCGCATGCCGGGCTTTATGCACAGGGCAGGGCGTGGCGCTGTAACGATCTGATCGCCGAGACATCTCCATGCCCATGTACGACTATCAATGCGCTTCCTGTGGTCATCAGTTGGAAGCCATTCAGAAGATCAGCGCCGCGCCGCTGGTCGATTGCCCTGCCTGCCAGGCACCTGAGTTGAAGAAGATGTTGTCCATGCCGGGCTTCCGCCTGAGCGGCAGCGGCTGGTACGAGACTGATTTCAAGACCGGTGCCAAGAAGAACCTGGCCGGCGGCGACAAAGCAGACTGAGTTGAACTCTACGCGCAGGCTCCTGCATTATCCGTCCCCTGCTTTAATGTGCGGTGACGAGGCGGGCCTGCCACCGAATTTCGAATTACGAGAAGTGAAACCACGACCATGATGCGCAGCCACTATTGCGGCCAACTGAACGAGACCCTGGAAGGTCAGGAAATCACCCTTTGCGGATGGGTTCACCGTCGCCGCGACCACGGCGGGGTAATCTTCCTCGATATCCGTGACCGTGATGGTCTGGCCCAGGTAGTGTTCGACCCGGACCGCGCCGAAAGCTTCGCCGCCGCCGACCGCGTGCGCAGCGAATACGTCGTGAAGATCACCGGCAAGGTACGCCTGCGTCCGGCCGGTGCCGTGAACAAGAACATGGCGTCCGGCGGCATCGAAGTGCTGGGCTATGAGCTGGAAGTGCTGAACGAGTCGGAAACCCCGCCGTTCCCGCTCAACGAATACTCCGACGTGGGCGAAGAAACTCGCCTGCGCTACCGTTTCCTGGACCTGCGTCGTCCGGAAATGGCCGAGAAGCTGCGCCTGCGCTCGCGCATGACCACCAGCATCCGCCGCTTCCTGGATGAAAACGGCTTCCTCGACGTCGAAACCCCGATCCTCACCCGGGCCACCCCGGAAGGCGCGCGCGACTACCTGGTACCGAGCCGTACCCATGCCGGCAGCTTCTTCGCCTTGCCGCAATCGCCGCAGCTGTTCAAGCAACTGCTGATGGTGGCTGGTTTCGACCGCTACTACCAGATCGCCAAGTGCTTCCGTGACGAAGACCTGCGTGCCGATCGCCAGCCGGAATTCACCCAGATCGACATCGAGACCAGCTTCCTCGATGAAAAAGAGATCATGGGCCTGACCGAGCAGATGATCCGCAACCTGTTCAAGGAAGTCCTGGACCTGGAGTTCGGCGAGTTCCCGCACATGACCTTCGAAGAAGCCATGCGCCGCTACGGTTCCGACAAGCCAGACCTGCGTAACCCGCTGGAGCTGGTGGACGTGGCCGACCAGCTCAAGGACGTCGACTTCAAGGTGTTCAGCGGCCCGGCCAACGATCCTAAATGCCGCATCGCCGCCCTGCGTGTGCCTGGCGGCGCGAGCATGCCGCGCAAGCAGATCGACGACTACACCAAGTTCGTCGGCATCTACGGTGCCAAGGGCCTGGCGTACATCAAGGTCAACGAGCGCGCCAACGGTGTCGACGGCCTGCAGTCGCCGATCGTGAAAAACATCCCTGAAGCCAACCTGAACACGATCCTCGATCGCGTCGGTGCGGTTGACGGCGACATCGTGTTCTTCGGTGCCGACAAGGCCAAGATCGTCAGCGAGGCCCTGGGCGCGCTGCGTATCAAGCTCGGTCACGACCTGAACCTGCTGACCTGCGAATGGGCGCCGATGTGGGTTGTGGACTTCCCGATGTTCGAAGAGAACGACGACGGCAGCTTCAGCGCCTTGCACCACCCGTTCACCGCACCGAAGTGCTCCCCGCAAGAGCTGGAAGCCAACCCTGCAGGCGCGCTGTCCCGTGCCTACGACATGGTGTTGAACGGTACTGAACTGGGTGGCGGTTCGATCCGTATCCACCGCAAAGAGATGCAACAAGCGGTCTTCCGCCTGCTGGGCATCAACGAAGCGGAACAGGAAGAGAAATTCGGCTTCCTGCTCGACGCCCTGAAATACGGCGCGCCGCCGCACGGTGGCCTGGCGTTCGGCCTGGACCGTCTGGTGATGCTGATGACCGGCGCCCAGTCGATCCGTGAAGTGATCGCCTTCCCGAAAACCCAGAGCGCTGCGGACGTCATGACCCAGGCTCCGGGTGTGGTTGATGCCAAGGCACTGCGCGAGCTGCACATCCGCCTGCGCGAGACGCCGAAGGCTGAGTAAGGCTGCAGCGTGAAAGCGCGATAAGGTTGTACGCAGTCAAAAAGGCGCATCTTCGGATGCGCCTTTGCGTTTAAAAGAGGGAAATCTCGCCTGGGGCGTAATGCCGATCAGTTAAGGCTTTTTGTAGGAGCGAGCCTGCTCGCGAAAAACTCACAGGCGCCGCGTTCAATCAGGAAGCACGCGTTATCGTTGACGTTTTTCGCGAGCAAGCTCGCTCCTACAGGGGGCGATATACGCTTAACTGAACGGCATTACGCCGAGGGCGGGATTGATAAGATTTCTAGAGAATTCGGAGTTGTGTTATGGCTGGCCATTCCAAGTGGGCGAACATCAAGCACCGCAAAGAGCGTCAGGATGCCAAGAAAGGCAAGATCTTCACCAAGTGGATCCGCGAACTGACCGTGGCGGCCCGCCAGGGTGGCGGTGACCCGGGCTCCAACCCGCGTCTGCGCCTGGCGCTGGACAAGGCGCTGGGCGCCAACATGAGCCGCGACATCATCGACCGCGCCGTGGCCCGTGGTGCTGGTGCGGCCGACACCGACGATATGGTCGAGCTGACCTATGAAGGCTACGGCCCGGGCGGTGTGGCGGTGATGGTCGAATGCATGACCGACAACCGCAACCGTACCGCGGCAGCCGTGCGCCATGCGTTCAGCAAGTGTGGCGGCAACCTTGGCACGGACGGCTCGGTGGCCTACCTGTTCGAGCGCAAGGGGCAGATCACCTTCGCACCGGGCACTGATGAAGACGCGCTGATGGAATCCGCGATGGAAGCGGATGCCGATGACGTGGTCACCAACGAAGACGGCTCCATCGATGTGTTCACCTCGTTCGCCAGCTTCTACGCCGTGCGTAATGCCCTGGAAGCCGCTGGTTTCAGCGGCACCGACGCGGAGATCGTGATGCTGCCGACCACCAGTGCCGAACTGGACCTGGACGGTGCCCAGAAGGTGCTGAAGCTGCTGGACATGCTTGAAGATCTGGATGACGTGCAGAATGTGTATTCGAATGCCGACATCCCTGAGTCTGTGGCCGAACAGCTCGCTTAAGAACGATGAATATCCGCTGTGGGAGCTGGCTTGCCTGCGATAGCATCACCTCGATTTGACAGAAGCACCGAGGTGCCCGCATTGCAGGCAAGCCAGCTCCCACAGGGCTTCTATGCTGTTACACAAATGTGTGCCTGGCACATACCGTTGTAAATCCAACCCGCAGGCGTTATGACTTTAATCCTAGGTATCGACCCCGGTTCGCGCATCACCGGTTTTGGCGTGGTGCAGCAGACCCCACGCGGCTGTGTGTACGTCGCCTCGGGCTGCATCCGCACTGGCGCAGGGGAATTGGCCGAGCGGCTGCAGATCGTCTATCGCGGCGTACGTGAAGTCATCCAGACCTACGGCCCGGTCACCATGGGCATAGAGAAAGTCTTCATGGCCAAGAATGCCGACTCGGCGTTGAAGCTCGGGCAGGCCCGGGGCGCTGCCATCGTGGCAGGTGCCGAGGAGGGCATGGAGATCGCTGAATACACCGCGACCCAGGTCAAGCAGGCCGTGGTCGGCACCGGTGGCGCCAACAAGGAGCAGGTGCAAATGATGGTCATGCACATGCTCAAGCTCACTTCAAAGCCGCAGATCGACGCCTCGGATGCCCTGGCCATCGCCATTTGCCATGCCCATACCCGCTCCAGCCTGTTGCCTCACGGCTTGGGCGCAGCACGTAGTCGTGGCGGGCGGCTGCGTCTCTGATAGCATCAGCGCAATCGTTATTTTTGCGGTCAGACTCCGATCTGACCCCCAAGCTTTAAGGATCTGAACCGTGATTGGACGCTTGCGCGGCACCCTGGCTGAGAAACAGCCGCCGCACCTGATTCTGGATGTGAATGGGTTGGGTTATGAGCTGGAAGTGCCCATGACCACCCTGTATCGCCTGCCGTCGGTCGGCGAGCCGATAACCTTGCACACTCATTTAGTGGTGCGCGAAGACGCGCAACTACTCTATGGTTTCATCGGCAAGCGTGACCGCGATTTCTTCCGCGAGCTGATTCGTCTCAATGGCGTGGGGCCCAAATTGGCCCTGGCCTTGATGTCGAGCCTGGAAGTGGATGAATTGGTCCGGGCTGTATCGGCCCAGGATACCTCGGCCCTGACCAAGGTGCCGGGGGTGGGCAAGAAGACCGCCGAGCGCTTGTTGGTCGAGCTCAAGGACCGCTTCAAAGCCTGGGAGGTGGTGCCGAGCATGTTCGCCCTGGTACCGAACCAGCCGGATATGCCGGCGGCCCAGGTCGCCAGCGCGGAAAGCGATGCCGTCAATGCGCTGATCTCCCTGGGCTACAAGCCTCAGGAAGCCAGCAAGGCCGTATCGGCCATCAAGGACAAGAACCTGAGCGCTGAAGACATGATTCGCCGTGCCCTGAAGGGAATGATTTAAGTGATTGAAGCCGATCGTCTGATCGCGGCCACCGGCCCGCGTGACCGTGAAGAAGTCCAGGACCGGGCCATCCGCCCGTTGAGCCTGGCCGAATACATCGGCCAGCCCACCGTGCGCGAGCAGATGGAGCTGTTTATCCAGGCCGCTCGCGGGCGCAGTGAGTCCCTGGACCACACCCTGATCTTCGGCCCGCCGGGTTTGGGCAAGACCACTCTGGCCAATATCATCGCCCAGGAAATGGGCGTGTCGATCAAGTCCACCTCCGGCCCGGTGCTTGAGCGTCCTGGCGACTTGGCCGCGTTGCTGACCAATCTTGAACCCCATGACGTGCTGTTTATCGACGAAATCCATCGCTTGTCGCCGATTGTCGAAGAAGTGCTGTACCCAGCCATGGAAGACTTCCAGCTCGACATCATGATCGGCGAAGGCCCGGCGGCCCGTTCGATCAAGCTCGACCTGCCGCCCTTTACCCTGGTGGGCGCGACCACCCGCGCGGGCATGTTGACCAACCCGCTGCGAGACCGTTTCGGCATTGTTCAACGTCTAGAGTTCTATAGCACCGCCGATCTGGCGACCATTGTCAGCCGGTCGGCGAGTATCCTCGGCTTGCCCCTGGACCCGGAAGGCGCCTTTGAAATCGCTCGACGCGCTCGCGGTACGCCACGAATTGCCAACCGTTTGCTGCGCCGCGTGCGAGACTTTGCCGAGGTGCGTGCCAAGGGCCACATCACCAAGGCGGTCGCGGACCTGGCCTTGAACCTGCTGGATGTGGACGAACATGGTTTTGATCACCAAGATCGACGCCTACTTTTGACCATGATCGAGAAATTCGACGGTGGCCCGGTCGGCGTGGACAGCCTGGCCGCAGCCATCAGTGAGGAGCGCCATACCATTGAGGATGTGCTGGAACCGTACCTGATTCAGCAGGGCTACATCATGCGAACCCCGCGGGGCAGGGTGGTGACGCGTCATGCCTATTTGCACTTCGGGCTAAACATTCCGTCACGATTGGGAGAGATGCCCGTGGTAGACGAATTCCTCGATGCAGTGGACGATTAAAAAATTGCAGGAGCGAGCTTGCTCGCGAAAAACGCCAACGATAACGCGGTATGTCTGGTTATACGCGGCGTGCTCAGGTTCTTCGCGAGCAAGCTCGCTCCTACAGGGTATTTGTCATGTGGGGTGATTTATCTGAGCTTTGTGCTGTCCCAGTGTCTGGCGTCGTCATTTGAAAGCGTTCAGGAATGAAAAAACAGTTGCCCAGCCAATTGGCAACCTGAGGAGTAAGCACTAGAGTATGCGCGCGCAAAACGGGGATCAGTCGTTCGCACATCGCTGTCGCGTTTATTACGAGGACACCGATGCCGGCGGCATCGTTTATTACGTCAATTACCTGAAATTCATGGAACGGGCTCGAACCGAGCGGCTGCGGGAGTTGGGTTTTGCCCAGTCCGAGCTGGTAGGCGAGGACCTGTTATTCGTCGTGCATTCCAGCGAGGCGCGGTATTACGCGCCGGCGCGACTGGACGATGAGTTGCTGGTCAGTGCTGAAGTCATCGAATTGAACCGTGCCAGCCTGCGTTTCAAACAGCAGGTCAGGCGGGCCACGGATGCAACGCTGCTCTGTGAGGGGCAGTTCCTGGTGGCGTGTGTGCGCACCAACAGCTTGAAACCTCGGGCCATTCCCGAAACTCTACGCGCGGCCTTTGCCGCCGTGAGCGGCGCGGGTCAACAATCAAAGCAGGAGATTTAGCGTGGAACCTACCGTCGTCGACCATTCCTCCATGTGGAGCCTGGTCAGCAATGCCAGTGTCGTGGTTCAACTGGTCATGCTGACCCTGGTAGCCGCATCGGTTACCTCTTGGGTCATGATTTTTCAGCGCAGCAACATGTTGCGCGCCGGTCGACGTGCCCTGGAGAGCTTTGAAGAGCGCTTCTGGTCGGGTATCGACCTGTCCAAACTGTACCGCCAGGCCGGCAGCAACCCGGACCCGGACTCGGGCGTCGAGCAGATCTTCCGTGCCGGTTTCAAGGAGTTCTCGCGCTTGCGCCAACAGCCGGGTGTCGATCCTGAAGCGGTGATGGAAGGTGTGGCCCGTGCCATGCGCGTGGCCATCTCCCGCGAAGAAGAGAAACTCGAGCAGGGCCTGCCGTTCCTTGCCACCGTGGGTTCTGTCAGCCCGTACATCGGCCTGTTCGGTACCGTATGGGGCATCATGAACTCCTTCCGCGGCCTGGCCCAGGCGCAACAAGCCACACTGGCCACCGTGGCCCCGGGTATTGCCGAAGCCCTGATCGCCACCGCGATCGGCCTGTTCGCCGCTATCCCCGCAGTAATCGCCTACAACCGTTTTGCCGCAACCAGCGAAACCTTGATCGGCCGTTACTACACCTTCGCCGATGAATTCCAGGCGATCCTGCACCGTAAAGTGCACACCAGCGAAGAATAAGCAGGTAATTCCCAATGGCTTTAATCGCTCGAGCTCGCAAAAAGCGCAAGCCGGTCGCCGAGATGAACGTAGTGCCCTACATCGACGTGATGCTGGTGCTGCTGGTGATCTTCATGGTGACCGCGCCGATGCTCAACCAGGGCGTGAAAGTTGATCTGCCCAAGGTTTCCAGTGAAGCCTTGCCGCAGGACAACAACACTCAGGTCCTGACCATTTCGATCAAGGCTGACAAGACCTATTACTGGAACCTTGGCAGCGAAGTCGATACGCAAAAGCAGCAGGACAAGGCCCTGACCTTGCCTGCAATGACCGATGCGGTGACCAAGATCATTCGCTCCGGCAACGAAGGCGGCAAGCACACCCAGGTGTTTATCCGGGGTGACAAATCGGTCGACTACGGCTCCGTCATGGGCGCCATGGGCGGGCTGCAGAAGGCCGGCGTCGGTAACGTTGGCTTGATTACCGAGGCGCCCTGATGCAGCAACAGCGAGAGCCGTCCGCCTCGGAAAGCTACTTCTGGCCTGGCGTGTGGGCAATTGCCCTGCACGTCCTGGTGTTCGGCATGCTGTTCGTCAGCTTTGCCATGACCCCGGACCTGCCGCCAGCCAAGCCGATCGTGCAGGCGACCCTGTATCAGCTGAAATCGAAAAGTCAGGCCACCACCCAGACCAATCAGAAGATTGCGGGTGAGGCCCAGAAGTCGGCCGCGCGCCAGACTGAAGTCGAGCAGATGGAACAGAAGAAGGTCGAGCAGGAAGCGGTGAAGGCTGCTGCGGAACAAAAGAAAGAAGAGGCGGCTCAAAAGGCCGAGGAATCGAAAAAGGCTGACGAAGCCAAGAAGGCCGACGAGGCTAAAAAGGCTGATGAAGCGAAGAAAGCCGAGAAAGCTGCCGAAGCGAAAAAGGCCGAAGAGAAACAATTGGCTGATATAGCCAAGAAGAAATCGGAAGAAGAAGCCAAGAAGGCTGCCGAAGAAGAGGCCAAGAAAAAGGCCGCTGAAGAAGCCAAGAAAAAGATAGTCGAAGACGCGAAAAAGAAAGCCGCCGAAGACGCCAAGAAAAAAGCTGAAGCAGACGAGGCGAAGAAGAAAGTCGCCGACGAAGCGAAGAAGAAAGCTGCCGCCGACGCCTCCAAGAAAAAGGCCCAGGAAGCAGCACGCAAATCCGCCGAAGAGAAAAAGGCCCAGGCCCTGGCAGATTTGCTTTCCGACACGCCGCAGCGTCAGCAAGCCTTGGCCGATGAGCGTGGCGATGAAGTCGCGGGCAGTTTCGACGACCTGATTCGGGCGCGGGCAGCGGAAGGTTGGACACGTCCACCTTCGGCACGTAAAGGCATGACAGTAGTGCTGCAGATCGGCATGTTGCCGGACGGTACGGTGACTTCGGTCAGCGTGGCCAAGTCCAGTGGTGACGGTTCGTTCGACAGTTCGGCGGTTGCCGCGGTCAAGAATATTGGCCGGTTGACCGAGATGCAGGGAATGAAACCAAGTGACTTCGCTCCCTATCGTTCATTCAAGATGACATTCACACCTGAGGATCTAGCCTTGTGAGAAACCTTCTTCGAGGAATGCTTGTCGTTATTTGCTGTATGGCAGGGATAGCGGCGGCGGATGAAAAGAACATCCTGGTAACGAGCGGCAGTGATCGGGCCACCCCGATTGCAGTCGTGCCGTTCGGTTGGCAGGGCGGCAGCGTGCTGCCGGACGACATGGCCCAGATCGTCAGCGACGACCTGCGTAACTCCGGTTACTACGCGCCGATTCCAAAAGGCAACATGATCAGCCAGCCAACCCAGGCCAGCGAAGTCATCTTCCGTGACTGGAAGGCGGTGGGTGCCCAGTACCTGATGGTCGGCAGCATCACGCCGGCCGGCGGTCGCCTGCAGATCCAGTACACGTTGTTCAACGTGGCCACCGAGCAGCAGGTCTTGACCGGCAGCGTATCGGGTACCGCCGAACAACTGCGCGACATGGCTCACTACATCTCGGACCAGTCGTTTGAAAAACTCACCGGTATCAAGGGGGCGTTCTCGACGCGCCTGCTGTATGTCACGGCTGAGCGTTTCTCTGTAGACAATACCCGCTACACCCTGCAGCGTTCGGACTACGACGGTGCTCGTGCAGTGACCTTGCTGCAGTCCCGTGAGCCAATCCTGTCGCCGCGCTTCGCGCCGGACGGCAAGCGTATTGCCTACGTATCGTTCGAACAGCGTCGCCCGCGTATCTTTGTGCAGCACATCGATACTGGCCGTCGTGAGCAGATCACCAACTTCGAAGGCCTCAACGGTGCGCCAGCCTGGTCGCCGGACGGTTCGCGCCTGGCTTTCGTGCTGTCCAAGGACGGCAACCCGGATATCTACGTGATGAACATGGCCTCGCGTCAACTCTCGCGTGTAACCAGCGGCCCGGGCATCAACACCGAACCGTTCTGGGGCAAAGATGGCTCGACCATCTACTTCACCTCTGACCGTGGCGGCAAGCCTCAGGTCTACAAGGCAAATGTGAACGGCGGCGGTGCGGAACGTGTGACCTTTATTGGTAACTACAACGCCAACCCCAAGCTTTCGGCCGATGAAAAGACGTTGGTGATGATTCACCGTCAGGATGGTTTCACTAATTTCCGGGTTGCGGCCCAGGATTTGCAGCGCGGAACCGTAAAAATCCTTACAGATACCAACCTTGATGAGTCAGCCACTGTTGCGCCCAACGGCACCATGGTAATCTACGCCACCCGCCAGCAGGGCCGGGGAGTCTTGATGCTCGTGTCCATCAATGGACGCGTAAGGCTCCCACTTCCTACCGCACAAGGCGAAGTCAGAGAACCATCCTGGTCCCCTTACCTGAACTGACGCGGCGCTACAAAAAGAAGTACTTAACACACTGGGGTTCATTAGGAGTTTCACGATGGAAATGCTGAAGTTTGGTAAGTTTGCTGCTCTGGCTCTGGCTCTGTCCGTAGCCGTTGGTTGCTCCTCTAAAGGCGGCGACAATGCCGGTGAAGGCGCAGCTGTTGATCCAAACGCTGGTTACGGCGCCAACACTGGTGCGGTCGACGGCTCCCTGAGCGAAGAAGCTGCTCTGCGCGCTATCACCACTTTCTACTTCGAATACGACAGTTCGGACCTGAAGCCAGAAGCCATGCGCGCTCTGGACGTTCACGCCAAGGACCTGAAAGCTAACGGCGCTCGCGTTGTTCTGGAAGGTAACACTGACGCCCGTGGTACTCGTGAGTACAACATGGCACTGGGCGAGCGTCGTGCGAAAGCCGTTCAGCGCTACCTGGTACTGCAAGGTGTTGCTCCAGGCCAGCTGGAGCTGGTTTCCTACGGTAAAGAGCGTCCAGTTGCAACTGGCAACGACGAACAGTCGTGGGCTCAGAACCGTCGCGTCGAACTGCGTAAGTAATTCGTCATGCGAACGTGCCGTCGTGCTCTAACTGTATTGGCTCTCAGCTTCGCACCGCTTGCGGTGTGGGCTGCGGTTCCTGTAACGGATAGCAACTCAGGCTATAACAATAGCGGGAGCAGTTATCCGCCAGCGGGTTATGGCACGAACGGCGCCTATGCGGGGGGAGCGGCTACGTCCGCTCCCTCGGCACAGGGCGAACTGTTCAACCAGCTGCAACGCATGCAGGATCAATTGGCCCAGCAACAAGGCGCCATTGAAGTTCTGCAGAACCAAGTGAACCAGCTGAAGCAAGAAGGCCTGGAGCGTTACCAGGATCTTGACCGTCGTATTGGAGCCGGTGTTGCACCTGCCGCTACTCCTGATAATTCTTCTACCGGTGGCGCACCCAGTGCCGCTGCCGGTGGCGCAGCAGCGGGGGCCGCCGCTGCAGCTCCTGCCGCCAGCAGCGAGCCGGGCGATCCAGCGAAGGAAAAACTGTACTACGATGCAGCCTTCGACCTGATCAAGGCCAAGGATTTCGATAAAGCCAGCCAGGCTTTTACCGCTTTCCTGCGCAAATACCCCAACAGCCAGTACGCGGGCAACGCCCAGTACTGGTTGGGTGAGGTCAACCTGGCAAAGGGTGATTTGCAGGCGGCGGGCCAGGCTTTTGCCAAGGTCAGCCAGCTGTATCCCAAGCACGCCAAGGTGCCGGATTCGCTGTATAAACTCGCTGACGTAGAACGCCGCCTGGGTCATACCGACAAGGTCAAAGGCATTCTGCAACAGGTGGTTGCCCAGTATCCGGGTACCTCCGCGGCGCAGTTGGCCCAGCGGGACCTGCAACGCTTGTAAGCAGTGCAGCCCGTTTAGAAGAAACCCGCGCTTGTCGCGGGTTTTTTCGTTAGAATCCACGCCCTTTTATGAAACACGCTTTCTGGGGTTGGCGCGTTGGCGCAATCCCTTGAAGTGCCTGACGGAGGCGGACAGCCTGTTTAGCTGTTACGCCCGTGGCGACTATGCAAGACACATTACGTATTACCGAAGTCTTTTACTCGTTGCAGGGTGAAACGCGCACTGCTGGCCTGCCCACCGTATTTGTACGGCTCACCGGCTGCCCGTTGCGCTGCCAATACTGTGACAGCGCCTACGCCTTCAGCGGCGGCACCGTGCGCACCCTCGACGACATCCTGGAACAGGTTGCCGGTTACCGGCCGCGCTACGTCTGCGTGACGGGCGGTGAGCCTCTGGCGCAACCCAACGCCATTCCGTTGCTCAAACAGCTGTGTGATGCCGGTTACGAGGTCTCCCTGGAAACCAGTGGCGCCCTGGACATCTCCGCGGTCGACCCGCGCGTCAGCCGAGTGGTTGACCTCAAGACCCCGGACTCCAAGGAAGCCCACCGCAATCGCTACGAGAACATGGACTTGCTGACGGCCAACGATCAGGTCAAGTTCGTCATCTGTTCCCGTGACGATTATGACTGGGCCACCTCCAAGCTGATCCAGTATGGCCTGGAGCGTCGAGCGGGCGAGGTGCTGTTCTCGCCGAGCCATCACGACCTGAATGCCCGTGACCTGGCGGATTGGGTAGTGGCGGACAACCTGCCGGTACGCCTGCAATTGCAGCTGCACAAGTACTTGTGGAACGACGAGCCGGGGCGCTGATCCGGCTGCTGCGATAGGCGTTCTACCCACCGAATTACCGTTGAAATGCGTTTTTTCTGATTTATTTAAAATAAGGTGTTGAATAATCCTTAGAAATCAGTATTATACGCGCCACCACACAGCGGGTCGTTAGCTCAGTTGGTAGAGCAGTTGGCTTTTAACCAATTGGTCGTAGGTTCGAATCCCACACGACCCACCATTTTTGGCGGTTTAGAAAATCCGGAAGGCCCACGCAAGTGAGGATTTCCGGGTTTTTTTTTGCCTGTGATTTGGCAGGCCCGAGTCGACGCTGAGTCGTCTCTTGCTCAGATTCCGTCGCCGTCCAAAAAGCATTCCTTAAATTCAAATACTCATACGCGGACCGGCGCTGACCGATAGTCCGGTCGTTCGTATACGGCTTCAATGTGTATCAAACCTGATACCGCTGGTCGGAAACCAAATCGGAACTTCAAACGAAACTCTCTCCTTTTTGGTTATTTTTTATTCTGTGTCAGCTGCTTACGAATTTTTTAAGACATTGCCTAAAGTGCAGTCGGTTTATTGGCGTGAGGGGCGGTCGATGTTAGTTTGCCACCCTTCGTAAATTCGATGGATCGAACATGAATTCCCAACCACCACGGACTCGGTATTCACTGAGCATTGCCCTGCTTGTCTGCCTCGCCTCCCCCAGCGTGATGGCGGCAACCCTTCCGGGTGATCAGGACCTGATCCGCGACCGGCAAAACCGCCTGTTGGAAGATCAGCAGCGCCGCCTTGAACAACTCAAGGAACTGCCCGGCAAAGAGGCCAGGCCCGAAGCGCCAGCAGCCCCGGTGGACAGCCGTTGCTTCCCGATCCAAACCATTGAACTCCAGGGGGCCGACCACCTGCCTGCCCCTGAACGCGAGCGTCTGCTCAAACCGTACATCGGTCAATGCCTGGGCGTCTCACAACTCAACGCCCTGCTCAAAGACCTCACCGACTTCTACATCGACAAGGGCCTGATGACGAGTCGCGCCTACTTGCCGCAACAGGACATGTCCAAGGGGCATCTGCAAGTGCTGGTGGTGGAGGGCAAACTCGAAGGCTTGAAGGGCGCCGACAACAGCAAGTTGACGGACCGCGAGCTGGCCATGGCCTTTCCCGGCAAAAGCGGCGAGATATTGAACCTGCGAGAAATCGAGCAGGCCGTCGACCAACTCAATCGCTTGCCGTCCAATCAAGCCCAAATGGAGCTGACCCCGGGCGAAGCCGTGGGCGGCAGCTCGGTATTGGTCAAAAACAACCCGCAAAAGCCATGGCGCGCCAGCCTTTCACGTAACAACGATGGCCAGAAAAGCACCGGCGAACAGCAGTGGGGCACCGGCTTTGAGTGGGACAGCCCGCTGGGCCTGGCCGATCAGCTGATTCTGCGTGGCGGCCATGACGCGGTCAGCGACCATCAGAAAACCTCCAAGAATGCGATGCTCTACTACAACGTGCCCTGGGGCTGGTGGAACTTCAGCTACAGCTACAACCAGAGCGATTACCGTTCGGTCGTCCAGGGCGACGGTTTCGACTTCAAGCAAACCGGTGACAGTGAAAACCATCAGTTACGCGCTGAGCGGGTGATCCACCGTGATGCCGTGAGCAAGACGTCGCTCAACGTCGGCTTGTCCCACCTGCGAACCAACAACTACATCGATAGCAGCCGCCTCAAAGAGAGCAGCAACCGCCTCAGTGAACTGCAGTTGGGCATCAACCATGGTCGTCGTATCGGCAGTGCGTTCGTCAACGTCGATGTGGGCATGCAAAACGGCACCGGCGCCTTCGACGCCCAAGGCAATCATAACCCCCTGCCTGGCGTGCCGGATGCGCGCTACCGCAAATACACCGCCACCGTCAGCTACCTGCAACCCTTCACGCTGTGGGGCGAGTCGTTCAGTTTCACCAGCCTGGCCACCGGCCAACGCAGCGAAGACGTGCTGTTCAGCCCCCAGCGCATGAGCCTCGGTGGCTCGGCGTCGGTACGCGGCTACAAGGATCAGCAACTGACCGGCGACAGCGGCGGCTACTGGCGCAATGACCTGCGCTGGAGCCGCCCGGTGACCCTCGGTTGGCTGCGCCCGGTGTTCGGCGAGTACGGTGCCAGCGTGGGCTACGACCAGGGCGTGATCCGCAATGGTCGCTACAACGGCGAGGTGCACGGCCGCGTCTCGAGCAACTCCCTTGAGCTGTTCGCCCGCGGCCAGCACGTGAGCACCAGCGTGACCTTCGCCCACTCCTTGGAACGACCGGCCGCGCTGCTTGAGCGCGAGGCACCGATCTACTTCCGCATGGATTTCTTCCTGTAATTCAACGCCCAGTTGCAACGAGAATTTGAAATGGATGTTCGCCAATTTGCCTTCCTGGTTCGCCAGCCTTCTGCTGCCCTGAAAAGCCGTGACGCGTTCCTGGGCCTGCCCAAACGTGGCGTGGCGCTGATCCTGGCCAACGCGCTGTTCTGGCAACCGCTGCTGGCCCAGGCCGAAGGCATCGTGGTCAGCGCGCCGGGCACCACGGTCGGCCAGGCGGGCAATGGCGTGCCGGTGGTAAACATCGCCGCCCCCAATGGCAGTGGCCTGTCCCACAACCAGTTCAAGGACTACAACGTCGGCGCCAACGGCGTGATACTCAACAACGCCACCGACCGTACCCAATCGACGCAACTGGGCGGCATCATCCTCGGCAACCCGAACCTGCAAGGCCGCGCCGCCAACGTCATCCTCAACGAAGTCAACGGCGGCAGCCCCAGCCAACTGCGCGGCTACACCGAAGTGGCGGGCCAGTCGGCCAAGGTCATCGTCGCCAACCCCTATGGCATTACTTGCAGTGGCTGCGGCTTCATCAACACCCCCAACGTCACCCTGACCACCGGCAAACCGATACTCGACGCAAGCGGGCAACTGCAACGTTACCAGGTTGATGGCGGCGCCGTGACCATCGACGGCCAGGGCTTGAATGCCGATAACGTCGACCGCTTTGAAATCATCACCCGCTCGGCCAGGATTAACGCACAGATCAACGCGCGCAACTTGAGCGTGATTGCCGGGCGCAATGACGTCGATGCTAAAAGTCTGCAAGCCACCGCCCGGGCCGATGACGGCAGTGCCAAGCCGGAGCTGGCGATTGATTCGACGGCGTTGGGTGGGATGTATGCCGGGGCGATCAAACTGGTGGGCACCGAGGCCGGGGTGGGCGTGAAGCTCGACGGTACGTTAATGGCCAGTGGCGGTGATATTCAGCTCGATGCCAATGGACGACTGAGTTTGGCTAATGCCAAAGCCAGCGAAGCGGTGGTGATTAAGGCCGGTCAATTGGACGCTACGGGTGCGGTGTATGCCGGCACGCGAGTCGATGTACAAACCTCTACAGGCCTGAGCAACCAGAAAAGCCTGGCGGCCCGCGACAGCATCACCGTGACCAGCGGTGGGGCGCTGGTCAACAGCGGCATCATCGAAGCCGGTGTCAACGCCGATGAAAGCCGCAATGCCGGTGGCGATGTCAGTCTGCGCGCGGCAAACCTGAGCAATAGCGGCAGCGTGGTTGCCAGCCGAACCCTTACCGCCACGGCCAACCAAACCTTGAACAACCAAGGCGGCACTCTGAGCGGTACCACCGCCGTGATTAACGCCGGTCAACTCGACAACCGTGGCGGTCGTGTACTGGGTACGGACTCGCTCAAGGTCACGGCCACCGGTCTGGATAACCGCACCAACGGTCTGCTGCACAGTGAAAACAGCACCGACGTTACGGTGACCGCTGCGCTGGATAACCAGAACGGTCGCGTGATCGGCCTCAAGAACCTGACGCTCAACGCCGGCCAACTGACTAACGATAACGGCCTGGTCGCCAGCCAGGCGCAGGCCCGTGTAACCGCAGGGCAACTGAGTAACCAGGCGGGTGAAATCTCTGCCAGCCACACAACCGTGATTGCCACGAACCTGGATAACCGTTCAGGCAAATTGCTGGGCAGCAACCTCAACGTAACCGCCAGCGGTGCCATCGATAACCGCCTGGGGATTTTCTCTGCGACCAGCCTGACAGTACAGGCGGCCAGCCTGGATAACCGCGACAAAGGTTCCATCGCCGCCCAAGGCGTGATGAACCTGACCGTCGCCGGGCTGCTGGACAATCGCAATGAAGGCAACCTCGTCAGCCAGGGGGCTCAACAAATAACCGCAGGGCAGTTGAACAACAGCCAGGGCGGCCTGGTGTCCAGCAAAACCACCCTGGCGTTGCACGGCGACAGCCTGATCAACCAGGGTGGCCTGGTCATTGCCGACGGCGCGCTGACCCTCACCGGCGGCGATCTGGATAACAGCCAAGCGGGCGTGATCAGCACCAAGGCCGCCGCGCATGTGCAACTGAACCAGTTGAACAACAGCAATGGCGGCAAGTTGGGCAGCGATGGTGCGCTGACCCTCAACGCCAACCAGCTCGAAAACGGCGCCGGTCGCATCAGCGCCAAGGGCGACCTGCAGGCAACCGTCGGTGTGCTCAATCAACAAGCGGGCGAACTCGTCAGCGACGGTGCGCTGAACCTGACCGGCGCGTCCCTGGATAACCGCAACGGCGGCCTTATCGCTGCCACCAAGGGCGTGGACCTGCGCAGCCAGACCATCCTCAATCAGCAAGGCGAGATCTCCAGCCAGGCCAGGGTGCTGGTGGTCGCCGATCAACTGAACAACACCACCGGCAAGGTCATCGGCGACAGCGGCCTGACGCTCACGGTGCAGCGCCTGCTCAACCAGAGCAACGGCTTGCTGGCGGGGCGTGAGAGCCTGGCATTGAATGGCGACCAACTGGATAACAGCCTGGGTGGCCGCGTTACCAGCCAAAAAGACCTGACCATTAGCCTGACCGGAGACTTGCTCAACCAAGGGCAGGGCACGCTGCTGAGCGAGGGCGGACTGACCGTCAGGGCTGGCACCCTGGATAACAGCCGGGGCGGTATTCTTTCTGCGGCCAATGCGCTGTCGATCACCACCCAGGGCCAACTGAACAATCAGGCTGGCAAGCTGCTGGCCGATGGCACCGCCACGCTGGTCAGCACTGCGCTGAACAACAGCCAGGGCGGCGTGATCAGCGCCAAGCAACAGGTGGACGTGCGCAGCGCCGGCCTGGACAACAGCCAGCGCGGCAGCATCAGCAGTGACGCTGGCATCACCCTCAACGCAGGGCGACTGGATAACAGCCAACAAGGTTCGATCTTCGCCAAGTCCACGGTCAAGGCAACCCTGACCGGGCTGGACCAACATGATCGTGGCGAGCTGATCAGCAATACCAGCATCGACCTGGACTTGAGCCATGGGCAACTGATCAACCGTGACTACGGCCTGATCGCGACACCGGGCCAACTGCTGCTGAACAACCTGGGCACCGTCGACAACAGTCAGGGCGGTGAAATCTCCAGCACCCAATCATTCCTGTTGATGGCCGATGCGCTGAATAACCGCGGCGGTAAAGTCATCAGTGGCGACAGCCTGCAGGTACGTATCGCCAAGGCGCTGGATAACAGTGTGGAAGGTGTACTGTCCGCCAAGAGCGTTCTGCAGGTGGCAGCCGACAGCCTGGACAACCAGGCCGGTGGCGCGCTCGCCAGCCGTGGTGCGCTGGACCTGAAGGTCACCGGCGTGCTGGATAACCATAACCAGGGGCAGATCTTTGCCGCTACGGTTTTGACGACCACCTCAGGCTCCTTGAACAACAGCGACAAGGGCAGCCTTTCGGCCGGCACGCTCCAGACGCTCAACACCGGCGCGCTGGACAATCACCAGGGCGGGCGAATCGTCAGCGATGGTAGCCAGACGGTCACAGCCGCCAATGTGGATAACCGCGCGGGTGTGATCGGCAGTCAACAGGCGTTGAACCTGACCACTGCCAACCTCGATAACACTGCCGGGTTGATCAACAGCCAGGCTGATTTGACCCTGACCGGGCAAACGGTCGACTCAAGCCTGGATGGCGAAATCTCAGCCAAGGGCGACTTGAAACTCATCGTCCAACAGCTGATCCAGCGCCAGGGTCGCTTGATCGGCGAACGCGCTGTGAGCCTCGATCTGCAAGGCGGAAATCTCGAAAACAGCGCAGGCTTGATCAGCGCCAAAGGTCCGCTGACCTTCGCGCGCCTGGCTAACCTGACCAACCGAGAACAAGGCGAAATCTCCAGCCAGACGGCGTTCACCATCGCCGCCAAACGCATCGATAACGGTGATCGCGGGGTCATCCTCAGTGCCGATCAATTGCGCCTTGAAGCGGATACCGTGGTCAACACCAACAAGGGCTTGATCTCCGGCTGGAACGGTCTGACGGTGGTCGGCAATGGCCTCGACAACAGCGCCGAGGGCACGTTGTCGAGCAAGAGTGGCACCCTGCACACTGACCTCACCGGTGTATTGGATAACCACGCGGCGGGTGCCCTGGTCAGCATGGGCAAACAAACGCTCATCGCGGGCAGCCTGAACAATGATCAGGGGATCATCTCCGGCCAGGCCGATGTCGACCTCAACGTTGCCGGTCGCCTGGATAACAGCAACAACGGCCTGATTTCCGCAGCTCAACACCTGGGCTTCAATAATGCCCAGAGTCAAATTCTCAACCGTGGTGGGCGTATCAACGCCGCCAACATCACCTTTATCGGCGAGAGTCTCGACAACAGTGCTGGCCAACTGATCAGCCAGGGCACCTTGGACGGCACCCTCAGTGGCGCGCTGATCAATGCCAACAATGCGCGCCTGGCCAGTGGCGCAGCCCTGTTGCTGAACGCCGCCAGCCTGGGCAACCGAGGCGGCCAACTGGTCAGCCAGGATCGCCTTGACCTGACCCTCGCCAATGGCGACCTGGATAACAGCGCCAAAGGCACGCTTGCCAGCCAGAAAGACCTGGTGATCAAGCTGTTGGCCGGTGACGTTCAAAACCAGCAAGACGGCCTGATGTTCAGCCAGAAGGGCAAGCTCGACCTTACCGCCCGCGCCCTCACCAACGATCAAGGCACGCTGCAAAGCCAGACCGATAACCGCCTGCGCCTCAGCGGCGCCCTGAGTAACCAGGGCGGCCGCGTCGACAGCCTCAGTGGCAACCTGGACCTGGAAACCGCCAGTGTAGCCAACACGGCCGGTGGCGTACTCAACAGCAGCAAGGGCTGGGTCAAACTGGTCACTGGGTTGTTCACTAACAGCAACGGCATCACTCAGGCGCAGTCGCTGGATATCCAAGCCAAGGGCGGGCTGCTCAACCAAATGGGGCATTTGTCCGCACTCGGCGGTGAAAGCCGCATCGTCACCACGACCTTCAATAACCAGGGCGGCGGTGTCTACGCCGATACCTTGCTCAAGGTCACTGCCCAGGCTTTCGATAACCAGGGCACGGCGGCCGGTAAGGGCGGCAAGGTCGGTGCACGCAATATCGACTTCGGCCTCACTGGCGCCCTGAGCAATGGCTATGGCCTGATTGAAAGCGACGACGTCCTGCGCCTTGCTGCGCAAACCATCAACAACGTCGGCGGTAACCTGCGGGCCATGGGCCGTACGGGCACGACCGACATCGATGTTTCCGGCCTGTTCGATAACCGCTTCGGCGTGCTTGAAAGCGCCAACGAACACCTGAACCTGCAAGCCGCCGGCCTGGACAATAACGGCGGGCGCATCGTACACACCGGCACCGGTACGTTCGACCTGACCTCCGACCAAGTCACCCGGGCCGGCGGCAGCTTCGTCACCAACGGCCAGTTGGACATCAAGGCTGCCAGTTGGACCAACAGCAGCGTGCTCCAGGCCGGGCGCCTGAACCTCGACATCGGCCAGTTCACCCAGACCGCCAGCGGCCAGTTGCTCGGTGCACAAAGCCTGATCGGCATTGGCGACACCTGGACCAACGACGGCCTCCTGGCCAGTGATGGCACCCTCAGTGTGACGCTCACCGGTGGCTACAGCGGCAACGGCCGCGTCAGCAGCCTGGGCAACATGAGCCTCACCAGCGCCAGCATGGACCTGGGCGAGAACGCCCGCATTGCCGGCGGCGCACTCAACCAGGTCACTAGCACGAGCCTGAATAACCACGGGCGCCTGACTGCCATCGGCGACCTGACAGTCAATGCCACCAGCCTGAACAACTACGGCACCCTAGGCGGCGCCGGAAAAGTCCGGCTGAACGCCACGCACCTGGTCAATGACAAGGGCTTGCTCTTCAGCGGCAACGACATGGCGTTGCGCGTCAATGATTTCAGCAACCGCTATGGCGACGTCTACAGCCTCGGCGCCCTGGACATCGCCCGGGATGATGCGAGCGCGCGCAGCAGCCTGATCGAGAACGTCTCCGGCAGCCTGGAAAGTGGCACCGGCATGCGCTTGCTGGCAGACACCCTGAGCAACCGTCGTGACCAGTTCACCACTGAAATGAAGCTGGTGTCGGGCAACCTCAATATCTATTGGAACGACTACTGCAAAGGCAAAGGCTGCGAGCTGTACTTCAACTCGGTGGAGAAATACGAAGATGTCATCACCGGCAGCTCGGCCTCTGCGTTCATCAACGCCGGTGGCGACCTGACTGTGGGCAGCCAGACCTTCGATAACCTTTACAGCTCGGTATCCGCCGCCGGGAATATCCTGATCAACACCGATGTGCTGACCAACCGCGGCGCGGCAGGCGGCGAAGAGCGTCACTTCAATTCCGGGCTCTATACCCGCGACCGTGGCATCTACAACACCTTCATGGAGCGCCAGAACCAGTTCAACATCTACAACAATCCCAACTCAGGCGACTACCGCCCGGGCCAGATGACGATGGACCAGGTCAGGGCAGGCGTTGGCAATTTCTATGAAAGCAGTAGCTATGTAGTGCCCACCACCGGCAGCGTGATTGCACAGGCGGTGATTCAGGCCGCAGGTGCGGTGACGGTCAATGCGACCTCCAGGATCGACAACAGCGTCATCCGCCCCAACGCTACCCACATCGACACCCCGGCGGCCAACCGCAACACCAATTCCGAGGTATTTGCCTCCACCGTCAAACCGGCGATCACCGCACAGCTACCGCCAGATCTGGCCCAACGCCAAGTCAACCCGGTGACCTTGCCAGGCTTCAGTTTGCCGACCAGCCAGAACGGCCTGTTCCGTCTCAGCGGCCAGGCAGCGAACGCGGGTGTAGCGGGTAAAGCGGACACCGCTACCGGTGACTTCAGCGTCAACGGGCGTGTCATCACCGCCGCCGACCGCGAAAAAAACCTCGACTACACCGCCGTGCAAGAACGCGGTTTCAGCCTCGACGGCCAGCCCGTCAGCGGCGCAGTCAACGGCCAGGGTCCGCTGGCTCTGGACAGCCGTGCCCCATCAGTCACCCGCGTACAAGGCCTGCCGGAAATCACCCCGGTAGATAACAGCCACAAATACCTGATCGAAACCAACCCGGCGCTCACCGACCTCAAGCAGTTCATGAGCTCCGACTACCTGCTCGGCAAACTGGGCTACAACCCCGACGCCAGCTGGAAGCGCTTGGGCGACGGCCTGTACGAGCAACGCCTGATCCGCGAAGCCGTTGTGGCCCGTACCGGCCAACGCTACATCAACGGCCTCGCCAGCGACGACGCACTGTTCCGCTACCTGATGGACAACGCCATCTCGTACAAGGACTCGCTCAACCTCCAACTGGGCGTGTCGCTAACTGCCGAGCAAGTCGCGGCACTGACCCACGACATCGTTTGGATGGAAGAAGCCGAGGTCAACGGCCAGAAAGTCCTCACCCCCGTGCTCTACCTGGCCCAGGCCAACAACCGCCTGGCCCCCAACGGCTCGCTGATCCAAGGCCAGGACGTGAGCCTGGTCACCGGCGGCGACCTGCACAACAGCGGCACCCTGCGTGCCACCAACAACCTGAACATGGTTGCCAACAACATCGACAACAGCGGCCTGATACAAGCCGGCAACCGCCTGGAAATGCTCGCCACCGACTCGATCCGCAACAGCCGTGGCGGCATCATCAATGGCCGCGACATCAGCGCCACCGCGGTGACCGGCGACATCATCAACGAGCGCACCGTCACCACCTTTAAACAGGAAGGCCAGGGCTACCAACTGCGCAACGACGTGGCCAGCGAAGCCTCCCGCTTCGAAGCCACCGACACGCTCAAGCTGAACGCCGGCCGCGACGTGCTCAACCTCGGCAGCAACCTCAAGGCCGGTGGCAACGCCAGCGTAACCGCAGGGCGTGATGTGCTGATCGCCAGCCAGACCGAACAGGACGACTACGCCTACCAACGCCGCCGCATCAAAGGCACCGAGCAAACCATCCTGCAACACACCTCCGGTGTGGACGTGGGCGGCAACCTCGCCATCGACGCCCGCCGCGACATCGCAGTGGTCGCCAGCACTGTAAGCGCGGCCAAAGACCTCATCGTCAAAGCCGGCGAAAGTCTGACCCTGGCTGCTGCCGCCAACGAACAACATGACTACTCCAAAGGTAAAAAAGGCGGCACCAAAACCACTACTCAACTGGACGACGTCACCCAACAAAGCGCCGAACTCAAAGCCGGCGGCGACCTGATCGCCATCGCCGGCACCGACCTAACACTGGTCGCCAGCAAAATCAGCGCGGGCAACGAAGCCTATGTGCATGCGGATAACGAACTGCAAATGCTGGCGGCGCAAGACAGCCACTACTCGCTGTACGACATGAGCAAGAAGGGCAATTGGGGCAGCAAGAAAACTCAGCGTGATGAAGTGACCGATGTGAAGAATGTCGGGAGTGAAATCAAGACTGGGGGTGATCTGACGCTGGAGAGTGGTGGGGATCAGAAGTACCAGGCGGCGAAGCTTGAGAGTGGTGGGGATATTGCGATTGTCAGTGGGGGGGCGGTTGAGTTTGAGGCGGTGAAGGATCTGCATCAGGAGAGCCACGAGAAGAGCAAGGGAGATGCGTTCTGGACATCATCAAAAGGTAAAGGCAATACAGATGAGACCCTGCGCCAGACCCAAATGGTGGCTGAGGGAAATATCGCGATCAAGGCGGTGGAAGGCCTGAAGATTGACGTCAGGCAGGTCAACCAGCAAACCGTCAGCCAATCGATTGATGCGATGGTCAAGGCCGATCCGCAGTTGGCCTGGATCAAAGAGGCCGAAGCGCGTGGGGATGTGGACTGGAGGCAGGTCAAGGAGATTCACGACAGCTTCAAGTACAGCAACTCGGGGTTGGGGCCTGCGTCGCAGATCATTATTGCGATTGTGATGGCTGCATTTGTTGGACCTGCAGCTATGGGGGCAATGACCACCGCAGGTGCTGGTATTGGCGTCGCTGCTGGCACTGGCGCTATTGCCGCAGGTGCTGCGACTAATGCCACGGTGAGTGCGGTTAATAATCGCGGCAACCTCGGCGCGGTATTTAAAGATGTCACTTCGTCTGATGCGATGAAGGGATACGCAGTATCTGGCCTCACAGCAGGTTTCACGGCGGCATATTTTGACGGTTGGACGGGAAGTAAAACGACTCAAGCTTCCGGAAAAATCGACTTACAACTTAATACGCTGAAGGGCGTAGGGCAGTTTGCGGCCAACCAGACGCTACAGAACGGCACCTCGGCCGTGCTTAAAAAAGCGCTGGGGCAGGATGCCGATTTGGGTGATGCGCTCACCAGCGTTTTATTCAACACATTGGCGGCCACCAGCTTTAACGCAGTTGGTGAAATAGGTTTGAAGACGGGCAGTATCGAAAAAGTAGCTACCCACGCGCTCGTTGGTGGATTTATCGCGGAGGTGGCCGGAGGAGATTTTGTTAGCGGGGCTATCGCCGCCGGAGCTAACGAAGCACTGGCAAATCAGCTACGCCGCTTGGCTACCGATATAAGCCCTGAGAAGCGGGACGTCCTTCTAACCACCGCCGCTCAACTGATTGGTGTCGCTGCAGCAGCAGTTGTTGATGGTGGCGCCGACACGAAAAATCTTCAAGTTGCCGCATGGGCTGCTCAGAATGCCACCAATTACAACAGCTTAAATCATGAAGATGCCGCCGATTTTGTAGCAGATATGAATATCTGCGGGAAAGACGTGACATGCCAGCAGAAAACGTGGAAGGCAGGTAAGTACGACGATATCAGCCTCGGAAATTATGAAGAGGCCATGAAAACCGCTGGCCCGGCGTGGGCAAAGTCTCAGATAACAACGCTCGAAGGTGGTTTGTTTGCGCTTAAATCGCTCAACTGCCAAACAGATGTGTGTTTTAACTACAAGCAGATATTGGAGGCTAGGGCGTATGAGAATCTGGATAAGCTCCATACGTTGGTTAACACCTATGAACCTTATATTGCAGGCATAGCTGGTGGTGTTGCTGGAGGCGTGCGTCCTAGGCAACCTACGCTTCGAGAGGGTGAGACAGCAGGTGCGCAGGCTGGTAAATCAGAGGCGTACTGGAGTAAGGTTAAAATCGAAACTGGCGGTGTAAAAACACCGACAAGCTGGCAGGGGTCAGGCCCTGCGCCTGGGGTTTTAGGCTTGGAGCCGGGGTCTGTATCATCTAAAGCTATACAGAATTATTTTCCTAGTACAAAAAACGGTTCCATTGAGTTTGTTTTTGATCCTAAAACTAGCACTTTCGCTGTCGGTAAGCCTACCACTAACCTTGGGGGCTCTCCTCATCAACAGCTGGCAGAAACTATAAAGTCCGACGGATCGGCTCTAGTTGGTGGTATGTTTCGGCGAGGACCCAACGGGGAGGTGATAACGAATGAGTTTAGCGGGCACTACTGGAAAAATTGGACACCTGAGGTCAGAGCTAAGTTTGAGCAGACTCTTAAGCAGTACGATCTCAATGTCAAACATCATCCTGGAATGTAATGTATGAAAGATTCTGAGAGAATTATTTTGGATGGGGGGGGCGTAATTTGCAGATGTGAGTCTGGTCGCTGGAAGCTATCAAGCGATGAAGCTACATGGCCTTTGGTTAGCTCGTCAGATTTCAAAAGAGTTATCTCATTACTTGAGATACCTTTTGAAAGCGTTAAATTAGCTCTAGGACTAGACTTTCCCTACATGAGTGTTGTGAGGGTTGGATTGAGGCACGATTCTGATTATTGGATAAATCTTGCCATTTCTTGGGTCGCGCAAAGTTCGGCTCAAGAGGTCGCTTCCTTTGTAGAAGACCTGAAGAAGTTATCAGTAGATAAGGCTGTCTCACAAAGTAACCGACATTTGGCAAGAAAGGAACTAAAGCGTATTCTTAATGGTTAATTGATACAAGGCGCGCAGTATCCACTGCTAAGGAGTAGAGAAAAAAAGAAAAAAGGGGACAGATTTATTTTTTTTCCATTTGCTAGGCTGTAATTCTCTAAGGAAGGAGGTTACCTATGCCCAGAGTGGGACGTGTCGTTTTGCCCAACTATCCTCATCATGTTGTACAGCGTGGTCACAACCGCCAGGTGGTCTTTGCTGCCGAGGAGGACTACCAGCGCTACGTGAGAGACCTTCGAGAGCTTAAGGACGCATTTGGCATAAAAATATACGCCTACTGTTTGATGACTAATCATGTCCATTTACTGGTTTCTCCGGGTAACTCGGTTGCAGGGCTAGGGCAGTTAATGAAGGCGCTCGCGGCTCGGGCCACTCGG
>NZ_WJZD01000014.1:0-152286 GCF_021609665.1 Pseudomonas sp. PA-1-3F | reverse complement strand
CTTCCTCCCGTTGGACTGCGTAGCAGCCCCATTTTTTTAAAAAAAAAAAGGGGGCCGCTTCGCGCCCCGGGGGGAGAAAGCCCCCTCGCCACAACTGGCCTTATCCCGCCATCGCCAAGCGGTTGCGACCTTCGCGCTTGGCCACGTACAACGCATTGTCGGCCCGGCGCAGCAGGCTTTCAGCCGACTCGGCCGCCAGCAGCGTAGAACAGCCGAGGCTCACGGTCAGTTCGATTCGCGTGCCCTCCACCCAGTAGTCCTGGGCTTGCGCCGCCTGGCGCAGGCGTTCTCCCACCATTCTCGCGGCATCGCGACCGGTGTTGGAGAGCAGGATCAAAAACTCTTCCCCGCCAAACCGAAACACCATGTCCACGTTGCGCAGCTGGCGTTTGATCGCCCCGGCTACGGCACGCAGCACGCTGTCGCCCGCAGCATGCCCATGGGTGTCGTTGATTTTCTTGAAGTGGTCGATGTCCAGCATTAACAAAGAGAGCGGGTGCAAATGCCGGCGTGCCATGTCGATTTCTCGCTGCAGCGTCTGGTCCATGGCCACACGGTTGCCAGTTTCGGTCAACGGGTCACGCAGGGCGCTGCGGGTGGCGGCGCGGTAGAGCAGGGCGTTGCGCATCGGATAAAGCAGGGTCACCAGCAGGAGTTCGAGTTGGCTCAGTTCTTCTTCAAGCAACCGCTGGTTGCGACGAAAGACCAGTTCCCCCAGGTGTTCGCCTTCATGGCTCAGGGTGTAGCTGACGGAGTGATGACCCCGGTGGCCAAACTCCAGGCGCAGGTCGCTGGCGGCGTGACGGTATTGCAACGCGTCCAGCGGCACCAGGCGCTGAACCTCACGAAAGAACAGGCCCAGGATGCGCTCCGGCTCCAGGCTGGTCTGCAACTGCTGGTTCAGTTGCTGGCGAAGTTCGGCGAGGGTGGCGGGGCGGCGTGGGCGCAAGGATGGCTGGCCAAATCCCAGGCGTTGCAATTTGGCACTGTCAAAGTCAATTGCGTTGGTCTGGGTGGGGGTTTTCATAAGCGCGTGGCCTCTAAGCACTGGGCTGTCTTACAGGCGGGATGAGGGTGGCGAGTGCCAAGCGTCTTACTGATCCTTCAGTTCCGTAAAACATTGGAAACAGTTTAAACCGCTTTTCATTGGGTTATAACCCCATGGCACTGCCGCACGTCTTGTCATCGCCGAACCTGCTTGAACAGTACTAGAGCGAGATTCATGCCAAGTGTCTTTAGTTGGCAAAAATCCTTATAAATCAATTAACTAATTTTAAATAAGAAAAGTCCGTTAAAGCATGGCGCCAGTTATTTGGCTGATTTGGGCCAGCGTTGCCGCCGGCCCGGTTGACGTAACTGTTTCGGTGGGGCGAGTTGCTTGTCGCAAATAAACAACGCTTCGTTATTCGTGAACAAAGTACACCGCACCCATCACCACTAGACCAAGGTGGTACGGTCGATTTGCGCGATGGAGGTGACCCCGGTCAGGGTCATGGCCACGCGCATTTCCTTGGCGAAGATGTCCAGCAGATTCTCTACCCCATGCTGGCCCTCGGCGGCCAGCGCGTAGGCGGTGGCGCGCCCCAGCAGGCACGCCTTGGCGCCCAGGGCGAGCATGCGCACCACGTCGAGCCCCGAGCGAATGCCGGAGTCCACCAGCACGGTCAAGTCATCGCCCACCGCTTCGGCAATCGGCGGCAACGCCTTGGCCGTGGACAGCACCCCGTCGAGCTGGCGGCCGCCATGGTTGGAGACCACGATGCCGTCGGCACCGAAACTCACCGCGTCCTTGGCATCCTGGGGGTCGAGGATGCCCTTGATGATCATCGGGCCTTTCCAGAATTCGCGGATCCACTCCAGGTCTTTCCAACTGATGGACGGGTCGAAGTTGTTGGCCAGCCAACCAATGTAGTCCTCCAGGTGGGTGGGTTTGCCCAGGTACTTGGAAATATTTCCCAGGTCGTGAGGGCGGCCCATCAAGCCCACATCGAAGGCCCACTGCGGCTTGGTCACCGCCTGCAACATGCGTCGCTGCGCTGCGTAGGGGCCAGACATGCCCGAGTGCGCATCGCGGTAGCGTGCGCCGGGTGTGGGCATATCCACCGTGAACACCAGGGTGGTCACGCCAGCTGCCTGCGCCCGCTCCAGAGCGTTGCGCATGAAGCCGCGATCCTTGAGCACATACAGCTGGAACCAGATCGACTGCGGGCTTTGCGAGGCCACCTCCTCAATCGAACACACCGACACTGTCGACAGGCAGAAGGGGATGTGTTTGTTGGCCGCCGCCTTGGCTGCTTGCACTTCACCGCGTCGCGCATACATGCCGGTCAGCCCGACCGGGCTAATGATGACCGGCATCGCCAGTTCGGTGCCGAACAGCTGGGTGGTAAGACTCAGGTCGTCGACATTGCGCAGGATGCGTTGGCGCAGGCTGATCTCGGCCAGGTCCGAACTGTTGGCGCGCAGCGTGTGCTCGGCGTAGGCGCCGCCGTCGATGTAATCGAACAGAAAGCGCGGCAACTTGCGCTTGGCCGCAGCGCGGTAGTCGGAAGCGGACGAGATGATCATCGACGGTGTCTCCACAGGGCAAAGTGCTACACCCTAAGCAAAGTTATGCCATGATGAAAACAACTTTTATCACTGCCATCCAGTCGTTATAGGAATACTGATGAACCTACGAACACTGCGTGCGTTTGTCGAAGTGGTGCGCCAGGGCGGGTTCTCCCAGGCGGCCGAAGTGGTTGCCCTGACTCAGTCCACCGTCAGCAAAGCGGTCAAGACCCTTGAGGACGAATTAGGCATGCCGCTGCTCAATCGCCTTGGCCACAAGAACGAACTCACCGCCGCCGGCGAAATTGCCTACCGCCGCGCCTTGGTAATGCTCGCCGAACGCACCGACCTGATGGCTGAAATCAACGACCTGCGCGGCCTCCAGCGCGGCGTGCTGCGCATCGGCCTGCCGCCGGTAGGGTGCGGAGTCTTGTTTGCGGCGATGTTCGCCACTTACCGCAGCCGTTACCCGGGCATCGACATCGAACTGACGGAGTACGGCAGTAAAAGGCTGCGCGAATGCCTGGAAGCAGGGGAGGTGGACCTCGCCGCCTTGCTGCTGCCGGTTGATGAAGGTTTTGACTACCAACCGGTGCGCAACGAGCCATTGATCGCCGTATTGCCCATAGGTCACCCACTGGCCCAGCGCGAGCGCATCGACTTCACCGACCTGGCCGACTCACCCTTCATCCTGTTCGAGGCCGGCTTTGCTCTCAACGCCAAGATCCTCAGCGCCTGCGAACGCAAAGGCGTGACACCCAAAGTCACCGCTCGCAGTGGGCAAATAGACTTTATCGTCGACCTGGTCACCGCCGGGCTGGGCGTCGCCTTCCTGCCCCGGATGCTGGCGCACAAACACCAACACCCCGGCATCGCCTTGATCCCCCTGGACGAGCCTCATACCGATTGGCACATCGCCCTGGCCTGGCGCGCCAGCGCCCACTTGCCACCGGCAGCGCGGGCCTGGTTGGATCTGGCCAGGGAACCGTCGTATTCAAGCGAGCAGGGGGGCGATTTACAGAAAGTTTCCGAGAGCGCTTGACTTCTCCTTTTTAATCAGTAACATACGGCGCATTCCGCGATAGCTCAGTTGGTAGAGCAAATGACTGTTAATCATTGGGTCCCTGGTTCGAGTCCAGGTCGTGGAGCCAGATAGAGAAAAGCCTGTAGAGATACGGGCTTTTTTTTGCTTGGGATTTGACCCAGCAATCCAAACGCTTAGCGCGCTTAGCATGACGCCATCTCTAATCCTTCGATTCAGAGGTAAGGCCAATGAAAGTCGCTGCAGTCGTTTCAACCAAAGGCGGACCGGGGAAAACCACGGTTGGCGCCAATCTAGGCGCCTTCTGCGCCGACGCGGGTCTTCGGACCTTACTCATCGATCTCGATACCCAGCCGTCACTGTCCTCGTTCTATACGCTAACGCATGAGGCGCCGGGCGGGACCTACCAACTGATCGCCAATAACGAGACGCGTACCGATCAGGTCATTTCCAAGACCTGCATCCCTAATCTCTCACTGATCCATTCGAATGATCCGTTAAATCAGCTTGGAAGTTTGTTGCTTCATGCTGCTGATGGGCGCTTTCGCCTCAAAAATCTAATACCGGCGTTCGCTCAAGATTTCGATTTGATCCTTGTAGATACCCAGGGTGCACGCTCCATTGTCCTTGAAATGGCGTTGCTAGGCGCTCAGATGGCTATTTCTCCTATCACTCCCGATATGCTGACTGCGAGGGAGTTTCAGCGCGGAATGCTCCAGCTTTATAGAGATGTGGAGCCTCTGGCAGCGCTGGGCGCTACGACACCCTTGCTCAATATCGTGATCAATAAGCTTGATGCTACTAATGACGCAAATCTGATTTACCACACGCTAGCCGAGACCTTTTCTTAGCCCGTAGAAAGTGATTCCAGTGGAATCATGCTGACCGGTCGAAGAGGGTGATTCCACTGGAATCACTGAGATAACGAGAGGTGGGGCGATTCAGTGCAACCTATCAGCAGAGCTGAGGTAGTTACCCTCGCTGATGGCAGCGAGCAATTGCTGTACTTCTTTGACTACCTCGGGATTGATCCGCCGGCTGAAGTGCCTAAGTTAGACGCTTTGACTGTGTGTGCAATTCATATGGGGACCACAACAAACCTGGTGGATAGATTCTTTCGACAGTTTGAAAGTCAAATCCATCGGCCCGACGAGGATGTCACACTGTCTCTTTCTTGGGTGGGGGTTGTGACCGATAAATTAGTCAGTCAGGGCTATCCTCGCGAGCTTTTCGGCAATGCGGCTCTCATCAGCGCTGTTGAGGCTCACGCAGCTATTACTCCGCTTGAAAAGATTGCGGAGCTAATAAATAAGCACCCAAAACCGGTCAATTGACTAACTTCGCGTCTGCATTGGCGTGATCTCTTACTGTGTAGATCTCTTATGCGGAGTACTGTGGTAGTGGAGCAGTTCGCGTGGCGTGCAATCGCGCGAATGCCAAGGCCTCCCAGTAGCTCGATGACTCGTTTGTGAAGGTTGGTCTCATCGGCCGGCCTTGGTACTTGCCTGCGGCTTTGGCCTTTTTAATTCCTTGAGCCTGGCGATCACGGCGCTGCTGGTAGTCCTTGCGCGCGATGGCGGCCATCATTTCCACCAGCATCGAATTGATTGCTCCGTAACCGTCCGGGCAACACACCTTCCTGACATCGTCGCTTGAGGCGATGGTGCCCTCCTACGTTTAAGCGGACGCGATAGCACTCAAATGCGCCAACGTAGCTCTTACCCCAAGTCCTTCAAGGCCCAGGTTGTTCAGGAATGCCTGCAACCTGGCGTATCCATCTCCAGCGTTGCCATCAGCTACGGCATCAATGCCAACGTTATCCGCAAGTGGCTACTGCTTTACCACGATCAACCACCCGCACCGTTGCCGGCGTTTGTTCCGGTCAAAGTCGCGCCGAAGAGGCCGGCCGAGGGCTCCGTCATCATTGAGCTGCCATTTTGCGAGCAGGCCATCACGGTGAAATGGCCATCTTCCGATCCCGAGGGTTGCGCCCGGTTTGTACGTGAGTTAGCGCAATGACCCGTATCGACTTGATCTGGCTGGCCACTGAACCTATGGATATACGAACCGGCACCGAAGAAGCGCTCGCCCGAGTCGTCGACTCCATCTGGCTCGCCACCGGGCCCATGGACATGCGCGCCGCACTGAAACCGCGCTGGCGCGAGTTGTCGCGGTATTCGGTGCGGCGAAGCCGCACTGTCCTTATCTGTTTGCCAACCGTCGTGCCAATCGCATGAAAGTGCTGGTGCATGATAGCTTGAGGATGAGGCCTTCGATTTTAACTACTTTGCCTAGAAGACACTGTTGAGGTTTTCCGCAGCTCAAACGCCCTGAAATTCTGTCAATTTTTTATAAGATAGTTCACGGCGATGCTGTTGTGGCTGCGGCGTTGACAATATTATTTCCGAAAAATTAGCTTTCGTAGATGCGTCGGCACAGGCAAAAATAAGCACTATGAAGGGGCAATTCTGCTTTCGCTGGTTCTTAACGAAACGGCTTCCATCGGCAGAGTGAGTGATCGTTGGGTTGGCATCTCGGTATAGGTCGCATTGTTCATCCCAACAAAAGGGTCATGGCTAGTTTAATAGAAATACAGTCTTCCTATGCCGGATGGCGTTGATATTGCGCCATCCGCCATTAAGTTACCTAAAAACGGTGAGTAAGTTGAGCGCTAAGAGCATGACCACTATTGTCATAATTTGCACTGTAGGCTGGCTGGAGACCGGAACTATTTCCTTGATTGACTGAACTTTCATTTTCCCAAATGTAGGCATAGGCAATGTCAATCGTAATATCCTTATCCGGCGAATATGCCGCCCCTAGCGTGACTGACCTTCGGATGCCTACAGGGATGCGTACGTTTCGGTCTGCATTCGTGGTAGGGGAAGGGTCGTATGCAAATCCTGAGCGCAGTAACCATTTGGGGCTAAATTGGTAGGCCGCTCCAATGGCGACAGACCAAGTGTCCTCCCAGTTCAGGGGTTCTCCTATCTTGTTAAACCCCAATCGTTGCCCAAGCGGCGGCACACCACTGTTCTGGGCTTCGATCTTCTGCAGACGGCTCCAGCGTGTCCAAGTTGCCCCCAAGTAGCCTGTCCACCGCTCATTGAAGTGATGGGTAAAAGAGGTGTCTACTGTCTCCGGTAAAGTGATATCTAATTTTGTGTCATATTTTCCATTGAGCGCGAATACCGCAGGAGAGTTCTCTACCCGAGTATGCCCTTCCAATTTGTACTTGACTTTTGAGTGATAACTTAAGCCCCACGTTGTTGAAGGTGCTAAGTCTATTAAAACGCCCAAGTTGTAGCCCAGCGCAATGTCATCGCCTTTGATCGTTATGTGAGTGTCGCCGCGTCCATTATTAAGTGCCCCGGTAGATAGATCGTTTTGAAGCTTGCCGCTGATTCTATTAATTGTCGGGCCACCCCCGATGGCAATGGAGTCATTAATTCGATAACTGAACGTAGGCTGCAGAGTAACCACTTTTACCATGCTATAATCGCCGTGATAGCGGCCTTGGAAACCATCCTCATAGTCGTTGATAAGTCCATAAGGTGCGTATATTCCAGCGCCGACGCTCCAGAGATCGTCTAACGGAGTTGATAAATAACCAAATGGAACGACAGTAAAAGGGACGGAATCCCCTTTGTTTGTGCCCGTCGCGCTACTGGAGGGAGAGTGGATATCATCGCTTGCATCGATGACTGCAAAGCCTCCAGAAATCTCGGTTTGCTTAAGCTTTGATAAACCCGCGGGGTTCCCGTAAATCGTGCTTGCATCTAACGCCGAGGAAGCTCTGCCAGCGTATGCAGTTCCTGCGCTGCTAGCGCTTTGTTCGTTAATTGCGATTCCGTTAGCCAGTACCTCAATAGAAAGTGCACTCATCGCAATCGCAAATATCGAGTTCAATAATTTTTTTTTCATTTATACCTCGGTGAAGACATTTATTGTTTTAATAATCCGCATCCATAGGCTGGATGTCACGCTGCATCGTCAGGCACGGCAATGCTAGGAGGTCTAGTGCGCCAACAGTGTCGGATAGATTACGTTTGCGAAGATTTTTTGGTTGTATGGAAGAGAAACGTTGGGTCATTCACTCGTGCCGTTTCATTTGCCTTGGGGGGTGCCGGACCGTATAAAGGATGGCAGTGATAAGACGGTGAAGGACACTCTGCTTAACGTGGAGATCTTATACGCACACTGGCAAGCTTCGCTCATCTGGCATTGTTTAATGCGGTATGGGCCGGTAGTGACGAAACTAATCAGTGTCGAGGGGAGATATGGTTTTCTGCGTAAACGTGACATGGATGGTGATATCAGGGCCCTTGCTGAGACGCCAAAAAATCGTGAACAAGTCATTTTGAACGACGCTAAGGCATCCAGCCGTGGTGTGTTCGGTGTTCCATCATTTTTTATTGGGGACGAACTTTTTTTGGTAATGACCGCTTAGATTTTGTTCGCATTAAGTGGTACTACCGCTATAGGAGGCCGTGTGTAGTGGTCAGCTGATCCCGGACACGACGTTAAGTTTTTTCTCTGCCTGAGCGGGCGTTAGCCCGCCACTAAATATATAAGGCCGTATTCAGTTGTAGCGATGCGTCAAATAATGGCTGATGTCCCGTTGAGCCTGCTGCACCGACATATTGATAAGGCAGAAACGCATGAGAATATGTTGCGAGTCAAGTCAGCCATTGGGGCTGTCTCCTCGTAAACGCCTGATTATTGGTTGATTGGCGCTTTCCAAACCGATACTAGGAGACCTTCGATTTTAACAACGTCGCCTAGAAGACACTTTTGAGAGTTTTTCGCAGTTCAAACGCCCTGAAACTTTGTCAATTGTTTCTAAGGTAGTTCACGGCGATGCTGTTGTGGCCGCGGCGTTGGCAATATCCTTTGCGAAAAGCTAGCTTTCGTAGAGGCGTCGGCACAGGCAAAAAAAGAACTATGAAGGCGCAATTTAGCTTTCGCGGGTTCTTAACGAAACAGCTTCCATCGGCAGAGTGAGTGATCGTTGGGTTGGCATTTCGGTCTAGGTCGCATTGTTCATCCCAACAAAAGGGTCATGGCTAGTTTAATAGAAACACAGTCTTTCCTATGCCGGATGGCGTTGATATTGCGCCAACCGCCATTAAGTTACTTAAAAACGGTAAGTGAGTTGAGCACTAGGCCCATGAGCGCTATTGTCATAATTTGCGCTGCATGCTGGCTGGAGAGCGGAACTATTTCCTTGATTAACTGAGCTTTCATTGTCCCAAATTTAGCCATAGCCATAGGCATAGGCAATGTCAATCGTAATTTCTGGAAGTAACGGGACTCGCTAAAAAACCAGAGGCCATCCTCGCTTACAGCGCCATGGTTGGGGCAATTAGTTTATCTCGAGCAGTCGAGGAACCGGATTTTTCCGAAGCTATTTTGATAAATGTCCGTGATTATCTGATGAAGAATTTTTCTGCGAAAAACGCTACTCGTGATGTTAGCCTGATAAAAAGCTAACATGCTGACGCTATTAAAATAAGATAATACTTAGTTCTTTTGATCAGTGTGCTTGCATTGCATTCTGTTTTTTCACCGCCTTAGACTCTAAGGCGGATGTTGATGCTTTACGCCGTTCGACACCATTTACTTAGAACCAATAATTGAATTGCACTAACACAATGTCCAAAATGTTTTACACAGCCTCGGCTGATAGCTGCCTGCCGAGCAGGGGAGCTATCGGCCAAGAGTCGCCACTCCATCTGCTGTTCGGGCACCATATAGCCGGGTAAAAACGAGCTGTGAATATGAAACATGAACTTTGGCTGGAACCCGATGGTTGCCAGACTTTCTGCCTAGCGGGTGTTCACGGTGATGACGCGCGCAATCTTCCTTCAGCAAACTCCAAGCTGATCTGGATGGTCGAAGCTGACAGTCACTTCGAAGCGATGACCAAATACTATTCCTTCATGGCATGGGGTGAATGCCAGGCCGACTTCCCCGCACAAGACCAAATAACCTACGCAGAGCTGGGATGGGGTGAGTAACGGATGCCAAGCGAAAGGATGAGCAGTCCTGCGTTTTGAGTTCTAGACCCATCGTGCGCTTTGGGCTGACAGCGGTCGTTCGTGAGTGGCAGCTATCGGCCGATTCTGTTGAAAAAGTAGCTCCCCTGTCTGGCCTGCGGCAAAATCTCGGCATTGGCCAGCAGGGAAACACGCAGCATGATGGGACAGTTATCGAGTGGGCAGGAGCGGCTGTTTTACTCGTTCAACCTTGAAGATCACATTCCAGCCAATCACCTTCTGCGCAGCATTGATCGGTGTCTCGATCTGAGCGACCTGCGCCATTACCTCACCGATTTCTATAGCCCGATTGGGCGTCTGTCGATTGATCCTGAACTGATGATCCGCATGCTGATCGTGGGCTGTTGCTACGGCATTCGCTCAGATCGGCGATTGTGCGAAGAGGCCCATTTGAACCTGGCGTATCGTTGGTTTTGCCGGTTGAGCCTTGAAGATGAAGTACCCAATCACTCGACGTTTTCCAAAAATCGACATGGCCGTTTTCGGGACAGCGATCTGTTTCGCTGGTTGTTTAATGAAGTGCTGCGTCGCTGCATGGACGCAGGTCTGGTCAAGGGCGTAGGCTTTGCCGTGGACGCCAGCATTATCAAAGCGGATGCGAGTCGGCATCGCGGCGTACCGGGAGATGAACAGGTCAACTGGAGCGATACGTTTCTGAGCACCCGCGCCGTGCGTGAGTACCTTGAGGCACTCGATGAAGAGGCTCTGGCCGAAACGCTACCGAAGCGCCTATCGCTGACTGATCCTCAAGCCCGCTGGACCGCTGCTCCAGGAGGCCCAGCGTTCTTCGCCTATTCCACGAACTATCTGATCGATACCGAGCACGGCGTAATCGTGGATGTGGAACCCACACCAGCTCATCGAACGGCGGAGGTCGAGAGCACCAAGACAATGGTTGATCGTGTCGAAGAGCAGTTCGACATCAAGCCGGAACGCCTCATTGGCGACACCGCTTACGGTACAGCGCCGATGCTGGTTTGGATGGTGGAGGAAAAAGACATCGAGCCGCATGTGCCGGTATGGGACAAAACCGAGCGCAAGAACGACAGTTTCTCGAGCAACGATTTTCGCTGGAATGAAGAGGCTGAGGAATACCGCTGCCCGGCCGGCAACGCATTGCGCAGCGAATGGCGAGCCTTCAAGAATGAACGTTCGCACGTCACCAAAGCCAACACCATCATCTTCCGATCCAGGCAGACCGACTGCGTAACGTGCCCGATGAAAGCCAAGTGCTGCCCGAACACTGCGTTCCGCAAGATTGCTCGCAGCGTCCATGAAGCCGATCGCGATGTGGCTCGGCGCATTGCAGCAACGCCTGCGTATCAGCGCTCTCGCCATGAGCGTAAGAAGGTCGAAATGTTGTTTGCCCACCTCAAGCGCATCCTGAAATTGGATCGCTTGCGACTACGTGGCATGAGTGGCGCGACCGATGAATTCACGCTGGCCGCTGCGGTGCAGAACCTGCGGCGGCTGGCCAAATTTACATCTCAAGGGCCACCAGCTACGGGATAGGTGCGCCTGCACTAAGCAAAAACCTCAAACTAACCCAATAACAGAGCAGTAAAGGTCAACGAAGGGCCGGGTAACCACTCAATGTGGTGAGGAGGTTCTCCGCTGATGGCCGTGCCTGAGTTCAGGTGATCTGAAAATCCCACTTTTTCAACAGAATCGGCCAAAAACTGACGGTCGGTGACCTGCAAGCACAGCAACGAATCCTATGCCCTTTAACGGCAATTCATCACTCTAGCAAACCCGCTGTCGCTCACGGGTTCAGATACTTGATGACAGCACCGGCAAACAATTCTGGCTGATCAAGCATGATGAAGTGAAAACTGCCGTCAATGCGCCTGAAGCTGATGTTTGGGGTTGAGGCATAGGCGTTACGAAACATTGCATCAACCTGGGACGCCTCTACGCCGTAATGCGAGTCGTAGGCATAAACGACCTCGACAGGCACCTTGATGCGTCCAAGCTCAGGCCGGAGATCGGTAACCATCAGTTCATACATGGCATCGGCCATAGTCTTTCGGTCCGAGTTTATCCCCGCTGCCACCAGGCCTGGTCTGGCCGCTTCGGTTTTGGCAAGACGGGCGATGGAGGCATGCTGCATTAGCTTCCACCTGTTCAGGCGTTGCCGCTAACATTGCATCGCGCATCGCGCATCGCGCATCGCAGCAGCATGCGGCCCCGCTGTTTCACTGGTCGCTGAGGGGTCAAACAGCAACGTATAAAAGGGCATCGCATCGACAATCATAAGGCGTCCCACTTGATCGGGATGACGAGCACCTAACATCAGCGCCACCTCACCACCCAAGGAATGACCGATGATGACAGGCGCCTCGATGCGCTGGCTGCGGATGTATTCAGAGATAGCCTCGACCGTCGACGCGACTACCCGACCGTCTGGATTGGTTACAGCAGGCGAGCCGGCAAAACCAGCTACCTGTACGAGATGGAGGCGGTGGCTCTGCCGTAATCTAGAGGCCAAATCAGCCCATACTTCGTAGGACGACGCAAACCCGGGGATCAAGATGATATCTGTTCCCGAGCCTTGTGCCAGAACCGAGATGCCATGTTGGTTGACGGTGACTGGCGGCAAAGGTGCAGGCTGGGCTGGCGATGCAGACAGCAGCGCCAGCGTGGTGCCAATCCCGGCAAGGATCATTCCTGCACGCATGGCGCTCCCCTTTTCGTGCAATGCGAAGTGGCATTTACGATCTCGAGATCGCCAATTGCACCGATGGGCAGGCCGTTTAACGGGGTCATAGCCATTCCTTTGACCGAAAAATTACTGCCACTATACGACGGCGCACAAAAGCGTCAGGAAACTACCCCACCTGCAATATTCCTTGGTCCGCTTTGGGTCGATTTCTGCCTGTCACAACAAGCAGGAACGGCCAAAAGCGGCCGTTACCGCTTTAAAAGGGACTTCCGACAGCTTCTCAAAAGCTCAAATCAAACAGATTTGAGCTGCATAACCACAGGAGCAACAGCCAAGTACTCACCCATCTTGCGTCCAATCTGGCGAAAGTGATCGGTACGGCGATGGGCATCGGCAGCAGCACTGTCCACATAGCGCTCGATAAATGCGTACGACCCTTCGCTTTCACCTTCTACACGCCATAGATCATAGGCAAGGCAACCAGGCTCCTCGCGCGAATGCAGTGCTAGATCATTTGCAAGCAGTTCAAAGTCGGCTTCTGTACCGGTCTTCACTTGGATTCTGGCAATGATACCTACCGCGGAAATGTTAGTTGTCTCGGTCATAGATGTAGCTCCTAGGCGCTAAGTTGTTGTTTTAGGTGCGACGCTTTCGGAGGGGATCTTAGCTAGGTGTCCGGTTACGAAACGTCGGACAGATGACAGTGTGTTCGGGTTTGCTCCGGTTTAGCTACGCGACAAGGTTCATGGATCTTTCAGCAACACGGTCGAAAAAGCTCATGTCTTTGTAGATTCTCGACAAAAGGATCGCCCCCTCGTAGTCAGCCACAGTCTGACGCGCTGCCGCCGATGCGTGAGGTTCATCCATATGGGCTGCAAAGATAAACGCTAAGGCGTTGCTCCAGTCATCCATAAAGTCGCGGATTTGTGGCACTAGGCTGGCGACTGAATAGGTGGCGTCGATGGCGATAACGCCCATAAGGCAACCGATGGATCCTTCCTGAAACAGCTTCTTGGATTTGCGTGACATCAGCGCAAGCCGCTCGGCGGCGGGAAGCTTTTCGTCGTATGCAATGCTGAATAGCGCCTGACCTATACGCTCATGACTCCACTTGAGGATATCGCTCATCAGTGACACCTTGTTGGAGTAGTGGTGGTAGAAAGTGGCCTTGTTCAGTTCGCACTCCGCAGCCAGGGCATCCATGGTTGTGCCATGATATCCGAAGCGCTTAAACACTTTTGAGCAGCGGCCTAGGAGCTCGTCACGCGGGATTTTGGGTGATCGCACTGTAGAACCTGAAGGTGGAAAGTGAATTATATGATGGTCGTTTGACTATATGTCGACGGATTGTTTAGAGTCAGATACCTACCAACCATTTGGTTGGATACTGTGCCCTTGGCACGCCTGTATCGCAAGCGTCTCAAGCGAGCTGATTTTGTAGATTGCTTGGCGTGCCTGAGGAGAACAATAACAATGAGTGGCTTCAACTGGGTTGAAGATCTGTCTTCCGGAGTACGAAAAGCTCTGATGGAAAAGGCTCGCATAAAGGCTTTCCAGGATGGCGCAACCATCTATGCACAAGGCGATTCTGTTACAGACGTTTTCCAGATCATTAGCGGCGAGATTCGTCAGTGCATACTCACTGAGGATGGTCAGGAGGTTCTGATGTATATCTACCGCCCTGGCGACCTGGTAGGTGATAGCTCAGTTGTCGACGGCGACCCGTACTCGGTCACCATACTGTCCAGAGGCGAGGTAAAGACTAGGGCTTGGTCCATCAAAGACTTCGCTGTACTTCGGTCAACATATCCGGAAATTGAAGCGGCTATCTCTGCCCAGAGCAGTCGGCGTTTGCGTAGCTCCCTCAAGTTGTTAGAGGAGCTTCTTACCCAACCTGTCGCTGCTCGTGTTGCCTCTCGTTTCTTTAGGCTAGCAGAGATGATCGGTGCGTCGGGGGACGGCATAGGTTTGCCATTGTCCCAAGCGGATATTGGCCTGATGGTGGGGTCTACGCGGCAGAGCGTAAATCGAGTAATTACGGAGCTGCGCAAGCTGAAGCTGATAGAAACTAACTACGGCAAGGTGTTCGTGAAAGATCCTGAAGGCCTCAAGCGATACATCAGCGAGCATCAACGGCATGGTCGTATCGACACCTCGGATCATTGAAGGTGAGTCAAAGATAAAATTTTAAAAACACTGTCTTCTGGAAGACGTTGTTCATTTTGGATGTCACATAGGATCAGTCTCGAAAGCGCCACCCAATAACAATCAGGGCGCTTCTGGAGACTATTCAATGGCTGAGTTGACTCTGGCCGATGTTGCTCGCGCAACGGCCAACACCCGCCCCGGTCAGACCGCCCTGGTATTCGGCGATAGAAAGACCACTGTCCATGAACTGGACACTCGGGCCAACAGAGTTGCCAACGGTTTGCTGTCGTTGGGAGCGACTGATCAAGAGCGCGTGGCGATCCTGGATCATAACAGCGATCATTTCTACGAGATCTGGCTAGGTGCGGCACGCACCAATCTGGTGATAACGCCCCTTAACAGCCGTCTATCAGCACCTGAAGTTCTTCAGATTCTTTCTGATTGCCATCCTCGCGTTCTCTTTGTGGGCCCTACGTTTGAAGCTTTGATCGAAGAGATCAAGCCGAAGCTATCGTTCGTTGAGCACTTCATTGTCACCGGCGATGCTTACTGCGCATGGAGAGACCAGCAGTCTGCGATTCCGGCGGGGTCGAATATGCTGGCCTCTGACGACTGCCTTCAAATATACACCAGCGGCACCACTGGAGAGCCGAAGGGCGTTCGCCTGACCAGCGAAAACCTATTCCTCGGTCCTATGTCTTCGCTTTCTACCGGTGAGCGCAGCCCCTGCGGTGATATCAGCGCTGACGACGTTGTTCTTCTGTGCCTTCCTCATGCCCACGTTGCGGGAGCGATGCTGGGTATCTATGGCCTGGCTATGGGGGCTCGGGTCATTGTTACCAGCGAGTTCGTGCCAGTGGAAATCGCGGCGACGATCGAGCGAGAACAGGTCACATTGACGCTGATGGTGCCGGTAATGGTTCGTGGCTTGCTTGCTGCGATGGAAAAAGCAGGCCTGACTTGTAAGAGCCTAAAAACCATTCTTTACGGTGCTGCGCCCATGGCCACGAGCCTCTTGCAGCACGCCATGACGATGCTTCCAAACAGCGGTTTCGGTCAGCTCTACGGCCTAACAGAAACCTCGGGGCCTATTACCTACCTTTCTCCAGAGGATCATCATTCCATAGTATCCGGCAACGCCGATTTTGCGTTGTCCTGTGGAGCAGCGACAGCGTCTGTCGAGATTCGTGTGGTTGATAGCTACGGTCAGGCACTGCCTCCAGGCGATATCGGCGAAATCACATGTCGTTCCCCTCAAGTAATGAAGGGCTACTGGAACCGCCAAGAAGACACGCTGGCCGTTATCCAAGATGGCTGGTTCCATACTGGGGACATGGGCTACTTGGACGCCCACGGCTATCTGTACATCTACGACCGTAAGCGGGACATGATCATTACAGGTGGTGAAAACGTTTACCCCGCAGAAGTAGAAAATGTGTTGTATAGCCATCCCGCGATTGCCGACGTGGCGGTTATCGGTGTGCCTGACCAACACTGGGGAGAGGCCGTCAAGGCCGTTGTTGTGTTGAAGCCTGGTGCCTCCCTTACCATTGAAGAACTAACCGCCCACGCCCGCGGCCATGTGGCCGGCTTCAAAATACCCAAGTCGATCGACTTCGTCTCAGACCTGCCGCGTAACGCTACGGGCAAAGTGCTGCGACGCCTACTTCGCGAGCCCTACTGGAGCCAACAAACGCGCGGCGTGGCCTGAGGCCAGCCGCGGCTGTGCAGGAACGCGTGCAGGCCTAGTTCGATATCGCATACACACAAGCAAGGAAAAATCATGAGCGAAGATAGGAAAGCCGGTGAAGTACGCATGGTGGTCAACGACCATATAGCGGTCATTTCCGTCGATAACGTGGCAAAGCTCAACTCGTTCTCTCCAGAGATGATTGAGCAATTGGCTGGACATCTCACTGCTATCAACAATGATCCTGACATTTGGGTGGCAGTGCTCTGCCCTGAGGGGGAGCACACCACTGCAGGGCTGGACATGCCGAAGTTCTTCGGCCCCAGTGCCACCGTCAAACCACTGCCCGAAGGCTGGGTAGATCCGTTCGGTCTCTACAACCGTTGCACCAAGCCAGTCATCTCTGTGGTGCACGGTAAGACCTACACCGTCGGCATCGAAATGATGCTCGCTGGCGACATTGTCATCGCTGCCGATACCGCAACATTTTGTCAAATGGAGTCCAAGCGCGGCATAGCCCCGCTCGGTGGTGCTCACTTTCGCTACCTTACCCGTACAGGGTGGGGAAGTGCGATGTACCACCTGTTCCTATGCGACGAGTTCAACGCGCAAAGGGCGTTGGAGATCGGTTTTGTTCAGGAAGTGCACCCGTTCGGGAAGCACAAGGAGCGCGCCATGGAGATCGCTGGGCTGATCTGCAAAAACGCCCCCATTGGTTTGCGCGCTGCGAAAGCCGCTGCACTTAAGTACCTCCAGGAAGGCGAGCAGGCCGCCATCGACTGCATTCCTGAAATTCAGAAAACCGTATTCGCCACTGAAGACTTCAAGGAGGGCCTGCGCTCGTTTGCTGAACGTCGTCCTGCTGAGTTCAAGGGTCGCTGATTTTTCACTGATAAAAAACTCCGCTGCAACAGGCGGGGGCGCCATCGGCTCGCCCGATGAAACTAGAGAAAGGAGATAGAGCATGACTGTTAAATTCGAAATGGATGGTCCACTGGCAATCGCGACCTTTAGTGACGGGCCAATGAACCTCCTGACATTTCAGTCGTTTCGCGGGCTGATGGACGCTGTGGACCAGGCTATCGAAAACAAAGCGCGTGCGTTCCTGACTCTGGCGGAAGGGGACCATTTCTGCGCCGGTGCTCATATCACCGAAAACTTTGTGGGTCAGGACGCGAATTTCGCCCGTCGAATGCTGAACCGTTCGATTCCGGAAATGCAGCGTTTCGAAAACCTTCCTTTCCCGACTGTTGTAGCGGTGCGTGGCATGTGCCTGGGTGGCGGCTGCGAGATGGCCCAAATCCACGACATCATTTTCGCCGGTGAAGGCGCCAGCTTTGGTCAGGTTGAGGCACGTATTGGTACCACAACATTGCTCGGCGGTGCTCAACGCTTGGTAGCCCGCGTAGGGCTGGCTCGTGCCAAGGAAATGGTCTTCTCCGCCGGTGTCTACGATGCCAAAACCGTGCTCGACTGGGGACTTATCAATCGCATCGTTCCTGACGTGGACGTCGAAGCGAAAGCTTGCGCTTACGCGATGAAGCTCGCCAATGGCCCAACCGTGGCCTATGCGGCTTCCAAGCACCTGATCAACACCGCAGTTGGCTTTGGGCAGTCTGCGGCTGATCAGCGTGTTATCGAGTCAGGGCCGTCTACGTTCGCCACGCAAGACATGATCAATGCGGTTAACACTTTTGCCACTGAAGGAGCGGAATCACTGATCAAAGGCACTCTCAAGTTTACGGGCGAGTGAGGTTGGTCCTATGACTACTTATAAAGCTCCCGTCGGGGAGTACCAGTTCCTGGCCGGCCATGTGCTGGCCAAGGAGTACGCCACGATAGGCGGGGAAGAGGCTTCGGCCGAAACCCTCGCCACTGTTCTCGATACACTCGGGCGATTCGTAACGGATCGGCTTGTTCCACTGAGCGAGTCAGCGGATCAAGAGGGATGCACGGTTACCTCAGACGGTGTGAAGGCGCCCAAGGGGTACCACGCTGTTTACAATAGCTTTGTCGAAGATGGTTGGGGTGCGTTACATACAGCCATTGAAGACGGGGGCCAAGGACTTCCTCTTCCGTTCGGTTTTGCGTGTGACGAGCTGCTCAGCGCCGGATCCATGTCGTTCGCGTTGTATGCGTCGATCCGTCTCGGCGTTTACTCCGTTCTTAAATCAATCGGCTCCGATTACCTGAAAGAAACCTACCTTCAGAAAATCGGTAGCGGTGAGTGGAACGGAACCATGTGCCTGACAGAGCCGCAATGTGGTACTGATCTCTCACTGATCCGCACCACCGCTACCGAAGGTGAAGGCGGAACCTATCGACTCTCAGGCACCAAGATTTTCATCACTGGTGGCGATCACGATCTGACCGACAACATCATTCACCTGGTGCTGGCTCGAATTCAGGGCGCACCTGCGGGGTTAGGTGGTTTGGGTCTATTCATCGTGCCCAAGTTCAAGGCCTCTGATGATGGCGCCTGGACAACACGTAACGGGGTGACCTGCCCACGTGTTGAGCACAAGCTGGGCATCCACGCCTCAGCCACCGCAGAGCTGTTGTTCGAGAACGCGCAAGGGTGGATCGTTGGAGCTCCGGGCACAGGCCTGATGGGCATGTTTGGCATGATGAAGCTGGCCCGAATCGGAACATCATTTCAGGCCATCGGCGTAGCTGAAATTGCCAGCCAGAAGGCAATTGCTTATGCCTTGGAACGGGTACAGGGACGCGACCTTGTCGGCGGCACCAAAGGCTCGCTGCCGATCTTCGAACACCCCAATATTCGTCGAGAAATCGTGCGTATGCGCATGCTTATTTCATCGGCGCGGATGCTGGCTTTCTCAGCTTCGTTGGTGAACGAACAGACCAACGATGGCGTCGATGCCGGCACTCGTATGCGGGCGCAGGTGATGCTGCCAGTGCTGATGTCTGCTTCAAAGGCGATTTGCAGCGAAGTCGGTGTGGATGTGGCGACCGCTGCCATGCAAACCCACGGTGGTCACGGTTACATCCGGGATACCGGTGTCGAAGTGTTGCTGCGTGACGTGCAGATTCTGCCGATCTATGAAGGCACCAACGACGTCCAGTCGCTTGACCTGATTCTGCGTCGCCTCGATGACGGTAGACATCAAGCTGTAGACGCGACGTTAGATTGGCTACGTGAACAGATATCTGATTTGCCTGTTGTCGGTTGCCACGCTCAATACGTGGAGAAGACGCTCAACTTGTTGAGCCGTACCGAGGCAGTTGTAGAGGCGCTCAAAACAGACCTTTCCCGTTCACCATTTGCAGCACTGCAATGTGCTCGTGAATTCCTGTGGCTGATTGGCCACGGCGTTATCGCCACGTTGTGGTTAAGGGTAATTGCGGCGCTGGAAGCCAGCGATCTTCCCGTCGACAAGGTCGCGAAACTTGCCCAAGGGCAATTCTATTTCGCCTATCAACTGCCCGACGCTGAGCTTCGGATCAGCCGCCTGGAAGCAGCAGCTGAGATTGAACAGGCACTTAAGGCCTACCCCGTAAGCCTCAACTTTTGATTGGAATCACCATGACCGCTAAAAAAGATCTGTTTGACGTGAGTGGCAAAATCGCCCTAGTAACCGGCGGTACCCGTGGCATTGGTTTCATGATCGCTAAGGGCCTGGTGCAAGCCGGCGTTAAGACTTATGTGGTTTCTCGCAAGGCGGACGCCTGTGCAGCCGCCGAGGAGGAGCTGAGGAAGTACGGCGATGCTGTTGGTATTGCGGCAGATCTGGGTGATCAGGAGCAACTGAACAAACTGGCCGATGAGATTCTTCGTCGCGAACCCAAGCTGCATATTCTGGTGAATAACGCAGGCGCTAGCTGGGGTGCAAGTTTCGGTGAGTTCCCGGAGAGCGGTTGGGACAAGGTGATGGACTTAAACCTGAAGTCCATCTTCTTCCTCACCCAGAAACTGGGCAGTGCACTCCAGGCGGCGGGTACCGATGAAGATCCAGCGCGCGTGATCAACATTGGTTCCGTCGATGGGCTGACCAGTCCTGATTATGGCAATTACTCCTACTCGGCAAGCAAGGCGGCAGTTCACCACCTGACTCGCCACCTTGCGGCTCATCTGTCGCGCGCGGATATCAACGTTAATGCCATCGCCCCCGGCCCGTTCGCAACCAAAATGACGGAGCAGATGCTCAAGGCTAAGGGCGACGAGATTCTCAAAGTGATTCCTCGCCGTCGTACCGGTCTGGAATCCGATGCTGCGGGTACCGCGATATTCCTGTCTTCAGCTGCTTCTTCTTATATCACTGGCGCCGTCATACCCCTTGATGGCGGCTTCTCCACCACCCGTTGATGAGTACCGTCATGCACAACCGTACTGTTACAGCCGAAGAGCTCCGCGCTCTTGTCGGCAAAGACCTTGAGCCGTCGCCTTGGCTGCTGCTGGATCAGGAGCGAATCAGCGCGTTTGCTGAGGTCACCGAAGACCGTCAATTCATCCATGTGGATGCGGAGAAAGCGAAAGCGTCGCCATTCGGCGGCACCATCGCCCATGGGCTGCTGACGCTATCGATGCTGCCCTCGCTGATTGAAAAAACCCTTCCAGCCTTGGAAGGAATGAAGGCCAGTGTGAACTACGGCTACAACAAGATTCGCTTCCTGGCGCCTGTGCGCAGTGGCAAGCGAGTGCAGGCAAAATTTGTGATCGCTGAATTCAGTGAAACGGGTCCTGGACGTTACCAGATCATCACCAATATCACCGTCGAGATCGAAGGTGAGGACAAGCCAGCGCTGATCGCCGAGTGGATCAGCATGGTTCTGGTTTAGGCACGAGGGGAAGAAAATGAGTATTCGATTCGACGGCCGGGTGGCGATTGTCACTGGTGCAGGTAACGGTTTGGGCCGTTCACATGCCTTAGGTTTGGCTGCACGAGGTGCCAAGGTTGTAATCAATGACCTCGGTGGCTCTCGTGACGGAAGCGGCGCTAGTTCTGCTGCTGCAGAAGCGGTTGTAGAAGAGATTCGCGCAGCGGGTGGTGAAGCATTTGCCAATGGTGCCAACGTCGCTAACTTCGACGAAGTTCAGGCGATGGTCGAGCAAACGCACGAGAAGTGGGGACGTGTAGACATCCTGATCAATAACGCCGGCATTCTGCGCGATGCCAGCTTTACCAAGGGCTCGCTTGATGATTTCTGGAAAGTTGTCGATGTGCATCTGCGCGGTACGGTGAACTGCACTAAAGCGGTGTGGGATCTGATGCGCGAGCAGAACTATGGCCGCATCGTTCTCACCTCCTCAGCCTCCGGTTTATACGGCAACTTTGGCCAGGCCAGTTACGGAGCTGCGAAGGCCGCGATGTTGGGTCTGATGAATGTGCTGCACCTCGAAGGTCAAAAAAACGATATCCGGGTGAATGTACTGGCTCCAACCGCAGCGACACGGATGACTGAAGACTTGATCCCGCCAGCTGTGTTGGCACTACTGGCACCTGAAACCATCACGCCTGGCCTGCTATTCCTCGCAAGTGAATCCGCGCCATCCAAAGTGATCCTTGGTGCGGGTGCTGGAGTGTTCGCGTGCAGCAATCTTTATGAAACGGAAGGTCTGTTTTTGCATGAGCAGGAGCGGACCCCGGAAGTGATTGCGCAACGATTCAATGAGATTGCCGCAACGCAAGGCCAGAAAGCGCTTGAAGGAGCTTTTGACCAGACCATGCGTTTCGTTCGAAAAGCTGCTGATGCCTTGGGCGTCAAGCTACCCACCGCCTAAATCACGAGGATTTCACCATGCGTGAAGCTGTCATCGTATCTACCGCCCGTACGCCAATTGGTCGGGCGTTCCGTGGGGCGTACAACGACACCAAGTCCCCTACGCTTATGGCACATGCTATCCGCCACGCTGTTGAGCGCTCAGGTCTCGAGGGCGAGATTTTCGAAGACGCGGTAATCGGCACAGTGCTGTCTGCGGGCACTGCCGGGGGCAACCTGGCGCGCAATGCGGTATTCGCTGCTGGCTTGCCGGTAACTGTCCCGGCACAGACGATGGATCGCCAGTGTTCCTCGGGCTTGATGGCGATTGCCACTGCGGCCAAGCAGATCACCTTTGATGGTATGGACGCCACGATTGCGGGAGGGCAGGACAACATCTCGGCTGTGCAGAACAATTACTTCACCTGGGTTGGCCAGGAGGCAGATCCGAATGTAATCGCTCACGTTCAGACCGCCTACATGCCCATGCTGCAAACCGCTGAGTTAGTGGCGAAGAAGTATGGCATCTCACGTGAGGAGCAGGATCGCTACTCGCTCGAATCGCAGCTCCGTACTGCTAGAGCTCAGGATCTGGGTCTTTTCAACGAAGAGATCGTCCCGTTCCAGGCGCGCATGAAGCTGCAGGACAAGGAAACTGGTGTTATCAGTTTCCGCGACCTTCTCTTGAGCAAAGATGAGGGCAACCGTCCGGACACAACTTACGACGGTCTCTCTCAACTCAAGCCCGTCGTTGATGGGGGCGTAATAACGGGTGGTAACGCCAGCCAGCTATCAGACGGTGCTTCGGCATGCGTGTTGACTGAAGCCCGTTTTGCTGAGCGCCGCGGTCTGGCTCCCCTGGGAATCTATCGCGGTATGACTGTAGCTGGGTGCGCTCCTGAAGAGATGGGCATCGGTCCCGTCTACGCTATTCCGAAGCTACTTAAGCAGCACGGCCTAAAAGTGTCCGATATCGGCTTGTGGGAGCTCAATGAAGCCTTTGCCTGTCAGGTGCTGTATTGCCGCGACAAGTTGGGAATTGATCCTGAGCTGTACAACGTTAATGGCGGCAGCATTTCCGTTGGCCATCCATATGGCATGACCGGAGCTCGTCTAGTAGGGCATGCACTGATTGAAGGCAAGCGCCGTGGGGCGAAGTTTGTGGTTGTCGCAATGTGTATCGGCGGTGGTATGGGCGCTGCGGGGTTATTTGAAGTCGTGTGAATGATTTTTCCGGTGAGGCCAGTTTTTTGACCCGCTCACAGGAGTTTTTGGGTTGACTAGGTGCCACGGTCGCTTGGTCGCCCGCTTTTTTTCATCACGCCTTTGAACAATAAAAACAAAAGCCAGGAGTGTGTCGAAGATGAAAGCATCACTTGATTTTACCGAATCGTTGAGCAAGACAATGCGTCTGTTTTTGACTCCAGCAGTCCTTATGGCTGCATTGAATTGTCCGCAGACTCTTTCTGCTGTAACACCTGAAAAGGCGAACCAGCTAGGTGGGATTCTGACCCCGATTGGTGCCGAAAAAGCTGCCGACACGGCTCTCGGTATTCCTGAGTGGCAAGGCGGCCTGGCGAAAAGTGCCGGCGCCGTGGATTCAAAAGGATTTCTGGCAGATCCATTTGCCAACGAGAAGCCCCTCTTTGTTATTACTGCTGCAACGGTTGATCGGTACAAGGAGCATCTGACTCCAGGTCAGCAAGCGCTTTTTAAGCGATATCCAGATACCTACAAGATGCCAGTTTACCCAACGCATCGGACGGTGAATTTTCCCAGCCAGTGGCTGGAGATGACTCGCGCGAACGCGACCAAGGTAAAACTGGTGGAAGGGGGAAATGGCCTTGAAAGCTACGCAGGCGGAGTGCCGTTCCCCGTACCTGAAAATGGCCAGGAAGTAATCTGGAATCACCTCACTAGCTACAAGGGTCAGGGCTTCAGTCGATTTGTTGTACAAGCCACTCCCCAGGTAAACGGTGGCTTCGTTCCAGTTCATTTCGAAGACCAGGTTTTACCGTTTTATGCGATGAGCAAATCTAGTGGTGAGCTTCAATACTACAAACAAGTCGTCACCGCTCCCTCGCGTCTAGCTGGGAGCGTGATGCTGGTCCACGACTTCTTGAACCAAGTAGCCAGTCCTCGCCAAGCGTGGATTTACAACGCAGGCCAGCGCCGAGTACGCAGGGCACCTCAAGTCGCATATGACGGTCCCGGTACCGCGTCAGATGGCATGCGTACCGCAGACAACTTGGACATGTTTAACGGTGCGCTGGATCGTTACGACTGGAAGCTTGAAGGGAAGAAAACCATCTACATTCCCGCTAACAGCTATCGGCTCGATTCGCCGACCTTGAAGTACGAGGACATCATCAAGGCTGGGCATATCAACCAGGATTTGGCTCGTTATGAGCTGCGTCGGGTATGGCATGTGATCGCTACCTTGAAACCAGGTGCTCGACACATTTACGCCAAGAGAGACTTTTTTATCGATGAAGACAGTTGGCTGATCGCGACCGTCGACCACTACGACGGCCGAGATGCGCTGTGGCGAGTGGCAGAAGGGCATTCGCAGTTCTACTACCACCAACAACTGCCGTCTTACACCATGGACGCGCTTTACGACCTGCAATCAGGTCGCTATTTGGTGATGGGCATGAAGAATGAAGAAAAGCATGCTTGGAATTTTGATGCCAAGCCGCAAGACAGCGATTTCACCACTGCCGCGTTGAGGCAGTCGGGTGTTCGATGAACAGTCAACACGCTGGTGTTCCCGGGCGTTTCAGAAACCTATGGGGTTATTGTGTGAACTGGAAACATGTTGAGTTGAATTACAGCGGTGCAATAGCAACTGTCCGTCTCAACCGCCCTGATAAGCACAACTCGCTAAATTCGCAGATGCTTCGGGACTTGATCGGTTGTGCAGAGCACCTGAAGCAGAACCCGGATATCCGCGCAGTAATCGTGACGGGAAACGGCCCATCGTTCTGTTCTGGGATGGATCTCAAAGAGATCATGACCGGAGGACCGCTAAAAAAACTGATGGCGTTTCTCCCGCTCTGGAAGCCGACTATGAACCGATACCAGAAGGTTTCACTGGTATGGCGGTCGTTAAGTGTTCCCGTCATTACTGCAATCCATGGAAATTGTTTCGGCGCGGGTCTTCAAATTGCTCTGGGCGCTGACATCCGTATAGCAGCACCGTCGTCACAGTTATCAATCATGGAGTCCAATTGGGGGTTAGTGCCAGACATGGGAGGCACGGTACTTCTGAGGGAACTGTTGCCCAAAGATGTAGCAATGGAACTCACTTTTTCGGGAAGGACTCTATGCGCACAAGAAGCCAACCACTTAGGTGTGGTCACGCATCTCTCGGACGACCCTTTGGGCTCAGCTGTTGAGCTTTGTCACGAGTTTTCAAAGCAGTCACCCGATGCAATCGCGGCAGGAAAGAAACTCCTGATAGGCGCATGGAGTGGAAGCGAGTCTTCCGCTCTCAGCCTTGAGCGATTGTGGCAACGGCGGGTCATCGGTAAGACGAATCAGAGCATCGCGGTGGCACGAAGGCTTAAAAAATCAGAGCAAGGTTATATCAACCGTACCTGGTAAACCCCAGGAGGCCTCGGATGAAGAGATACACATGCAAAAAAGCGGAGACCACCCGCCTGGGGATTTTGAAGGCGGCCTCCGTGCTATTTCGTAAGCACGGCGTGAATGACGTCGGCATCTCGAAAATTATGGCGGAACTCGATCTGACCTGCGGCGGATTTTACAAATACTTCGACTCTAAGGAAAACCTCGCAGTTGAGGTATGTGATCAGAGCTTCCGCTGTGCATTACAAACGTGGGAGGGGATGTTGAGCGAGACACAGCAGGCTTCGCACGCCCCCCTGCAATCTTTTATAACCCAATATTTGCACCTCGCCGAAAGTGGCCAGTGTCCGATAGTCACTTTGGGCCAGGACGCGTCAAACGCGTCCCATGATCCGCCGTTTTCACAAGCCTACCGCGATGGCACCAAGACGCTGCTCGACACGATGGTCGACGTGGTTCAGAACCAAGGTTCTGGAACGACGCGGGAACAGGCTCTGGTTCAGTTTTCAGCCATGCTCGGAGCGGGTTTCCTTTCCCGTGCAGCTGGCTCGGAATCATGGGTCAAGGAAATTCAGCAAGCACTGTTAACACAGGCGGGCTGAGACAAATCTTTCGTCGAGTAGCCGAGCACCGGTCACTCGTTTCCACCGAATGTCTTGAGAGATTACCTATGGCCACATCAGGCTTGGAATACCCTTTCCCGAAACCGGAGCAAGGATCAGTCACGGAAGTTGCTCCTGGAGTGCTTTGGGTTCGCATGCCACTTCCCTTCAGGCTTGATCATGTCAATCTCTGGCTCATCCGGGATGGCTCCGGCTGGGCATTGATTGGTATAGCGCCACCGTTGTTTAGCCTTTCGTTCGCAGGGCGGAATGGCTCAATTATTTCGCCCACAAGTCTCCCGATAGGTATCAGCACAAATTCCATTCGTCTTGGGTAATGGACGGCCATGCCGATCGTCATTTTTTGCTTAGCGATTTCTATCTGCCCGGGCCTAGTGCGCTTTTACGCATTGCAAAACGGTGGAGTTTCTTATTACCACAATACTGTCATCTGGGCGACCATCCGCATTTATACGCTGTTCTAGCATCGGATAACTCGTGCTCGACTAGAAACAAGAGCCTGCTCTGAAGCAGTCCGGTCAACCGCCCCTGAACAGGTTCATCTGGAGATCAGTGTCATGTCTACCTTGAAGCATTATTTTGTATACACCAATGGCGTACGAATGCACTACGTGGAGCAGGGGACCGGACCCGTCGTTGTGCTTCTGCATGGCTGGCCGGAGTCCTGGTATTCCTGGAGACACCAGATCTCTTTTTTAGCGAAAGCAGGCTATCGAGTTATTGCTCCCGATCAGCGTGGATACGGCGACACCGAGGTTCCTGTCGAAGTAGCAAGTTATAATATTCTCAACCTCGTAGGCGACGTGGTCGGACTGCTGAATGCCCTTAAAATCAAAAGTGCGGTGCTGGTGGGGCATGACTGGGGATCAATGGTTGCAGCGGCTGCTGCGCTACTTCGACCGGATATGTTCCGCCGCCTATGCTTATTGAGTGTTCCATACGTTCCCCGTCGAAACGTCAGTCCAAAGGCTCGCTTCCAACTTGCGGCTCAGAATAAACATTTTTATCAAGATTATTTTCAGCGGGTTGGCATCGTAGAAGCAGAATTGAACAAGGACATCCGCCGTAGCCTCTTAGGCGTGCTGTATTCCGGCTCGGGAGAGGCCCGAAAGCACCCCGACCATAGCCGCTCAAGCTTCATCATATTCGATAAAAACACTCGATTTGTGGACAACCTGGTCGTTCCAGATATGCTTCCCTCTTGGCTCACAGAGGAGGACCTTAATGTATTCGTGGGGCAGTTTGAGCGCTCCGGCTTCTCCGGTGGCATCAACTGGTATCGAAATCTGGATAGAAACTGGGAGCTGACACCGTTCTGGAACGGTGCGGTACTCACGCAACCCGTCCTCTTCGTTGCTGGCGTACTGGATGGCGTTTTGACTATAACTGGGGATGAATATCAAGCCCTAGATATCAACGCGCCGGCGCTGGTGGGAAAACAACTAATCAACAACGCGGGGCATTGGGTACAGCAGGAGCGGCCGAACGAGATTAATCAACTGCTAGTGAATTTTTTAGTAAGCATCTAGAGGAGTAGTGCACCCAAGTCTGTCGAAAACAGACACTCTGTGATGCCCGCTTTTGGCCTGCCGATTGGTGCCATTACTGGCGGCAGCTTGGGGCGGCAACAGTCTGTTGTGAATTAATGGGTGAATGTGAGGTAGGGGTTTTTCTGGTACGTATGCTTCTCGGAGTTGGACAAGAGACATTGGTCGAAAAGCAATACTTCTTCCTGTGACTTCAGTCCGTAGCTGTGTGATCTCGGTCCCATCCGTTCTGTTTTGCGGCATAGAGCATTTTCTCAGCAGAAGTGATTAAAAGGGCAGACGTGACGTTCTGCTCAGATGGGCGACAATCCGCGATGCCCGCGTTGGCAGTTATGTGCCCTAGCGGATGAGCTATATGTTCGATACCTAATGATCGAATAGCCTCCAGTATGTCCTTAGCTACTAATGTTGCCCCGTGCCTATCAGTATTCGGGAGTAGCACGGCAAATTCCTCCCCGCCATATCTAACTGCTAGATCCCCGGGGTCTTCTCACCGCTTGTCATATCGCCGCTACCACAGCGCTCAAACAATCGTGACCGTCCGGGCAACACACCTTCCTGACACCGTCGCTTGAGGCGATGGTGTCCACCTAAATTGAACTGACACCATTTTTAGCCTTTTTTAAGCGGACGCCTATGCCACAAGATCGCCGTTCCTACTCCAAGTCCTTCAAGGCCCATGTCATCGCCGAATGCGCGCAGCCTGACACCTCGATCGCCAATGTCGCGTTGACCCACAATCTCAACACCAACCTCGTCCATAAATGGATACGCGTGCATGCGCAGAAAAACCTGACACTTCAATCCGCCTTCATCCCGGTCAAGACATCGCCGCCGGTGCCGATGCATCAGGCCCTTCCTGCCACGATCCGAATCGAAGTGCCGTATTCAAAAGGCGTAGTCGCGGTGAATTGGCCGGCTGAAAACGCAGCGGCGTGTTCTGCTTTCCTGCGAGACCTGCTGCGATGATCCGCATCGACTCCATCTGGCTCGCCACCGAGCCAATGGACATGCGCGCAGGCACTGAAACTGCGCTGGCGCGGGTCGTGGCGGTGTTCGGTGCGGCGAAGCCGCACTGTGCTTATCTGTTTGCCAACCGTCGTGCCAATCGAATGAAAGTGTTGGTGCATGATCGCTTGGGGATTGGGCTTGCTGCCCGGCGCTTGAATAAAGGGCGCTTCTTTTGGCCGGGCGTGCGGCACGGCTCTGAAGTCGATTTGGATGCAGAGCAACTTCAAGCCTTGGTGCTAGGTTTACCTTGGCAACGCGTCGGTTCCGGAGGAACCATCACAGTGCTCTAACTCGCCTGCCATGGCGCGCTCGCCAGCGCAATTGGCCCATCCGTCTATCGCCGCCACTAGCCCTCTCTGGCTAAATCGGTGGCATGACTTCGCATCCGAATCTCGATCAATTAAACCCTGAAGAACTGCGCGCCTTGGCAGCGCAGTTGATCCAGCGCGTCGAGACGATGGACAAGCAAATCACTCATCACAAGTCGGTCAACGAGATACTGGCCCACGAGATCGCATTGCTCAAACCCTTCAAGTTTGCCAAACGCAGCGAGCAGTTGAGCCCGGATCAAGCCAGCCTGCTCGACGACTTGATCGATACGGATATCGCCGCTATCGAAGCCGAACTTGAGGCGCTGCAACCGGCACCTGTCGAAGCCAAAGTGCGCCAGCAACCCAAGCGCGCACCGCTGCCACCGCAGTTTCCTCGTACGCTGATCCATCACGAACCGGACAACAGCCACTGCCAGTGCGGTTGCGCCCTCAAGCGCATCGGCGAAGATGCCGGCGAAAAGCTCGACTACACGCCCGGCGTGTTCACCGTCGAGCGACACATCCGTGGAAAGTGGGCCTGCGCACAATGCGAAACGTTGATCCAGGCTCCAGTACCGGCGCACGTCATAGATAAAGGCATCCCTACAGCGGGCCTGCTGGTTCACATCATGGTGGCCAAGTTCGCCGACCATCTGCAGCTGTATCGCCAAGTGAAAATCTTCGGCCGGGCCGGGCTGCCCATCGCCCGTTCGACCTTGGCGCAGTGGGTGGGCGACTGCGGCGTGCAATTACAGCCGCTAGTTGATGCGCTGCGCGAAGCAGTGCTGACGCATGGCGTCGTTCACGCCGACGAGACGCCGGTACAAATGCTGACGCCTGGCGCGAAAAAACTCATCGCGCTTACGTCTGGGCCTATGCCACCAGTCAGTTTTCCAACCTGGCGGCGGTCGTTTACGACTTCAGCCCGAGCCGCGCTGGCGAACATGCCCGAGCCTTCTTGGGCAGTTGGAACGGCAAGCTGGTCTGCGATGACTTTGCCGGCTACAAAGCAGGCTTTGAACTGGGCGTTACGGAGATCGGCTGCATGGCCCATGCCCGCCGGAAGTTCTTCGACTTGCACGCGACCAACAAGAGCCAGGTCGCCGAAAAAGCGCTTCACTACATCGCGGCCTTGTACGAAGTTGAGCGAGAAGCCCGAAAGGTGGTGCCGGGTGATCGGCAGCGAATACGGCAGGAAAAAGCAGCGCCAATCGCCGACGCACTTCATACCTAGATGATCGCCCAAAGGCAGCTTGTGCCTGAGAGGTCGGCCATCGCCAAGGCGCTGGATTACAGCCTCAAACGCTGGATAGCGCTGACGCGCTATCTCGATGACGGTGCTGTGCCCATCGATAATAACTGGTGCGAGAATCAAATCCAGCCGTGGGCTCTTGGGCGCTCGAACTGGCTATGTGTGTCACGAAGGAGTCGTCATGACGACGAGATGAAAGCGGCGGCATGACACTCCATGTTCCAAGATGGATGGAGGTAGGCCCTCCGATCAGGGCGTGCAGGCGCACTGATCAAACGACCCGATGCTGCGAGCATGTTCAGCATGTTGGTGGTGAGCGACTCGGGAAAAGGCAGAGTAATTACTGTCACGTAAGGCTCAGGTAGTTGAACGAAAGTGAACTGACTGATGAAGCGACGAAATCTCCACTGGTGTCAAAACGGGCTTGTATAGCCGGGCCCCGAGAAGTGCAGAGGACACCTGTCTACCGACTGCACGGCACCCGTTGTTAAGGCAGCAAGAACCTGAGCTAGGCCATTTTGGGGAACGTGAGAACCTATCCTCGGCACGTATCGTGGGGATAGGGACGGACCCATCCGTAGTAGTGATGAAAGACCTGTAATGGGGCTGGAGCGAAGGGGTGGGGATCACTTTCGTTGTGCGGGACACAACTCAAACGAGGATGACGTTTTAGTGCAGCGAAAAGCATTCGAGATACCGAAGTCGCTGGTGTGGATGGCGTATCAGGATGTACGCCGCAATCGTGGCGCGCCTGGCTGTGATGGTCAGACGCTCACGGACTTTGATCGGCAACGCGATCATAACCTCTACCGCATCTGGAACCGGTTGTGTTCAGGGTCGTATTTCCCGCCACCTGTACGGGAAAAGCGCATTCCAAAAGACAACGGCAAGGAGCGCATTCTTGGCATTCCTACGGTCTCTGACCGGGTAGCCCAAGGCGCAGTGAAAAGATATGTGGAGGCTGTGATCGATCCGATTTTCCATCCTGACTCGTATGGGTACAGGCCCGGAAGGTCGGCCCACGATGCTTTGCGTCAATGTTCCATTCGGTGCCGTCGTAAGAACTGGGTACTGGAAGTGGATATCAGCGCGTTCTTCGACCACGTTGGGCACGACCTGATCATCAAGGCTCTGGAGCATCATCAGATGCCGAAATGGGTGATCTTGTACTGTCGACGCTGGTTGCGAGCGCCGATGCAGAGTGAGACGGGGTTGCTTCAGGAGCGGGGACGAGGGACACCTCAAGGGGGTGTGATCTCGCCCTTGTTAGCCAATTTATTCCTGCATTACGCCTTTGATCGTTGGATGGACAGGACGCATCGCGGCGTGCCGTTTGAACGGTATGCCGACGATATTGTTATTCACTGCGCAAGGATGAGCGAGGCTGTTCGAATCAGGGAGAGCCTGACGCGACGGATGAGTGAAGTGGGTCTGACCATCAACGAAGAAAAGTCGAAGATTGTCTACATCGACACATTCGAGCGGGACAATGTCGCGACGAGCTTCACCTTCCTTGGATATGACTTCAAGGTGCGAACCCTGAGGAACTCCAAGGGCGAACTCTTTCGTAAGTGCATGCCGGGAGCGTCGATGAAGGCGATGCGCAGGATGGTAGACACGATCAAACACTGGCGCATCCATCGATCCACGACGGATGACCTGAGGGATTTTTCTCGCAGGTACAACGCTGTGATTCGAGGATGGATCGAATACTACGGTAAATTCTGGTACAGAAACTTCAGCTATCGATTGTGGAGCGCGTTGCAATCGCGCCTGCTCAAATGGATGAAGAGCAAGTACCGAATCTCTATACGTCAGGCGGAGCATCGGCTGCGTCTTGTTCGAAGAGAGAATCCGGAGCTATTCGCGCATTGGTATTTACTACGTGCATCGAATGTGTGATCAAGAGCCGTATGACGGGAGACTGTCACGTACGGTTCTGTGAGCAGCCGAGGGGTGAAACTCCCTTCGGCTGACTCGACTTGCAGGGTCGTTACGCAGCGGCAAACGGGCGGCAGCGATCATGAGCTTGATACAGTCTGCGCGGCTCAATGGGCATGATCCGTATGCGTATTTGAAGGACGTCCTCACACTATTGCCGACGCAGCGTGCGAGTGAAATTACCCAACTACTGCCGCATCGGTGGGCGCCTGTTTAATCTGGCAACGTATGTTCGGCGAATGTGCCTTGATTTTCGCCTAGATTACCGCTGGCAATCGAATGCTGATCATGTGCCCACTACAACGTCTTGATAGCCCCCAAAGGCTTCAAAAAATAAACTACTCGCTCGGTCTCTCTGAAGCCCAACGCCTCATGCATAGTGTGGCTTCCTTGGTTATTCAGTAGCGCATCCGAAGCCAGTTCGGTGCAGCCCATTTCTTCGGCCCACTGTTGGATTTCCGCCACGAGTTGCCGCGCTATGCCTTGGCTCCGACTAGCGGGTCGGACATACAGACCTTCGAGAAAGGCCACGGGCGATGAGCTGGTACCGTTGACATAGTCCACCCGGATCGACGCCTCGGCAAAACCTAGAGCATTGCCATGTTCATTAACGAAGATAAGTACCACATAGCGCTCTGGTGCGTTCAGTATTGTCCGTTTGTCATTCTCATTGTTCGAGGAGGAATCAGGCCATAGAGCAACACGGAGGGGCAGCCAACCATCATGGTCGAGCATAGTGCAGCGTTTTATCATTGAGGAAATACTCGGAGGAATAACTGACCAAGATCATAGGTCATCCTCGGTCAGTCTTGGAAGACCAGCTCGCGCTTTCAAGGATAGTGTTACGCGTGAGTAGAGCCGCATCCATTTTGCGGGTGAAAATTTAACGTTAATACTGTGGCATAGCGGTCGCATAGAAACTCCGCTTGAAAGGCCAGGAATGACGGGCCAGTAAGGTGTATTGCCCGGACGGATACGACAAACGTGGTTTTCCAACGTCCGTGGCGACGTGCTCGCGGGGGTAGTGGTCGCACTCGCGCTTATCCCGGAAGCCATCGCCTTTTCCATCATCGCCGGCGTTGACCCAAAGGTCGGGCTTTACGCCTCTTTCTGTATCTGTGCTGTCATTGCCTTCGTGGGTGGTCGCCCTGGGATGATCTCGGCAGCTACCGGTGCGATGGCATTGTTGATGGTCACCTTGGTAAAAGATCACGGGCTTCAGTATCTGCTGGCGGCCACGCTGCTCTGTGGGGTACTCCAAATTCTCGCCGGATTCCTGAAGCTTGGTTCGCTGATGCGCTTCGTCTCTCGCTCTGTGGTCACTGGTTTTGTGAACGCATTGGCCATTCTGATTTTCATGGCGCAGCTGCCTGAATTGACCAATGTCACCTGGCACGTCTACGCCATGACCGCAGCAGGTCTCGGAATCATCTACCTGTTTCCATACGTGCCTAAGATCGGCAAGCTGATTCCCTCACCACTGGTGTGCATCCTGACCCTGACTGCTATCGCGATTTACCTGGGGCTGGATATCCGCACCGTAGGTGACATGGGTCAACTGCCTGATACGCTTCCGATCTTCCTCTGGCCTGAAGTTCCGCTGAATTTTGAAACCCTGCGCATCATTTTCCCGTACTCGGCTGCGTTGGCAGTAGTGGGTCTACTCGAATCAATGATGACCGCGACCATCGTCGACGACCTTACCGATACCACCAGCAACAAAAATCGCGAGTGCAAAGGCCCGGGGGTGGCCAACATCGCTGCCGGTATGCTTGGTGGCATGGCCGGTTGCGCCATGATCGGCCAGTCGATCATCAACGTGAAATCTGGTGGCCGCACCCGTCTCTCGACATTGTGTGCCGGCGTTTTCCTGCTGCTGATGGTGGTATTTCTTGGCGAATGGCTCTCCAAAATCCCTATGGCGGCACTCGTGGCTGTGATGATCATGGTGTCCATCGGCACCTTTAGCTGGGATTCTTTGCGTAATCTGAAAGAGCATCCGCTGTCGACCAACCTTGTCATGGTGGCGACCGTCGTGGTCGTCGTAGCCACTCACAACCTGGCCTATGGCGTACTGGTAGGTGTGTTGCTGGCTTCGCTGTTCTTTGCCAATAAGGTTGGGCACTACCTGGATATCAAGAGCACTCTGGAAGAGACGGAATCGCATCGGACTTACCACGTCGTGGGCCAGGTGTTCTTTAGCTCTGCGGACAAGTTCACTGAAGTCTTTGACTTCAAGGAAGCTCTCAACAAAGTCACCATCGATCTCACACAGGCGCATTTCTGGGATATCACTGCCGTCGCAGCGCTGGATAAGGTCGTGATCAAGTTCCGCCGTGAAGGCGCTGAGGTTGAAGTGCTCGGTCTCAATGAAGCCAGCGCAACAATCGTTGACCGCTTCGGCGTGCATGACAAACCCGGTGCCATCGACAAGCTCATGAGCCACTAAGGAGAACGACAATGAACCACGTAATGGCATGCATTGATAACTCACAATCCTCATTGGCGGTCTGCGATTACGCAGCATGGGCTTCGCAACGACTCAGCGCTCCCCTGACCTTGCTTCATGTGCTGGATAAGGAAAAATATCCTGCATCCGCTGACCTCAGCGGCAATATCGGTCTCGGTAGCAGAGAACATCTACTGGAAGAGTTGGCCACGCTGGATGCGCAGCGGGCAAAACTGGCCTTGGAGCATGGGCAGCACATGCTTGAAAAAGCTCGCGAGCGAACAGTCATCTCTGGCGCAATGTCACCTGATCTGAAGCAGCGCCATGGCCATCTCGTCGAGAGCCTGAGCGATCTCCAAGACGATATTCGATTACTGGTGATTGGAAGAGTCGGTGAGGACAGCACGCACAGTGCCCAAAGTCTTGGCAGCCAGATTGAAGCGGTAGTCCGAACTATCCACCGCCCCATCCTGATTACAACCAGCCATTTCAGGAAACCTGAAACGGTCATGGTGGCATTTGACGGCAGCGCTACAGGCCACAAGACCATACAGATGCTTGCTTCAAGCCCGCTGTGCGAAGGCCTGCCAATTCATATCGTCATGGTTGGTACGGACTCTGAAGAAAACCAGAACGAGCTGGAGAAAGCACTAGCCACACTCGCCAGTTCTGGCCCGCGAGTGCATGCCGAGATCCGCCCGGGCGAAGTAGAGTCGGTACTTCATGCGTATCAGGCAGAGCACGGCATTGACCTCTTGGTCATGGGGGCGTACGGGCACTCACGCATCAGGCAGTTTCTGGTAGGCAGCACGACCACGACGATGCTGCGAACATCCACTTTACCCGTATTGCTGCTTCGCTGAGCCAGTTCCACTGGCCACAGTATTTCCAGAACTGCGGAAATGCCGTGGCCACCCTGGACGATGACTAACTGATCTTGCCGTAACGAGACCACATGCAACTCATAACTGAAATTGTTCACCCCGAGCTGAAATCCAAACAGGGCAGAGTATTCCGTCGACATGCAGCACGGGGCATCGTAATGCGGGATGAACAGATCCTATTGCTGTTCACCGAGCGCTATAACGACTTCAGCTTTCCTGGAGGCGGCATTGATGGTGACGAGGACATTGTCACAGGCCTGAAGCGTGAGCTTGAGGAAGAGACTGGTGCCCGTGAAATACAGGTGCTCCAGCACTACGGTTACATCGAGGAGTACCGGCCCTACTGGAAGCCACAGTACGATCTGATGCACATGACCTCGCATTTTTATCAATGCGAAGTAGCGCCCCAACTAGAGCCCGTGAGAATGGAAAGCCACGAAATCGCTAATGGTATGCGGCCTGTCTGGATCAACCTGCATGAAGCCATCACGCACAATGAAGCCGTTATGCAGCGTCAGGAGTCATCGATGGGGCAGTCCATTCAGCGCGAAACCGTTATGCTAAAAAACGTTGCTTCAGCGTTGATTGCTAAGCGCTGAGAGACGACGCGGTTAGTTGGGTATGACGCGGAGCTGTCAATAGCTGCAGGCTCATCCACTGGTTGTCACCCAAGTCGATGCGAGTGCCTTTGCTGCGTGAGTTCCAGGCGTTGAACAACTGGGGGGAACGGCAGTTCGAAACCGGCGGTACGTGTAGACATGCCCTCGGGATACAACGCTGCCGGTTCGATGTGCTGCCGCGTTGTGGCATTGATCACCGCCCGTTGCACCCGCTTGACCACTAAAGTCACTGGTGGCCAACGACTGGGCGACTGGGGCGACACAGCCGAACTCGATGGAGGTCACCAGCATCGCCGTAAGCATTCCCAGCCAGTAGCTGTGCAGGGGTACACCGAAGGCAAACAAAGCGAAACCCAGAGCCGAAGTTGCCAGGCCGATCACGGTGGCGGCCTGGGAATTCCAGCGCTGCATGACCAACTGCGAAAGGAAGATCCCAGGGAAGAAACCCAGGCAGAAGGGCAGCCACGCCAGGCCCGTCTGCATCGGCGTCAGGCCGAGATAGTCTTGCAGCAACAGCACACCCAGATAGAACAGGGCACCGGAGGTCGCTGCGAGAATAGCGACGATGGCGTAACCAGCCACGCGCGGAGAGCGCGTCATCAGGCGTGCTGGAATAATGCCGTTTTCCGAGCGCTTGCAACGACGCAGTACCACCGCGATGCTCAAAACACCCAGCAGCAGAAGCGCCATGCGCTGGCCAGGAACATGCTCAATGCCAGAACCCATCACAGCCATGACGGTCGCGGCGACGGCCACGATCAGGATCAATGCGTTGCCCAGATCCAGAGAGGTGGAACTGCGGTTCAGCAGTGGAGAGTCAACAGGGGGCAGTTGTCGGCGCAGTATTGGAGGAGCGGTTCAACGGTGAAGCGCGCTACGGCCCGGTAACAGGCCGCAGCGCCGAGGTGAGGGGAGAGGTAGAGGGAAAGGGTTCAGCCGTGAATATGTTCAGCCGCATGCATGGCCAGGTAGGCATCCAGCTTCTTGTCTTTCAAACCCAAGGTGTCGAGAATTTGCGCCATGAAACTGACCGGCGCGCTGCCAGGAGCCGTGACCACACCCTGGTCGGCAACGGCGTACGGTACGTCCTGGTAATAATCTGCTCCGCGATAATGCACCTGCTTGAGGTTGTCAGCGGAATTGGAGGTGTGCTGCAAGTGATCCAGCACTCCAGCCTTGGCCAGTACGCGGGTACCGTCACAGATCCCCGCCACGACAATGTTCCTGGCGTGAGCCTCACGGACCAGCGCCTCGATGGCGGGTGCCTTGTCTGTTTTCCAGATCGGGCCTCCTGGCACAATCAGCAAGTCGACATCGTCCAGCCGAATGGCCTCGATGGCCAGGTCGGGAATGATGGTCATGCCACCGGATGATGTCACTTGCTTGCCACCGGGAGCGGCAAAACAAGTCTCGAAGCCATAGTAGGCACGGCCCGTGGAATTGATCAGCGCGGGCTCCCAGTCAGAAAAATTCTCGGTGAGGATAGTAACGGCACGTACCATTTGAGTGTCCTTCTCAAGTTTCCATGATAATCAGCAGCAACCTGCCCAGCAGGGTTGTCCTGGTGGGCATTGCTGTCGAGTGTACTCGCCAGCGGGGCTGATGAATGGTGTGGTGGAGTATTGGCAGTATGTGTTTCAACTGGCAATGACAGTGATCAACGCGGCGGCATGTTCAGGCGTGAAACGTTGAGAGGGTGTTCTGGTGCGCTGCGCAGCTCGCCGTTGGCGACCTGGCCTGGCAGCAAGTCTGCCTCCAGCGCAGCGGCTTTAGAGCGGCCCGGCGCCTGCACTGGGTAAGCATAAAGGCTGTGCATCTAAAACGTGCGCGGTGATTGAGCCGCTGGCGGGATGGAGTCGAACCGTTGCGCAAGGCTCCAGCCTGATAGCCGCTGCAGCTCATCGACATCCATCGACTCATCTTCCTGCGCGGTGTAGCACTCGTCACCACTGCGCCTGTCATCGGGATAGACCATAAAACCACCACGGCCGTCAGGGCAGTCGGGCAGATACACCGAGGTCAGGTTGCGTTGCTCATCGAGGTGCGCATTCAAGCGCGCGATATAGACACCCATCGAAACCGCCACACCAATAACCAGCACCACGCAGGCGACCAACTGGCTGGCATAGCTGGCGCCCAGCTCATCACGACGCACGGGTGACATGACACGACCCTGTCTGCTCAACATTCTGGCCAATCAGAAACCAGCCACTGCCTCCCATGCGTACCAACTGAGTTTGCTGTGGAAGGATGCCCACCATCAGCGCGAGGAAAATCACGGCTAACAGCACCCCTTTGATCATCGAATACAGGTTCATGACGGTGACGAGCTCTGGATAAGAAGAGCCTTAGCCTAAGCAGCACGGGGTTAACACCAGGTAAACATCGCAGGAAACGGCCCGACTTCCGCTATCCTTCACACCGCTGAGCACCATCTGCCCGAGGGTTTTTCCGTGCATATTCATCTGCTGCTGGTCGAGGACAACCTGGACCTGGCCACCACTGTCATCGAGTACCTGGAGATCAGCGGTATCGTCTGCGATCACGCCAGCAATGGCCAGGCCGGGCTCAACCTGGCGCTCAACCAGCATTACGACGTCATTCTGCTGGACATCATGCTGCCGCGACTGAACGGCCAGCAGTTGTGCGCAGGGTTACGCCAGCAAGGCATCCAGACCCCCATCCTGATGCTGACCTCGCTGGATGCGTTGCCCGACAAGCTCGCCAGTTTTGCTGCGGGAGCCGACGACTACCTGGTCAAGCCGTTCGAGCTTGCCGAGCTGGTGGCGCGGATTCGCGCCTTGAGCCTGCGGCGCAGCGGCCAGACCAGCCGCCTGCAAGTGGACGACTTGGTCATGGAGCTGACCACCCGTAAAGTCAGCCGGGCAGGGCAGGAGCTGCATCTGTCACCCATTTGCTGGGCCTTGCTGGAGCACTTGATGCGCGCCAGCCCCGAGCCTGTTCCCAGGGAGCGGTTGGAAAGCAAAATCTGGGGCGATGAGCCGCCTGACAGTAATACGCTCAAAGTGCATATGCATCGGCTGCGCAAGACGGTAGACAAACCTTTTGGCCGGCCATTGATCCATACCCTGGCGGGTGTCGGCATCCAGGTAAAGGCCCATGCGTAGCGGCCTGAGCCTGAAGTGGGTAATCAGCGGCAGTTTCCTGTGTCTGATTGCGGTGGTGCTGGTGATCTATAGCAGGCTGCTACCTGAATTCACCGTGCGCGGCCTGTTCTACACCGCCAGCGCGATGATGGAGGAGGAAGCCCTGTATTTTCTCCGGCACTACAAACAGGACCCGACCACGCCGACGCCGCACAATTACTACTACACCAGCGTCATCGGCAAGGAGGCGTTGCCGCAGGACGTGCGCGAGTTGCTGAATGCACCGCCGAGCCTGTCCTTTGGTGCGGTGAATATCTTCGGCGATCTCTATTCCGATGACGACGAGGCGCCGTTCCATATAGTTCTCGAACAACCTCTGGGCGACGGCAAAACCCTCTACATGTATGACATCGACCACGATAAGGAGGTAGGGGGTGAGGTGGAGACGCCATTGTCCGACGCCTACTTTGACCAGGTACTGGAAAGCGTCCAGCTCATCAGCCTGGCCGTATTCGTGCCGGCGCTGATTATCATCGCGCTGTTGGTGTGGTGGTTGGTGCGTCCGCTGGGACGTCTGATCCAATGGTCCAGCACCCTGAACAATCCTGACGCCCTGGCCAGCGAGCGGCCGGGTTTCAACTTCAAGGAGTTCAATATGTTGGCCGATGCCCTGGCCAAAAGTGTTGAACAAGTGCAGGCCGCCAGCCAGCGTGAAGGCCGCTTGTTGCGCTACACCAGCCATGAACTGCGCACGCCGCTGGCGGTGCTCAAGGCCAATATCGAATTGTTGGCCCTGCAATCGGGTGGTGTGCTACCACCCTCGTTGCAGCGCGTAGAACGCTCGGTGCTCAATATGCAGCTCATCGCCGAGACATTGCTGTGGATGAGCCGCGAACGTCCAGAGTCGTTGCCCGAGGAAGACGTTAATCTGAGCGAGGTAGTTGGCGAACTGATTGAAAGGCACCGCTACCTGATCGGTCACCGGGATATTGAGCTAAGCATCGACATCCACAACGAACCTTGCCGGCTGCCCCCTACGGCGTGCCGTATCGTGATCGGTAACTTCCTGCGCAATGCGCTGCAATACGCGGAAGAGGGCACGGTAGATATCAGTTTCAAATACCCCCGGCTGGTGATTGCCAATTACATCAGTGAGGTCAAGCCGCGGCAGGAGTCCGATGATTTTGGATATGGGCTTGGGTTGCAGTTGATGCGGCAGTTGTGCGCAAAGCTGGGCTGGCAGATTGAGGTGATCCGCGAGCAACAGCGGTTTACGGTCGTTCTTGATTTTACGAATGTACGGGACACGCCGCCGGCAGACGGCGCACCTGGAGTCTGTTGAACGATTGTGCCTAAGCGAGCTTCACATTCATGGTGATGTGGGCGGTGAAGACCTTGACGCCGCCCGCATCGAAGATCTCCACCGGCACGATCTTGTCTCCGGCGGTTTGCCAATCGATAGCGCTGCCATCGGCAACAGCGCGGATATCGGTTTTCGCCTTGGCCAGATATTCAACAGTCATGCCTTTGGGAATCCAGCGTGCGCCTGCGGGGATCGACGCGTCGGTCATCATGCCGCCGGCCAGTTCGGCGGCGTTGCACAGTGCGATGGCATGCGCCGAGGCCAGGTGACTGGTGATTTCCTTGCGAAACGGCACGGTGACCACCGCATGGTTGGGTTTGAGCTCCGCGATCTCGGGAGTGATGGTGCTGAAGTAGGGCGCCATTTGGCACGCCAGGCTGCTGAATAAACAGCGCAACCAACAGTTGAAGGAGTGGATGAGCGGGGAAGGGCGCAAGGAGCATTTCAGTCACTTGCCTGCCGAGCTGATCCCTTCGCTGATCATTGGCGCGGCGGAAAGTTATTCGCGTGCGTGGTTGTCGGCGAAGGTCAAAAAGAGCCCATTTGAATACCGCGAACTGCTGGCTGAAGCAGCGTGGACGTCGATCAGCCTGGGTTAGTCAGTCCTCCATCCCCTGTGGGAGCTGTCGAGCTTTAGCGAGGCTGCGAAAGCGGTAGTTCAGGCGATGAAGAGGTTGCCTGTGCCGCCGCCTTCGCAGCCTCGCTAAAGCTCGACAGCTCCCACATTTGGGCGGTGTTATTGTCGAGAATTGTGTTTGGCGCGATGGTCCTGCAAAGCGTGATTCCACATACACAGCCGATCCCCTGTGGGAGCTGTCGAGCTTTAGCGAGGCTGCGAAAGCGGTGGTTCAAACGATGATCCTTTCGGTAATGGCCCACCTGATCAAATTCCTTCTGAGGCTATACTTGCCTCCTTCCAATCAATCGAGAACCCCATGAGCACGTCTCTTTCCCTGACGCCCGTGCGCAAGCCCGTCGCGCCACTGATTGCCTTTATCATCCTGGTGGCGGGCGCGCTGTTCCTGCAGAACATGGTCGGCGCACGCCAGGTGTTGCTGCTGGTGGTCGGCGCCGCGCTGGGCCTGACGCTGTATCACGCAGCCTTCGGTTTCACCTCGGCCTGGCGCGTGTTTATCAATGATCGGCGTGGCGCTGGCTTGCGTGCGCAGATGGTGATGCTGGCGGTGGCGGTGCTGCTGTTTTTCCCGGCGCTGGGCGCAGGCACTTTGTTCGGTCAGCCGGTCGTGGGGCTGGTGGCGCCGGCGGGTGTGTCGGTGGTGTTCGGGGCGTTTATCTTCGGGATCGGCATGCAGCTGGGCGGCGGCTGTGCGTCGGGAACCTTGTTCACCGTCGGCGGCGGTAATGCGCGGATGTTGGTGACACTGCTGTTCTTTATCTGTGGCTCGTTGATCGCCACCCATCACGTCGACTGGTGGTTTGCACTGCCATCGTTCCCGGCGGTTTCCATTGTCAAAAGTTTCGGTGTGCTGCCGGCGCTGGTCCTGAGCCTGGCGGTGTTCGCGCTGATTGCTATGGTGACCGTGCGCCTGGAAAAACGTCGCTATGGTCAACTTGAACAAGGCGTGCAAAGCGAGCACCAAGGGCTACGCCGCTTTCTGCGTGGGCCATGGCCGTTAGTGTGGGGCGCGATTGGCCTGGCGCTGCTCAACTACGCCACCCTGGCCTTGGCTGGGCGGCCGTGGGGCATTACCTCGGCGTTCGCGCTGTGGGGCGCCAAGGTGGCGAGCGGGCTGGGCGTGGACGTTGCCAGCTGGGCATTCTGGGAGATGCCGGGCAATGCCAAGGCCCTGGCTGCACCGGTGTGGGAAGACATCACCAGCGTCATGGACATCGGCATTGTCCTCGGCGCGCTGCTGGCCTCTGGCCTGGCCGGGCGTTTCGCGCCCAGCCTGAATATTCCAGCGCGCTCGTTGATCGCGGCTGTGATCGGCGGCCTGATGCTTGGCTACGGTTCGCGCCTGGCCTATGGCTGCAACATCGGCGCGTACTTCAGTGGCATCGCCTCGGGCAGCCTGCATGGCTGGGTGTGGCTGGTGGCGGCCTTTATCGGCAACGGCGTGGGCGTGCGCCTGCGGCCCTTCTTCTTTGCGGGCGAACGGCCCCAGGTGGCCTTGAGTGGCTGCTGAGCAGTCCACCCACATTCGCCTGGCGCGCGCGCAAGATGCCGGTTTGTTGCCCGCCATCGAGCAGAGCGCAGCCCAGGCATTTCGCGCAATCGAAGGGCTGGCTTGGCTGGCGGATGCCGCGCCGATCGGCGTCGAGTGCCATCGGCAGTGGATCGCGCTATCGACCTGTTGGGTGGTGGTTGATCACCACGATCACCCTCAAGGCTTCCTCAGCGCAGAACGCTTTGGCGACGACCTGCATATCCATGAAGTGTCGGTTGCCCAGCCGCTGCAAGGCCAGGGCTGGGGGCGCAGATTGGTGGAAACGGCGATAGAGCATGCCCGCGCCCAACACCTGCGTGCGGTGACGCTGACCACCTTCGTGCATGTACCCTGGAATGCTCCGTTCTACCGGCGCCTTGGCTTTGCCCCTTACCTTGATTCGCGTATGGAAACGATCCTGGCGGATGAGTACGCCCATGGCTTCGAACCCGGCAGCCGTTGTGCCATGGCGTGCCCGGTGACATGTCCGAATCCGTCCTGAAGTAGTCTGCCTTGCGTCTGTCGCGCACTGTGGGTGGTCCTTACCATGGCGTGCATCGCTTACCCGCAGATGCAAGCCACAAGGACTGTCCATGACCCATAAAGCCCTGATCGTGATCGACGCGCAACATTCCTTCCGCCATTCAACCTACTGGTCCGAAAATGACCTGCCCGACTACCTGGAAAAACAGCAGGCGCTCATCGACGGCTGTATTCAGCGGGGCATCCCGGTGATACAAGTCTTCCATGTTGAAGACCTGGGGCATTTCTCCATGCAGTCGGGCAACGTCAGGGCATTGAGCGAGCTATCGATCAATCCGCAGTTGGTCATCCACAAGCGCTATCACAGTGCTTTGGCCGGTACGCCACTGGCCGCTCGGTTGGTGGAAATGGGCGTCACCACCTTGATCATCAGCGGCATCCGCACCGAGCAATGCTGCGAGACCACCACGCGGCAGGCTGCGGACAGCGGCTTCAAGGTGGATTTTGTCAGCGAGGCGACGTTGACCTTCCCGATGACCCACGCGCGTAGCGGCCGGGTCTATACGCCGGCCGAGATTCGCGAACGCACGGAGTTGGTCCTCGATGACCGCTTCGCCCGCATCGTAACGGTCGCCCAGGCCCTGGCAGAGTGAAGCGGTGAGCGTACCGGTGCTGTTCGTGCTATTGCCAAACGTGCTGATGCTCGACCTGGCCGGGCCTGCGGAAGTGCTGCGCCTGGCCGCGCAGGTCGATGACCCGGCGGCGGTGGATTTCGACTTGCAATACGTCAGCCCGGTAGCAACGCTGCACACCTCCATCGGCTTGCCGCTGACGGGGCTGGCGCCGCTGCCGCCGACCCTGGTCCCCGGTACGCTGGTGGTGTTGGTGGGCTCCACGATGAACGTGTCGAAAACCCACCAAAAGGCCTTCGAATCGGCCAGCCATCAGCTCACCCAGTGGCTGCATAACGTCTTCGCGCCCTCGGCCGAGCATCTAGTGTGCGTGTGCGCCGGCGCGTTGAGTGCCGCCAGGGCCGGGCTGCTCGATGGGCGCCAATGCACCACGCATCATTCTCTGTGCGCCACCTTGCAGGCCCTCGCCCCCAAGGCCCGGGTTTTGGAAAACCGCCTGTACGTCACCGATGGCGCGGTCAGTTGCAGCGCCGGTGTCACAGCGGGTATCGACCTGATGCTGCACCTGGTTGCCGAACTGGCCGGGCCACGGCTGGCGTGCGCGGTGGCGCGAGACATGGTGGTGTACCTGCGCCGCAGCGGCAGCGACCCACAGTTGTCGCCCTGGATAACCGGGCGTAATCACCTGCACCCGGCGGTGCATCGCGTGCAAGACGCCATCGCCGCCGCCCCCTGCGAAGCCTGGACACTCACCCGCATGGCAAGCCTGGCCTGCACCAGCAGCCGGCACCTGGCGCGCCTGTTCCAGGAGCACGTACAGATCAGCCCCTTGGATTACTTGCACCGCCTGCGCCTGGCCGTAGCCCGCGAACTGCTGGCCGAGTCGGCCCTGGACATTGAAACCGTCGCCGAACGCGCAGGCTTTGGTTCGGCGCGTCATCTGCGGCGGATCTGGGCTAAATATGAAGCGGCAACCCCTTCAGCCATGCGCCTTACTCAGCAGGCGTCTCGGGGGACGTAACCGGGTCCTGGCCAACTTCGGTTTCCAGCTTCAAACGGTCGGCCTTGCTGATGTATCTGTCTTTGCTTTTTGGCGCCAGCTTGGCACTGGCCTTTTTGGCTTTGGCCTTGAAGAGCTGCTGGAGTTTTTTCTGGCGGTTCATGTTTCGTTGCCTGAAGGGGAAAGGTGCGGATGATACCAGTTTCAACAAATGTGACCGGGCGCTGGGTTAATACCAGTCAGTTAAGGCGGAGCCGGTAACTGTGGCGAGGGAGCTTGCTCCCGCTGGGCTGCCTAGAGGCCCCAAAAAAGCTGGGAGCGCTGCGCACTCCAGCGGGAGCAAGCTCCCTCGCCACAGGCTCAGCGCGCCAGGAACTGGGTGATCAGCGTGGTTATCTGCTGCTGGATCACGGGCCGTGGCCGTGCGCCTTCGCCGTCCTGGCAAATGATGCTGTCACCGGGCACATCCGCGTCGAGTACCGCCGCCGCGCCGGGTTTGCATTGCAACATAAAGCTGAAGTGATTGGCGTCGCTGATCTGCACGTACTGCGTCGAGGCTTTTGGCAGCCGCTTGGCCATGTCGGCCGATTCCATCTGCGCTGGCAAATCCGCTGACGGTACACCGGCCGCTAGCACCAACGCCCGCACCGGCAGCGCCGCCAGGCTTGCATCGGTAAACCCGCGCGACAGGCCCAGGTCCAAAGACACCACGGCGCTGACGCGCTTGTCGCTCAAGTCCGCGGCCAATTGCGCCTTCCCGTTCGGAGTGCCCTCAGGGTTCATCTCACGGTAGGCGGTACACGCGACCAGCGTCGGATGGGCGCTGCAGTCCCGGGCAAACAGCGCCGGGTCGAAACGTGCACCGGCCGTCTCCATCACCGTCCAACCCCCGAGGGAATGACCCACCACCGCGATCCGGCCGCTATCCACTGCACCGAATGGCTCGCGCTGCGCCAACAGCGCATCAATGGCCCGGCTCAAATCCTTGGGCCGTTGCCACAACTGCGCAGCGGCCTCGGCGCTGCGATCCTGGCTGGTAGTGCCAGGGTGGTTCAACGCCGCCACGATATAACCCTGCCGGGCCAGCGCACTGGCCAGCCACGCCTGCTTGCCCCAGTTACCACCGTAGCCGTGGGAGAGCACCACTAAAGGATGCTTGCCGGGCGTTGGTGCGGCATCAGGTACCGCAAGCACACCAATGAATACCAGGTTGTCGGCGATCAGCTTGGGTTGCGCGGTGGTAGTGGCGGGGTACCAGACGGCCATTTCCAATGGGCGGTTGTTGTGGGTGTCCGGCAAGGTGGTGGTTTGGAAGCCGACGGGGTTGTCTGCGGCGAATGCGGGAGCGTTCAGGCACATCAGCAGCAGAGCGGCGAGGGGGGCTTTCATGCTTTTTTCGTCCTTGAAATGAAGGGCGCAGCATGACCTGAAACGGACCGTTCAGGTAGAGGGTAACGGGCGCCTTGGCCGCCCAATGACTTTAGGTTTAAAGTCAACTTCAAGGTCAATGGTTTTTATGGATGGGACATGAGAATAGGCGAGCTGGCAAAAATCAGCGGGTTGGCGGCCTCACGCATCCGCTTTTACGAGGCGAGCGGCCTGATCCAATCGGTTGCGCGTAAATCCAACGGCTATCGAGACTATGCGCCCGGCACCGAGGCGGTGTTGGAGATCATCAAGGGTGCCCAGGCGGCAGGTTTTTCTCTGGAGGAAATCCGGCAGTTAATGCCCAGAAGTGCCGGTGGTTGGCAGCATGACGAGCTGCTCATCGGGCTCAAGCACAAGGTCGAGGAAATCGAGGTCCTGCAACAACGGCTGGCTCACAACAAGGCTCAGTTGTTGAACGTCATCAAGGGCATCGAAGGTAGGCCCGAGGGCATGGCATGTGCCGAGAATGCGCAGATGCTGATTGATCGTCTGCGCGAGGATGGGGCGGCTCCAGCGTCTTCCAAGAGAAAGAGCGCCCGCCAGGCTCCGAGGGCCTGATCGGCGCAAGGCGCTGTCGAGTCGTCGTGAAGTCGATCTTCGCTACTAAACGAAAGGGTGGCGGCTGTACGCAGGTTAGTAGACAGGGGAAACACACAAAGCCGGCGCGCCCGAGGGCGCCCTGCGCACAGCCACCATCAAGCACAGACAAGAACATCTGATTGATGAGGCTCATGCACTTTATGTTGTCACTCGGGCTACTAAACCCGATCACTGAATTGTCAGCGACCGAGCCACCTTAGAGACGCCCATCCAAGCGCACAAGCCGGCGGATTCTGACGCAACTGTAGGCAACGGAGCAAGGTGGTGCAGCGCGCTGTAGGACATGTCTACAGGCTATCGCTACTCGTAGGCGAACTGGTCAATCAACCCCAAACGCGGAACACGACTGTTTGGCTCTAATATTGCGCCTGGAGCAATGACGGCATTTGCGCCGATTTTGCAGCCGTCACCTACCAAGGCACCAAATTTGTTCACGCCAGTCTCGATCACATCGTCTGCGTAGCGGATCTTGATAGCCGCCCCATCCAGTTCGTTACGGTAATTGGCAATGATCGCCCCGGCTTCAATATTTACGCCTTCGCCTATCAACGAGTCGCCGACAAAATTGAAGTGCGCCAGCTTGCTCGCGGCAAGCATGAAGCTGCTTTTCAACTCGCAGCTTGGGCCCACGATGCAATTTTTGCCCAGATAAACGCCGCCACGCAGGTAGGCGCCTGTGGCTACGAATGAGCCTTCACCGATGATGATCGGCCCCTTCAGCACAGCGCCTTCTTCGACAGTGGCCGTTTCGTGGATGGCGCAGTTTCCGTGGCGGCGGTAGCCTGCGCCGAGGCGTGAAAGCAATCCCAGGACTTGGTTTTCGCAGTCCTGGGCTATCAACCAGGCGGCGCGAGTGCCGATGCCGAGTGAGGGCCATTGGGGAATGAATGTGCTGATCTCAGGGGGCTTCATAGGAAGTCCTTCGAAGTGGGTGTGGCGGATAGAATCGTTCGCTCATCTGGAACTCCAAGAGGTTCAGATAAGGTGAAATTACTCTATCGGCGCCGGCATTGCCATTGGGCGTTCAACGATCACTAGCATTAACTGATAAATGAAATTCGACATCGTGTCATTCCAGATATCGTCATGTCCCGTCATCACCGATGCGTCAGTTCGAATGTTTGAAATCGGAAATCGATAGGGGATGAAGCCTTCGTCAATAGGACCTCGTGCCAAATATTTATCCCCTATTACACGTTCGCAGTCATAAGCTTTCTCGCAACGAGTAACTAATAAAGCTGACACTCCGTCGGCTCCAGTACCTGGAATGCATAAGTCTTTTGGGGATTTATTGATGGCCTCCAGTGGAAGTGGGTCGAGCGTAGAGCTTGTGCAAGTTGCTGCCACTAACTGATGAGTGATGTAGGGCTCATAGTGCCCTATCGCCGTAGTATTCAAAGCCCGGTAATATTTGTCCGGGTATGCTTGAAATAAGGTTCCTAAATTTCTGCCCCATGAGAAGGCATCCTTCGTAGCCCAATCAGCAGTGGTCGTGACGACCACCAAACTCGGTCTGAGAGGACTGTAGTACTCATAGGATCTTGCCAAGTCAAAGAGCGGTTTCATGCGCATAGCTTCGAAGGCAGGATTAACTAGAAGCGTTAAGTCGGCAACCGATGTCGCTTTCGAGCTTTCGCTCCCGTATGCGTCGCGGCGGATTTGGTCCCCAAGCGTCTGTGAGATGGAGGAATAAAGAATTGCTCCGCCAAAGCTGTGCCCAATCACGATTAAACGGGAGTCGGGGTTCATTTCGCGGATATTAGATAGCTTGCGTAGAAGCTCCGAAACCCCGCCGCCATTTCCAACGTTATGCGCTGTAGCTTTTCTATCCCAGAATGTAAGTAAATAGCTGCTCCAGCCGACGAGCGGAGTTTGCTTGTCGATAGAGTCGCCGCGCCAAGCGACATAAATGCCCATTGTTTTATTCGGTGTGTTTTTTGTATTACCGAATCTGGTTACCAGGTTTTGAAAATTATCAATGTCACTGTCGTCGACTCTGGAGGAGTGATGCCACCCGTGGATATAAACAATAATGTTGCCCCCAGATCGCGCGACGTCTCGAGCTGTATTCACGCCTGAGTCCAACTGGCGCCGACTAAATGAATTACCAAACTCGTCAAATTCAACAAAGTAAATACAGTTTTGGTTTTTCTCGTCTGAGTCCGCACATTGCATGGTTTTTTGCGCGTCGAGTGTTTTATGTGGGGTAATCCGGCCGTCTGGGCCAGGCGCAGGATCAGGCGTTACTCGATAGGGCCCTTGTGGCATACAGGCGGTACTAAGTGTCGCCATCAAAACGAGCATAGCCAGTCGTTGTACTGTGCTCATTTTCGAGTCCTTTTGTTAGATGGCGTTGTGCCTTTATGGACGATAGCTGACAGTCAGACGCTCTGCAATATCGGGTGAGGGGGGCTGATTTAATTACCCTAGATAAAATCGCCGAGCAGTCATGAATGTGGTCACAACCACTCAGCGATCTTTCAAGTGGGTGGACGATGTGTGAGGGTTGATGGCGCTACTCCAAGGCGACTCGGTGCCTGAGGACACAAGCGCTAATAGTATTGCCCGGCTGCCTGCGCGGAGGCTGGACTAGGATTTTTTCTGGCGGTGCACACCGACATTAAAAATTCACTGGCATCTACAAGAAGTAGCCAGTAGGCTACATATGACTCTGTGATCAATACGATTGGCAGGACGCCCGAGTTCGATACATGGCTCGACGGTATGAGGGATGTGTGGGGAAAAACGGCTGTGCTGATCCGCCTGGATCGAGCCGAAGAAAACAATTTTGGCGATTGCCAGCCTGTAGGCGATGGCATGAGTGAAATGCGCGTGTTTGTCGGGCCCGGCTACAGGATTTACTTTGTGCGCACGGGCGTCACCGCTTACCTGATGCTGTGGGGGAGCGATAAAACCGACCAGAAACGAGGAATCAAGCGGGCAAAAGAGATTCTTGATGCCCTGAGAGGTCAATGACATGAGTCAGTCAACATTCAAACCAGAGGACATGCCGATCCTCGAGCTGGATACATCCGGCACCAGTGCCTATGAGGCTTCACGCTTCCTTGATAGCCCGCAAACCATCAGTGCCTATCTTGCGCAAAGCATGGCGTGCCATGACCCGCAAGTCCTTATGAAAGCGCTGGCCGAGGTTGCCAAGGCCCAGGGTGTGAACAAGGTTGCCGAAGCGGCGGGGGTGAATCGGGAGAGCCTGTATAAAACCCTGAAAGGCGGCTCAAAGACGCGTTATGAGACGGTCCAGAAGCTGATGCTGGCATTGGGGGTGGAACTGACGGTGCGACCGATTACTGCGACCCCCCCTAAAAAAACGGCTGCCATCGGTACAGAGAAGCTGTATTGAAATGCGCATGGTCTTGTAGGAAATCGACCTCTGGAAGCGTAAGGGTTTCCCTATAATACTGTTTATATATCCAGTATTTGCAGGTCTGCGCGCTCATGAACCGAAAATGAGTGAAAAATGGGCCTGTGGCAAAAAAAAGCCACTCCGTTAGGTTGAGGTCCTCTCCTTCAAGAAAGGGAGAGTTCTTAATCAAGTGAATGGAGTCACAACATGAACAAACCACAAACCCAGACACCTCTTCGCCATGGTCGTGTCACATCCCCTTCCAGCCGTGGCGCAGTCGCCGTGGATCTTGGCCTGCTGGAGACCTGGCAGGTCAATGAAATGGAAGGCGGCAAGAACTTCCCGGCACTGACGGCCGGTCCGTTCCCGGCGCCTTACCAAACCGACAGTGACAGCGTCACCCCGCCAGCCGACGGCTTCATCCTCAGCGGTGGCAAGACCGATGCCCGTGACTGCATCAACTTCACCCACGAGGAAATGGCCAAGCAACTCGGCCGCGCCTTCACCTGGCCGTTGCTCAATGTCGAGCCGGGTCAGACCTTCAAGGTCACTTGGGCATACACCGCGCCGCACACCACCCGTGGCTATCGCTGGCTGATCACCAAGGATGGCTGGGATCCGAAACAGCGCATCACCCGCGCACAACTGGAAACCCAGCCGTTCGCTGAAGACTTCTATGCCCAGGTGCCGTACTACAGCCATGCAGGCGAACTGAAGGCCAAGGTCAATCATGAAGTGAAACTGCCGGCCAACAAGAAGGGCCAGCATGTGATTGTGTTGATGTGGATCGTCGCCAACACCGGCAACGCCTTCTATCAAGCCTTCGATGTGGACTTCAAATAAGCCCGCACCGTTAAACCCACACGTTCTGAAGGATTAGAACATGTCAAAGATTGACTTTACCTCACTGCAATCGCCGCTCAACGATGCCGCTTCGCTGATGCCGAGCATTGCCGGCAAAAAGATCCTCATGGGCTTCTGGCACAACTGGCCTGCCGGCCCGAGCGATGGCTACCAGCGTGGCCAGTTCGCCAATATGAGCCTGGTGGATGTGCCAAAGGATTACAACGTGGTGGCCGTGGCCTTCATGAAGGGCAGCGGTATCCCAACCTTCACCCCGTACAAGCTGTCCGACGCCGAGTTCCGTCGCCAGGTGAGTGTGCTGAACAGCCAGGGCAGGGCGGTGCTGATTTCCCTTGGCGGCGCCGATGCACACATCGAACTGCATAAAGGCAACGAACAGCCACTGGCCAGCGAAATTATCCGCCTGGTGGAAACCTATGGCTTTGATGGCCTGGATATCGATCTTGAACAGAGCGCGATTGATTTCGCCGACAACAAGACTGTCCTGCCCGCCGCCTTGAAACTGGTCAAGGACCACTACGCAGGTCAAGGCAAACACTTCATCATCAGCATGGCACCGGAGTTTCCGTACCTCACCACCGCCGGCAAATACGTCGGTTACATCCAGGCGCTGGAAGGCTATTACGACTTCATCGCCCCGCAGTATTACAACCAGGGGGGCGACGGCATCTGGGTGCAGGAGGTCAACAATGGCAACGGCGCCTGGATTGCCCAGAACAACGACGCAATGAAAGAGGACTTTCTGTTTTACCTGACCGAAAGTCTGGTGAGCGGAACGCGCGGGTTTACCAAAATCCCGGCAGACAAGTTCGTCATTGGCCTGCCCGCCAACGTCGATGCGGCTGCCACCGGTTATGTAGTCAACCCGACAGCCGTGACCAATACATTCAAGCGTTTGCACGACAAAGGATTGTCGATCAAGGGCCTGATGACCTGGTCGGTGAATTGGGACAACGGGATCAGCAAAGACCACGTGCCCTACAACTGGGAATTCAGCCGCCGTTATGGGCCGATGATCAGTGGCACTGATCTCGCTGGCCTAGGGCAGGACGAGGCGGATCTGGAGGTCGCCAATCGGCAGTAGCGCAAAAGGGGCCTCTGGCAGACGTGCCAGAGGTCCAACAGCTAAGCTTCTGATCTGACTAAAATCCGATGCCTGTTTGGGCATCGGATTTTTTGCGTCACGCTCAAATTGCGCTGAGCATTCCTAAAGCCGATTTACCGCACCAGACAAGGCCGCTTGTTATCAAAGCCCCAACCCGGGATCAGAAACTGCATCGCCACACTGTCATCCCGGGCTCCAAGGCCCATGCCTTTGTACAGTTCATGAGCCTTGGTCACCGCGTCCATATCGATATCCACACCCAGGCCCGGCTTGGCCGGCACCTTCACATAGCCCCCTTCAATCTTCAACGGCTCCCGCGTCAGGCGCTGGCCGTCCTGCCAGATCCAGTGGGTGTCGATGGCGGTGATCTCGCCCGGTGCGGCCGCCGCCACCTGGGTGAACATTGCCAGGGAAATGTCAAAGTGGTTGTTGGAATGCGAGCCCCAGGTCAGGCCCCACTCGTTGCACATCTGCGCGACGCGCACCGAGCCCTGCATGGTCCAGAAGTGCGGGTCGGCGAGGGGAATGTCCACTGATTGCAGCTGGATGGCGTGGCCCATTTCACGCCAGTCCGTGGCGATCATGTTGGTGGCGGTTTTCAGGCCCGTGGCGCGGCGGAATTCGGCCATGACTTCGCGGCCAGAGTAGCCGTTTTCTGCGCCGCACGGGTCTTCGGCGTAGGCCAGCACATGATGCTGGTCGCGGCACAGGCGGATGGCTTCCTTCAGCGACCATGCGCCGTTGGGATCAAGGGTGATGCGCGCATCGGGAAACCTTTCGGCCAGCGCGGTGACGGCTTCGATTTCCGCGTCGCCACTCAATACGCCGCCCTTGAGCTTGAAATCGTTGAAACCATATTTGGCCTTGGCCGCTTCGGCCAGGCGCACTACCGCGTCGGCAGTCAGGGCTGTTTCATGACGCAGGCGGAACCACTCATCGTCGGCATCGGCCTCGTTGCGGTAGGCCAGGTCGGTGGCGTTGCGATCCCCCACATAGAACAGGTAGCCGAGCATCTTCACTGCGTCGCGTTGCTGGCCTTCGCCAAGCAAGGCGGCCACCGGCACTTCGAGAAACTGGCCCAGCAGGTCGAGCAGCGCGGCCTCCATGGCGGTGACGGCGTGGATGGTGATGCGCAGGTCGAAGGTCTGCAGGCCTCGGCCCGCGCTGTCTCGAGACGCAAAGGTACTGCGCATCTGGTTGAGAACGCGCTGGTACTGGCCAATCGGCTGGCCGATCACCAGGCTGCGGGCATCCTCCAGGGTTTGGCGAATGCGCTCGCCGCCGGGTACTTCGCCCACGCCAGTGTTGCCGCTGCTGTCCTTGAGGATGACGATATTGCGCGTGAAGTAGGGGCCGTGGGCGCCGCTGAGGTTCAGCAACATGCTGTCGTGGCCGGCGACGGGGATGACTTGGAAATGAGTAACGACAGGGGTATTCATGGCGCGTTCCTGGCTGAGTTCAAAGAGGTTTGCTGATGGCGGCGCCGCTGGGCACGGCCGGTACGGCAGAGGGGGAGGTCTTGGCAAAGAACACCAGGATGGCCGCGAGCACCGAGGTGCAGGCCAGGCCATACAGCCCGCCCTGAATCGAGCCGGTGGTTTGTTCCAGAAAGCCGAAGGTAGTCGGTGCCACAAAGCCGCCCAGATTGCCGATGGAGTTGATCAGCGCGATCACCGCGGCAGCGATGCGCACATCCAGATAGCCCTGGGGGATCGGCCAGAACAGCGACGACGCAGACTTGAACCCGATGGCCGCAAAACAGATCGCCACGAAAGCGAAGATCGGCCCGCCGGTGGTGGACATGAACATGCCGGCCGCCGCGATCAGCAGGGCCGCCGCGACCCAGGCCTGCTGGAACTTGAACTTGCCCGACAGCGACGCAAAGGCGTACATGGCAATGATCGAGATCAGCCAGGGGATCGAGTTGAAGAAACCGACCTGCACATCAGTCAGGTCACCCATCTTCTTGATGATGCTGGGCAGCCAGAAGGTGGCGGCGTAGATCGTCAATTGAATGCAAAAGTACAGGGCGCAAAACAGCAGGATCTGGCGGTCCTTGAGCAGCTTGCCGAGGGTGGGTTTCACCGTGGTCAGGGCTTCGCGATCACGTTGCTCCTGATCGATGGCACCCACCAGCGCATCCTGCTCTTCGCGGCTCAGCCACTTGGCGTCATGGGGCTTGGAGTCGAGCCAGAACCACACGAAGAAGCCCAGCGCCACCGAGGCCAGGCCCTCGATGCCGAACATCCATTGCCAGCCATGCAAACCAAAACCTTCGATCTGCAACAACGCACCCGACAATGGCCCGGAGATCAACGACGCCACCGCCGAGCCACTGAGGAAGATCGCGATGGCCTTGCCACGCTCCACACCGGGCAACCAGCGCGTGAAGTAATAGATCACGCCGGGGAAGAAACCGGCCTCCGCCACGCCCAGCAAGAAACGCAAGATGTAGAAGTGGGTTTCGTTCTGGATAAACGCCATCAGCGTGGCGACGATGCCCCAGGTGAACATGATGCGGGTCAGCCAGATGCGGGCGCCGACTTTTTGCAGCAGCATATTGGACGGCACTTCGAACAGCGCATAGCCAATGAAGAACAGCCCGGCACCGAAGCCGTAAGCCGCTGCGCCGATTCCCAGGTCATGCTCCATGTGCGTGCGCACGAAGCCGATATTGACCCGGTCGATGTAGTTGAGGATGAACATGACCACGAACAGTGGGAGCACATGGCCCTTCACTTTGCTCACGGCGCGGGCGAGCGCTGAATCACTTTCGGGTACGGCAGATGCTGGGCTTGAATGCTTCACGAATGAAAACTCCCCCTGATTATTTTTATGCGGGTTTGGTGTTTTGTTGACAGACATCATACAAGTTGTTTTTTAAAGGCCGCAATCCTGTCAGGGCTGTTTTTGTTCTTATAAGCCGGTATTGAGATTGGCTATTTTGGTTATTTGCCAGATTTTATTGGGATTTGTCTCGCTGCTGACGGCTCGGGGTGTGCGCTTCTCTCAAAGCGAAGACAGAGTCTGGTGATGTGGCAAGAGTATGTTGTCATACAAGTTTGGTGTTTTTCGCCACCACCCGTCGCCCCGTGCGCTCAGGGTGATAAGCTCCCCCCAGCCCAACCCCGTGGACCCGTCTCGATGCCGATTAAAAGCACACCGCCTGTGCGCAAACGTTCCGCCAACCTGGCCCAAGGTGTGGTCGAGGCACTGACCCAGCGCATCCAGTTGGGGCAACTCAAGCCGGGTGAAAAACTGCCGTCCGAATCCACCATCGTGCTTGAGCATGGGGTGAGCCGTACCGTGGTGCGTGAAGCCTTGTCCAAGCTGCAGGCGTCGGGGCTGGTGGAGACGCGTCACGGCATCGGCACCTTTGTGCTGGAGCAGCACACGCAGCCGGGCCTGCGCCTGCATGTGGACACGGTCGCCAGCGTGCGCAACATGCTCGAATTGCGCCTGGGCCTGGAAGTGCAAGCGGTGGCGTTGGCCGCGCTGCGCAGGAGCGAGGCACAACTGGCCCACATGCGCCAGGCACTGGACGACTACCAAGCCTCCCTGGCCAACAACGACAGCTGTGTGGAGGAGGACAAGCGCTTTCACCAACTGATCGCCGAAGCCACCGGCAATACGTTTTTCACCGACATCATGCAGCACCTGGGCACGGCGATGATTCCGCGCACCCAGGTGAATGCCGTCGAGCGCGGCGGCGCGGACTTTGCCCAACTGGGGCAGTTGGCGAACCTGGAACACGAGGCCATCTACAACGCTATCAAGCGCCAGGACCCGGACGCCGCACGGGCGGCCATGGTGCTGCACTTGACCAACAGCCGGGATCGATTTTCCGGGCACTCTTAAGGAATCACCGTTGAACGAACACACCTTGTCCCAGCGCCTGGAGCGCGTGGCCGCGCACATACCCGCGGGTGCCCGCCTGGCCGATATCGGCTCAGACCACGCCTACCTGCCGGTGGCGTTGATGCGCCGTGGCGCTATTGCGGCGGCCGTGGCGGGGGAAGTGGCCGCTACGCCGTTTCAGGCGGCCAACCGTACCGTGGCCGACAATGGCCTGACGCAGCACATCACCGTGCGCCTGGCCGATGGTTTGGCGGCGATTGAAGCGGGCGATGACATTACCGCTGTCAGCCTGTGCGGCATGGGTGGCGAGACGATCCGCGACATTCTCGACAGCGGCAAGGCGCACCTCAATGGCCGGGAACTCCTGATCCTGCAACCCAATGGCGGTGAGCAGCAGCTGCGTCAATGGTTGATGGAGAACGGCTACCAGATCCTCCATGAAGAGTTGCTGCGGGAAAACCGCTTCTACTACGAAATCATCGTCGCCGAACGCACCGAGGCGATGACCTATACCGCCGAGCAGCTGTACTTCGGTCCGTTGCAAATGCAGGCGCGTAGCCCGGAATTCCTGGCGAAGTGGCAACGTATATTGCGCGAGAAACGCAAGACATTGGCCAGCCTCGAACAGGCGCGGCAGGCGGTGCCCGAGCAGAAAGTGCAGGAGATCGTGCAGCAGGTGAAGTGGATCGTTCAATTGCTTGCCTGAGCGCCACCGGTCCAGTGTGGCAGATGTGGAGCCTTGGCCAGGCTTCGAGCGGTGTATCAGGCAACATCCATGTCGTGAATGCCGCAGCCTTCGAAGCCTCGCTAAAGCTCGACATCTCCCACATTTGATCGCGCAGGCCGGTGCTGCCTGGCCACATTCGCGGCACTTCACCGCTACGCTGTAGTCTTCTCTTAAATCCCCCCAAGGTGTCGCCTCGATGATCACTGTTCACCACCTCAACAACTCCCGCTCGCAACGTATCCTGTGGGCGCTTGAAGAACTGGGCCTGCCCTACGACATCAAGCGCTACCAGCGCGACGCCAAGACCAACCTGGCGCCGCCTGAACTCAAGGCCATTCACCCCCTGGGCAAATCCCCTGTGATCGAAGACGGCTCTCGTGTGCTGATCGAGTCCGCCGCGATCATCGACTACCTCATCCGCCGCCACGGCAACGGCCAACTGCAACCCGACCCGGCCACCGATGCCTACGACAGCTATGTGCAATGGCTGCATTTTGCTGAAGGCTCGGCGATGTTGCCGTTGATGCTCAACCTTTATGTGGGACGACTGGGTGAAGCAGGCGCACCGCTGCATCCGCGGATTGAATCGGAGCTGGCCAACTACCTGGGGTACCTGAATGACGTGCTGGGCCACACGCCGTACCTGGTGGGCGACGCACTCAGCGGCGCGGATATCCAGATGAGCTTTATCGGCGAAGTCGCCCAGGCCCAGGGCAAATTGCAGGCCTACCCGAACTTGGCCGCGTGGCTGCAAAAGCTCCAGGCGCGCCCGGCATACCGCAAGGCGGTGGAGCGGGGCGGGGAATACGCGTTCGCCAAATAGCGGGCCCACCGACACCGCCTCCTGTAGGAGCGAGCTTGCTCGCGAAAAACGTAAACGATAACGCGTGTTTTCTGGATGAACGCGGCGCCTTTGGGTTTTTCGCGAGCAAGCTCGCTCCTACAGAACCCGTTTCGGCAGGTGAACCTTCGAGTCTCCCAGCGCTCACTTAAAGGTGGCACTGGCTTTTCTCGAAAGGAATCTGCATGCACTCCACCTCGTCAATCGCGCCCGTAGAGCGCGAACTGAGCCTGCGGGCAGTCATCACCGGGATCGTGCTGGGCATCCTGCTGACCCCTTCCAATGTCTACGCAGGCTTGAAGATCGGCTGGTCGTTCAATATGTCGATCATCGCCTTGCTGATCGGTTATGGCATCTGGCAAGGCCTGGCCCGGCGTTCCGCTGAACACCTGCCGTGGACCCTGCACGAGAGCAATATCAACCAGACCGTGGCCTCTGCGGCGGCGTCGATCATTTCCGGCGGGCTGGTCGCGCCCATCCCGGCTTATACCTTGCTCACCGGCAACCAACTGGCAGCGCTGCCGATGATCGCGTGGGTATTTTCGGTGAGCTTCCTGGGGATCTGGATCGCGTGGTACCTGCGGCCTTCATTGCTCAATGACAAGGCGCTGAAGTTTCCCGAAGGCATGGCCACCCTGGAGACCCTGCTGCACATCTACAACCATGGTCGCGAAGCCGCCACGCGCTTGAAAGTGCTGCTCGGCGCAGCGTTGTTGTCCGGGTTGGTCAAGTGGGTGGATACCTTTATGTGGGCCTTCCCGCGCTGGTCGCCGAACGCCCAGTTGGAGCGCCTGACCTTCACCGCCGACCCCTCTCTGCTGTTGCTGGGGTTCGGCGGCATCATCGGCATTCGCGTGGGCCTGACCCTGCTGCTCGGCGCCTTGCTGGCATGGGGCGGGCTGGGGCCGTGGCTGTTGGCCAACGGCCTGGTGAGCCTGCCCGCCGACAGCAGCGGCCCACAGTTTGCCGCGCTGGTGGAATGGCTGCTGTGGCCTGGGGTGAGCCTGATGGTGTGTTCCACCCTGGCGTCCCTGGCGATTCGCCTGTGGGCGTTGCATCGCTCAACCCGAGCGGCTGGCGGCACGCCTTGGGCGGTTCCCAAGCCTGGGCCTGCCGTGGGGTTTGCCTTGGCGATTGCGTTGGTGGTGAGCCTGCAAGCGCTGTTGTTCGGTATCAACCTTGGGATGGCGCTGCTGACCATTCCCCTGGCGATCTGCCTGGCCGCCGTGGCGGCGCGGGTGGTGGGGGCGACCGGTATTCCGCCGATTGGCGCCATCGGGCAACTGTCTCAGCTGAGTTTTGGCATCGTTGCGCCGGGCCAGGTGCCGATCAACCTGATGAGCGCCAACACCGCCGGCGGTTCGGCAGGGCAGTGCACAGACCTGATGAATGACTTCAAGGTGGGCAAAGCGATTGGCGCGACGCCGCACAAACAGGTTATCGCCCAGATTCTCGGGATTTTTGTCGGCAGCATCGTCGGCGTATTCGCGTACCTGGCGTTGATCCCCGACCCGCAAACCATGCTGCTCACCGAACAATGGCCAGCCCCGGCCGTCGCCACCTGGAAAGCCGTGGCCCAAACCCTGACCCACGGGCTGGATTCGTTGTCACCCAGCATCCGCTGGGCCATTGCTGTTGCGAGCCTGTGCGGCGTACTGCTGGGCATACTCGATAGCACGCTGCCCACCCATCGCGCCCGCTATCTGCCAAGTGCGGCAGCCTTGGGACTGGCGTTTGTCTTGCCTGCGTCGGTGTCGCTGATGATGGCCCTTGGCGCGATCATGACCTGGGCCGTGAGCTGTCGCTGGCCAAGTGTGACGCAGCGCTTTGCGATCACGGCAGCGGCGGGGCTGATCGCCGGTGAGAGCATTACTGGCGTGGGCGCGTCGTTATGGCAGATGCTGGGAAGTGGATAAATGGCCCTCGTGGATTTACAACTCTTCACGAATTCAAAAGGCTCATCGTTATAGGCTTGGCGCTGCTACGTCTGGATCAAACCCATTCAACTGACCGTTGAGCCTAGCCCATGAAACTGCCTGCCATCGCTGCCACGTTTCTCGCCGTTGCTACGCTGCATCCTTTACCCGTACACGGCGCAGGCCCCGTCACCCATGTCGCCATCTACCGAGGCCCGGCAGGCTGCCCCGACTGCTCGGAAAACGTGAAAACCGCCCTGCAGCGCCTGGACCCCAATTACCAGATCGACTTCGTCGGTGCCGACGAACCCATCGACATCACCCCGCAAACCCTGGCGCGCTACGATCTATACGTGCAACCCGGCGGTGGCCAGGACATCCCGGCCGCCCTCGACAGCCTGGGCGATGCGCGTGCCGAAGCCATCCGCGATTACGTCGCCAAAGGCGGCCGCTACCTGGGCCTGTGCATGGGCGCCTACCTGGCCGACGACAACAACCTCGGCCTGATTCCCCAGGCGCTTGATACCGAAGCTGGCCGTCCCGGTTTTGAAGTGTCCGGTATTGAGGACGCCGCCGTGCGGGTGACGTGGGACGGGCAACCTGACTCTGTGTTCTATCAGGATGGCCCTTACTTCCCCAAAGCCAGCGCCGCGGCGCCCTACAAGGTCATCGCCACCTACCACAATGGTGACGTGGCGGCGGCGCGCTACACCTACGAACATGGCGTGGTGGTGCTGAGCGGGCCGCACCCGGAAGCCGGGCGGGAATGGTTTGAAAATGCCGATATCGAGCTGAGCAAGATGCCGCGTGGCGAGCTGTTCGGGTCGTTGATACGTAGCGCGCAAGAGTAGGGCGCGCCGCCCGTTACTTCAGGATGCCACTATTCCCCATGTCGATATCAGGCACGATGGTGGCGTAACCAGGCTACTTGTGCCTGGCCTCGGGCACTTAAGGTGAAGGTCATTGGCCGCCCGAGAACAACAAAAACAATGACTAGCCTCAACTGCAACGATTCCAACGGTCAGCTTGCGCAGGGCTTCAAGCCGCGCCATGTGACCATGTTGTCCATCGCCGGCATCATCGGCGCGGGGTTGTTTGTCGGCTCCGGACACGCGATCGCCGCCGCCGGGCCAGCGGTGTTGCTGGCTTATCTGTTTTCCGGCCTGTTGGTGGTGCTGGTCATGCGCATGCTGGGGGAAATGGCGGTGGCACGCCCGGACACTGGCTCGTTTTCCACCTACGCCGACCAGGCCATCGGCCCGTGGGCGGGGTTCACCATCGGCTGGTTGTATTGGTGGTTCTGGGTGCTGGTCATTCCCATCGAAGCCTTGGCCGCCGGGCATGTGCTCAATCAGTGGTTCCCTCAGGTTGATGCGTGGCTCTTTGCCTTGGTTTCAATCGTTCTGCTGGTGATCACCAATCTGTTCAGCGTGGCCAAATACGGCGAATTCGAATTCTGGTTCGCCATGGCCAAGGTGATTGCCATCGTCGGCTTTATCGGCCTGGGCTTCAGCGTCCTCATGGGCTGGATCCCGGATCGCGAAGCCAGCGGCTTGAGCCGCTTGATGGAGGAACACGGCGGGTTTGCTCCCAACGGCCTGTCGGCGGTGGTGGGCGCGTTCATTACCATCATGTTCAGCTTCATCGGCACTGAGGCGGTGACCATCGCCGCAGCCGAGTCGAGCAACCCGGCGCAGAACATCGCCAAGGCCACCCGTTCGGTGATCTGGCGCATTGGCGTGTTCTACCTGTTGTCGATCTCCGTCGTGATTTCCGTGGTGCCCTGGAACGATCCGCTGTTGGCCTCCGTGGGTTCCTATCAGCGCGCACTGGAAATTATGAACATCCCCAACGCCAAATTCATGGTCGATGTGGTGGTGTTGATCGCGGTAGCCAGTTGCATGAACTCCTCGATCTACATTTCTTCGCGCATGCTGTTTTCCCTGGGCAAACGCGGCGATGCGCCGCCGGCGCTTAAAATCACCTCGAAGGCGGGCGTGCCCAGGGCGGCGGTGATCGCCAGCACCATCATCGGTGCGGGCGTTACGTTGCTGAGCTACTTCATGCCGGCCGGTCTGTTCCAGTTCCTGCTCGCCAGCTCCGGGGCCATCGCGTTGTTGGTGTACCTGGTCATCGCTATCTCGCAACTGCGTATGCGTCGCTTGCTGCTTCGGCAGAACGTCGAACTGACCTTTCGCATGTGGCTATTTCCGTGGCTGACTTACCTGGTGATCGTATTCATCTGCCTGGCCCTGGGGGTGATGATGGTGACGCCGGAACATCGCACCGAAGTGTCCTCGACCATTGGCCTGGCGTTGGTGATTTCCTTCATCGGCCTGGTCACGGCGCGCCAGCACAACCGGGCACCCAAGCCGGTGGCGCTGGAACATTCCTGATCACGCCTGTGGGGTAGCGGTGATGGAAACCGAGGCACCTGTTTGCCAGACCATCGGCTTTTTGCTGCTGGACCAATTCACCCTGATATCGCTGTCGTGTGCGGTCGAGCCGCTGCGCATGGCCAACCAATTGGCGGGCGAAGAACTCTACCGTTGGCAAACCCTCAGCCTGGACGGCCAGCCGGTGTGGGCCAGCGATGGCGTGTCGGTGACCCCGGACGCGTGCGCGCAGGACCAGCGCGGCTTCGATGCGGTGATCGTGTGCGGCGGCGTGGGCATTCAACAGGCTATCAGCCCTGCGCTCATCGCCTGGTTGCGCAGCCAGGCGCGCCTGTACTGTAAACGTCTCGGCGCGGTGTGCACCGGCAGTTGGGCACTGGCCCAGGCGGGGTTGCTCGATGGCTTCCAGTGCAGCGTGCATTGGGAGCTGATGGCGTCGATGCAGGAGGCGTTTACCCGCGTCAAAGTCAGCTCCAGCGTATTCACGCTCGATGGCAACCGCTTTACCAGCTCTGGCGGCACTGCGCCGCTGGACATGATGCTGCACCTGATCGGCCGCGATCACGGGCACACGCTGTCGGCGGCGATTTCCCAGATGTTCGTGTACGAGCGCATTCGCAACGAGCGCGACCACCAACGCGTGCCGCTCAAACACCTGCTCGGCACGCAACAGCCCAAGCTGCAAGAAGTGGTCGCCCTGATGGAATCCAACCTGGAAGAACCCATCGACCTCGACGAACTGGCCGCCTACGTGCACGTGTCCCGACGCCAGTTGGAGCGCATGTTCCAGAAGCACCTGTACTGCACGCCATCGCGCTATTACCTCAAGCTGCGCCTGACCCGTGCGCGCCAGTTGCTGATGCAGACGCCCATTTCGATTGTCGAGCTGGCGGTGATTTGCGGCTTTGTGTCCACGCCGCATTTTTCCAAGTGCTACCGGGATTTCTTCGGCGTTGCGCCCAGCGATGAGCGCTCGGACATGCGCCTGCATCCGCCGCCTGCGTTACGGCCAGAGGGGCAATCCCGGGCCCCGCAACAGCCCAGGAATACACTGGAGCAGGCGCGCGACGAGCCGACGTTTGCTACGGTGCAGATTCAAAGGCGATAGGGCTTGGGGCTTGCCCGAATGCCAGTAGGAGCGAGCTCGCTCGCGAAAAATTCACAGGCGCCGCGCTCATTCAGGAAGCACGCGTTATCGTTGGCGTTTTTCGCGAGCAAGCTCGCTCCTACAGAAGGCAATAAGCCTCGGCGCTCAAATCCATTGGTCATTCAGCGCGGTACGCTCACCGCCTTCATGCCCGGTATTCAGAATGCCCCTAGGCTCGATCATCATCAGCCTGGCTTCACCTTCGGCCGCCGTCCTGTGCTCAATGCCACGCGGCACCACATACAACTCACCCGGCTTCACATACACCGGGCCATCCGGCAGGTCGATACGCAGCGTGCCTTCAAGCACCAGGAACGCTTCATCGGTTTCGGGGTGCGAATGCCAAATGAATTCACCCTCGATACGCACCACCTTGAACTGGTAGTCGTTCATTTCGGCAACCACTCTTGGGCTCCATTGTTGGTCGATGAGCGAGGCTTTTTGCGCGAGGTTTATCGGTTGGGCGGGTTGCTGTAGGTGAGTCATGCTGAGCCTTCCTGTCGGTGAGAAGGCCAGATTATCCGGGCCGACAGGTCATAGGCTTGTACGATCCTGCAACGCTTCCACTCCTACACCCCCGCATTCCCCACGGGAATGCAGCACATAAAATTAATGCATTTTTCTTACTGCCACGGTTAACGTAATTTCCTTCAAGGCCACGGAGAACCGCCTTGAACTCATCCAAACCCAACCCTGCTGAAAAATTCGATACCTCAAGAGCCAACGAGTACGCGCGACAAAGCCGTATCGCGTTGGCGGGCTATGACGCGTGCCAGGATCTGGCAGCCTGCATGCTCGCGGCGAGCCTTGGCGATGCCCCTTCGGCCAAGATACTGGTGGTCGGCGCCGGCGGTACGGCGCAGGAGATCATCGCCATGGCCAACCTTGAACCAGGCTGGCGCTTCATGGCGATTGATCCCTCGCAGCCGATGCTGGACGCGGCAAGGCAGCAGTTGGAAGCCAACCACTTGCTTGACAGAACCACCCTGCATCTCGGGACGCTTGAAGACCTGGCAGCAGACGCGTCATACGACGCCGCCACCTTGATCGGTGTGCTCCACCATCTGGAGGGGGATGACGCCAAGGGCCGGATGCTGCGATCGATTCGGGCGCACCTGAAACCCGGGGCACCGCTGATCGTCGCGGGCAATCATTACGCGTATGCCAGCCAGCCGTTGCTGCTGGCGGCATGGGGCCAACGCTGGCGTCAGCATGGCGCCACCCCGGACGAAGTGAAGGCCAAGCTCGGCAAAATCCTTCAAGGCGCTGACCCGCCCCATTCCGAGGCCGCGGTTCAGAAGCTGTTGCATGACGCTGGCTTCGGCGACGCGACGCGTTTCTTCAGCAGCCTTTTCTGGGGGGCTTGGTTGACGTGCAAGGTGGGGTAGCGAGGTCTCCCGTTGCTCAGTGAGCCGTGGCGCGATTCAGTTCGCCCGGAGAGTAGCCAGCCGCCGACGCCAATCGCCGCCATGCCGAAGGTGGCATTCCTCTTCGGAGTCGAAACTGACGCAGCGGCCGATGTTCGGGACGTGCACGTCAGCGTCATCCAGCGCGGCGGTGGTCAGCTCGCGCATACGGGCGTCCGCGCCGGTCGCAAGGGCGCGAGCCTTGCTCGCAACGCTGTCGAACACCCAGATCACCCGCAGGCTTTGGGGAAAGGCGCGGTAGTCGACGGTGTGGGTCAACCATTCAAAGCCTGGCATTTCGGTCTTTGCAATCTCGCAGGCGTCGGTCAGGGCCGCGATGAGACGGCGTTCGATACGGGCGTGGTCGCGTGAGGCAGGCGGCATAAAGGAAATCCGTGAATCCTGGGAGTGGGTTGGGGCGTCAGGCGATAGGCTGATCAGAGCGGGGGTTATTGAAGGGCGGGGCGCAAGCGTTGCCACTCATTCAAGCAATCCTCGGCAACGATATCCGGGTATCCCCGTTTGTGTTCCATCGCCAACGCGGTGGAGAAGGGTACCGCAATGCAAGTGGCTTGGTCATTGCAGCGAAGTGTCATCGACCATCGGCCTGGTCACGGCGCGCCAGCATGGGCGGGCGATCAAGCCGGTGGTGTGGGAGCAATCCTGACAGCGCGGCCCTACCTGTGGGCCGCGTCACTTCAGTGCTGGCGCACCCCTCTTGTCATACGCCGCAGCACCTGCTTATCGCCCTGCCTATAGTGCATGACCACCGCCCCGACATGCCCGAGGATAAGCACCAGCATTGTCCAACCCAGCAAGCTATGAAAGTTGCTGCCCAGATCAACCATCCACTGGATTTTTTCCCCCTCGAACCCCTCCATGACCTGCACGCCAAACGCAGAAAAAGCCCGGCCGGAGCCGTACTGGCGGATCACCCCGATCAGCGGGATCAGGAACATCAGTGCATACAGCATGCCGTGCCCGGCGGCGGCGAAACGGCTGATGCTGAGTGGGCGCCGGTGTTGGTTCAGCAGACTCCAGCCGACGCGTAGGATCAGCAACATCAGTAATAACAACCCTACGGGTTTGTGAAAGGGCCACAGCCATTTATCCAGCGTTGAGTCTGACGCCAGGTAATGGGTTATGGCTGAGCAATAGATCCACGCAAACAACAGGAACATCAGCCAATGCACTGCTCGGCTTACCGAGTCGTAGTGTTCATGTGACCCAGCAGGGGGGGCGCAAGTCGTCATTGTCGTATCCTTCTGGCGAGTCGCCTTGCGTTCTTTTTCAAGGGCATTGAGGCGACAGATGATAAGCGGCCAGAATGAATCTGGCGGTGGCCAGATCATATACAAGGAGACACAGGCAGCGGTCTTGTCGAAACATCAAGAAAACATGCATCCCTCAGGGTGTGATCTGGATGCCCAACGGCATGGGCGTAGCCTGTTCAAATCCACCGAGCATTTTCAGCGGTACGCTCCCCACCTTCATGCCCGGTATTCAAAATGCCCCGTGGCGAGCCTTCGAGCATCAGGAATGCTTCGGGCGCGTGTTCGTTCTTGCGCAGGGCGTGGATCGATCAAAAGCTGTGGCGAGGGAGCTTGCTCCCGTGACGGTCTAAAGCTGACGCGTTTATGGTCGATAACCCGTATGAACCCCGCTAATCAAGGACCGATTAAATGGCACTTTCCGTTAGCCCTGCCTATATTCCACCGGCCAATCTCAACCTCACGCCTTCTGAGCAGAAGCTCGTACCCCAGGCGTCGACGGACCCCGCCAAGCAAGCCCTGGCAAACGCCGGCCCCGCGGCCATTTACCATCCCAGTGAAGCGGCGACAACCACGGCACAAGCCCCGGAGGCCGTTGATACCTGGGTCGGTCGCTCCGAATCGCCGCACTTTCCTCGCTTCGTCGACATGTTCAATGGCGCGCAAAGTGCGCTGAAAGCTTCCTTCCAGACATTCGAAGCGAACCTGGCAGCCACTGCGCCCGACCTGGCCAGCACCGGGTACGGTTTTACCGTTGAGGCTGACGGCCGGCTGAAAGTGCTCGATACGGCTGGCCAGCTCAGCCGTGAGGCGACCGAGAGGCTGACGGTTCTGCTCAATCAATCCGTTGAGCTGAAAGCCACAGCCGTGGCCTACCGCAACGCCGCCATCGACATGGTAGACGCAGGTTCACCCTGGTCGGGAAGCACCCTGGGCTACTACAGCCTGACCAATGAAAACTTCGCCAGCACTATTGATCTGGCGCCCTTGTTCAGAACGCATGACCCGTCGGATATTAAAGCGGGCAGGAACCAGTTTTTCATAAACCAATTGTCTTCCAACGGCGAGCGCGCGACGCAAGAGACTGAGCGGGCGATGTTGGAGCGGCGTGCCGCCCAGGGGGTCAGCACCCAGGCTTGATCGGCGCAGCCTGCGCCTGTCGTCGAGGACCGATCGGCGGCAGTCAGCTCGCGCATGCGTGCGTCTGCCTCAGTGGCAGGGGGCGCTTATTGTTCAGGGTTGATCAACGATCTCAACGTATGGTCCTCCCAGATGCCACCGATTTTCAGATAGGCTCGCGCATGCCCTTCCTTTTCAAACCCCAGCGATTCCAGAAGGCGTTCACTTCGCACATTGCGAGGCAAATGATTGGCCATGATCCGATGAAGACCCAACTGCTCAAAGCAGTGTTGATTAGTGATCTGAAGCGTTCTTTTCATCAGGCCGCGACCCTGGGCAGATTCCGCCAGCGAGAAGCCGAGATGACTGGCCTGAAAAACGCCCCTCACAATGTTCGTGTAGTTACACCGCGCTATGACCTCTCCGCTCTCGGGTTCAAGCAAGAGGAAACACAGAGCATTGCCAGCGTGCATATTGTTCACCTGTTGCTCGACCCTGGCCTTGGCGTTGCCCATGGTGAAATATTCCTCGTCCCTGAGCGGCTCCCAGGGTTGCAGATGCCTGCGATTGACGCGTTCGTAACGGCTGATCCTCTCGAAATCGTCGCCCCACAATGGCCGAAGGCAGTAGCCTTCAACGCAATACTCCATAAGCCCCTCCAGATTTACCAATGCCCCAATCTGACTGCGTAGCCGCAAAGAATAGCGCCGCTGCGCGTAAAGCGACCCCTTTCATGGCAAACAGGTCTACCATGCCAGCCCCGGCAGTGGTTCCACTCGCTCCCGAACTCAATTTTTCAAGGTAGCGATAATGTCCATCGACCAGATCTCCCTCCCCAAAGGCGTCGGCCCTCACGCCGCCAAGCTGCTTGACGCTATTACTGGCGCCTCCACCCATGAAGAACTCAACCGTGCTGGCGGTAAAGCCGAGGGTTTTGTGCTGGGGCTGGAGGCCACCAAGGCGATCAAAAGCCAAATTGCAGAGTCGCTGTATGTGGCGTATGACGACGCGGCGAGCAATCGAGCTGGTGAACTGAAGGGCTAGTGCACCTCAGCCCATGGTTCCGGAATGAGCGCCAATCGCCGGACTAGGCTGACGAACATAATAATTGTCGAACTCACTGCTTTCGATGAACTGGAAGCCATGGCGGGTATAAAAGCGATTCGAAGCGCTTTCTTTGAGAGCCCCTACTTTGATAGGCAGCGCAGCCGCATCCGCCTCTTTGAAAACCTGAGTGAGAACAGCAGACCCTACCCCTGACCCCTGCGCGCCCGGCCTGACATACAAGTGGTCGAGCAAGAGTTCATTGGGGTGATGTTTCACCACTACGAAACCCACCCGCTCTCCAGATGCCTCGATATAGCGTGTGTCGCGAGCTTCAAAGCCGCCAACAAACCGCTCCCGCGCACGGGCTGGATCAAATCGCCCAACACGCTCCAGACTTTCGCGCATGGCCTCAATTCGAATGGCTACCAGATTATCCAAGTCGCTTTGTTGAACTGGGGCCAAAGTGATGGGGGAATTTTGATTGGGTGCGACGGGCATATTGGGTGCTCTAGCTACCATCCTGGGGGCTCAGTATAGAGAGCCCGATACTGATGAAGCGACCCGCATGGTATGTTCACGGCATACATGGAGTAACGAACCCCAGGAAGGAAATTGCAATGCCAGTGGACACCCACCCAATCCGCATTCTCTCGCAGCGCCTGAGCATCGAGCCCTTCTGCGAGCAGGACGCTGTTGAGTCGTTCTCTTGTATCTCACTGTCTCTGACTCGCTACATGTCCTGGGAACCGCCTGCCTCACTGGAAGAGTACGCGCAAGTCTGGGGGCAGTGGCTGCCTGCGATAGCGGATGGCAGCGACATCGTGTTCACAGTCAGGGAGCGGGTAGGTGCTCGTTTTACCGGCTTGGTCGGGCTGCACCATACCGGCAGTGAAACGCCGGAGTTGGGGATCTGGGTTCGTGAAGATAAACATGGGTTGGGGTTTGGTGGTGAAGCGCTGCGGGCGGTTGTTCAGTGGGCTAGCCAGTGGGTGGTGGCAACGCACTTTATCTATCCTGTTGCGACGCAGAATCGTGCGAGTCGACGTATTGCTGAAGCTTTGGGGGGAGTGGTCATCGAAAGGCGGATGGCGGAGAAATATGATTCGGTTGTGTACCGGATACCGGTGGTTTGACTCTGGGTATCAGGTTGGCCGATTGCTGTCCTTCACGAACGGCAGAAATCGGCCAGGAGCGGACGATAACACTAGTCCACTCTCGCTCGCAGCAAGCCGTCGTCACCCCGCGATTTGCAAAAAACGAACGCACATTGCCTATCAGATTTAGAAGCCAGTGGAGGCTGCATACTTAGTACTAGCTATCGCAATGAAAGCTCCCGGTGAAAGTATCGACTGAGTGCTAGTCTAAGGGTTGCCGTGATTATCTATAATTTAGTTGAGTGTCCTCTATGCCGACGCACGAACAGTACAACGGAATTTTTCTCTCGACAAACAGCCAATTTGCCGGGCTACTCAAAATTGATGGTGCGGATAGCATCCTTAATCTCGTAGGAAAAAGTTTCTGGGATCATCCCGAAAACGGACCTGCTGATATTCATGGAATGCTAAACGATGGCAAGAAAGTCTCGCTTCTGGATTGCGTGCTCCATGGTAAAAACCAACACCGCTTCGATGAGAATTCTCAGTTTGAGAGCGTTTTTTTTCCGCACTACATTGTAGTAGGTGAAGAGTCTATTACTTCTGATGAACCTGTTATTCAGGCAGTTCGCTATCATTTTCAGAATGTCGATTGCCTTGTGAGCGGGCGTGAGACCTTTCAATCAATATATCCAGAAATAGAAGAAATCCATCAGATTCTAGAGATGGATTACAAGCGCAGTGAAAAGATAGCAGAAGAGTATGGTTGGGAAAGCCGCGCTTTCAAGCCTCAGATCAGCGAGCACCCTCACTTGCTGTATTTTAGCGGTTTGTGGGAAATCGTAGCGAGCAACGCAAAGATTGGGAAAGTCTCACTGACGAATCGGTCCTCCCATAACTCGGGAAGTGCTGCTGGCATAGGCATCAACAACGAAGTCACCGCCAATATCGAATTCGCAGAACCTAAGACACTGGACGAAGCGATCGATGCTCTTCGCACCTTACACGGGCTGTTTGAGCTTAGCCTCGGGCATCGTCAGCGCTTCCGTTGGATCGAGTTGGAACTGACTCAGCGCTCAAAGGAGCCCTCGCCCAATAGACCTCAGACTGCCCGACTGTACTGGAGCTTGTGCAATGAACGCGTCGAGGGGGATTCCTCAGCTAGCTTAGGTGACATTCTTCTTTGCCCAGATCATAACCCTGAAGAATTTGCCAAGGTGGTGACAGGTTGGATGGATAGTGCGGATACTATGGGTGATCCAAGGGTACGATTTGCGACCGCATTTTTTGGGAGCTACAGCATCAATCGTATAGTTGGCGCTGCCAACATGTTTGATTTGCTACCAGATAGCCATGCTCCTAAAACGAAGGCAACTGATGCGTCGCTGAAAGATGCGGTGACGCAGTGCCGAAAAATATTCGCAGGCATGCCGGAAAGTTTCGCTAGACAGTCAGTTCTCTCAAGCTTGGGACGCATTGGTAAGGCAAGCCTGCGCGACAAGATACATCATCGTGCCGACAAGATAATCGAGGTGGCCGGCGATAAGTTTCCGGAACTTTATCTGCCATGCAATCATGCAGTTTTGTCTCGAAATCACTATGTGCATGGCAGTGCCGGGTCGTTCGACTATCAAAAACACTTCACAGAATTCGCGTTTATAATTGACACGCTAGAATTTGTTTTCGCTGCCTCAGATCTACTTGATCTTGGGTGGGATATGAGAAGGTGGATGGATCAAGGTGTAACGATGACGCATTCATTTGGGGCCTATATAGTAGATTACTCACAAAATATTAGTCGACTAAAGAGCCTGGTAGGTCGGTAGGTGTTGCGATAAAGTAATGCAAGCTGCGCGGAAAAAGGGGACAGATTTATTTAGGAAAAAATAAATCTGTCCCCTTTTCGCCCGTGGGGCGAAAGTACTAGGTTTTTTAGCAGTACGATTTAACTTTACTCTTCGAGATATTGATCAGCTTGTTGTTAGGTTAAGATTGATGCTGCGCAGCATTCCAAAGGATCATTTCTTAGATATTCCTTTGCTAATTCCTCTAATGGTATTGCGCCAAGAAAATTCGGACCTCTATCATAGATATACGGCAAATGCTTCATGCGCAAATGAAGTGGCCGAGTTTATCCTGGGTGGCCCAATCGGAAATGTAGTCTTTGACCATTCAATGGCTGTGGTTGTCGGTTATATAATCGCAGCGGCACGAGATCCATATGAGCAAGTTTCCGTTGAGCATTTGATTGTTCCTTGGAGAGACTGGGTTGGACAAATGCTAGATAAAGACCCGCAGGAAGCAGTTGTACGAACTGTTATAGATTTTGCATCTGCTGCTAGAGATTTTCGACGTCGTAGAGAAATGCAGAAGCTTGCATTTTCACGGATCGAACTCGTCAATAAAATGGATGTTTCTTGAATTCAAGCTGCAAGAAGCAATCGCGGTTTTATGCTGTTTCTCGGCCTGGCTACTTTTGGGTGCTGAATCGAATCTGATTTTTAGGCGCTTCCGAATGGCTGCTGTTGGCAGAGGTTGTATGAGAACGTTTTAGAGAAAGTTTGACAGTCAACGAAAAAGGAGACGGATTTTTCTCTAGAGATAAATTTGTCTCCTTTTCGCGTTTTTTGCGAAAATCTAGAAGGGGATATCTCTATCGAAATCAACGGTATCCACTTTCTTATTTGCTTTATGAAGCAACTCCTCATTTTCCAACAGGTAATCTATTCCGTCGGCAGTTATTGAAAATGTATAATATTCAGAGCCATTATACTCGTGATCTATAGCGATGCTCTTATCTAGAAATCCGACCCTTTCTAGCTTAATTGCCGCTAAACTCAGTACACCTTGTTCAACCCCTTTCAAATCGTTAAATGTACTCCATACAGATACGCCATCCGGTGAGCTAGCGTAGCTTTCAAGAACTTTTGCCAATAGGCGATGTTCAACGTCACCAAGTTTGTAATTGTATCCGGCTTGCCTGCGGGGTTTTGTTTGAATGTTTAGATCCTTTGAAAGCAAGCCTAAATTTGCCACTTCTTTCTTGATTAGTACACATGGATGATTTACAGCAGCCTCTAAATTTCCATCAGACCTTTCACCGTTGTAATCTGCGGGTGTAAGGCCTAAAAGATCAGTTGGAAAATGCAGCTCGGTCTCTCGGGGTTTAACGATGAAGCATCGCTCTTTACCTAAAGTGCCGACGAATAGGCCAAGTTCAAAAAGCACATTATCTCGGACAATGTGTTTTTGCTGGTCTCTGATTTCTGCAATATCATCTGGTGTAAAAACGAAAATTGCGAAGTCCACTGATTCTGCCATTTTCACCAGAGAGTCAATCGTGTTCTGAGAAAGGCTAAACCCATGTTTCCAAACCGTTACCTCAGCCTGATGATCTAGGTTTACGTTGAATGCATCAGCCACATCCAAGCTTTCTACCGCTGAAGCTATAAATATTCTAGGCTTTCTCATATGACTTCCTTAAAAACTCGACTCAGGCTGACTGCTAATGTGAAGCTAACAGGTAAACAAAAAATGCACCTTTTTGACGTCCAGCCTGCGAAGTGGAAAAAGGGAGCGGATTCACTTCTAAGAAAATCACTTTGTTTCCTTTTCGATTAATTACCAACTCTTCGCTGCCACTCTAAGCCAAATACCGGCTGCCTACACATTGTTTTGCAGAAGCCATCAAGACCTGGATAAATGTTGGCTGCATTGATGTTCATCTGGTTTAGCTTTTTTAAACCGCTATAGCGTAATTTTTTTGGGATTATGTACTTGACAATATCAGGGTTGCCTATCTGATAGTCTTTAACTATTTCTTCATGCGAGTGCTTCAATGTGTTTGTAGCCACAAACAATCCTTGCTGAGAAAGCAGGCGATGATTAGAAAATGTCGGCTCAAAGGCGAACAGACATGGGTCATCAGATGCTTTATCACCTTCAAGTATTCTTGAGTAAACTTCAAGACGATTTTTGCCAAAATATTCGTCGTCATCATTTTTTATAGCATGATGATTTAAACAATAAATTGCAGCGCTCCCTTCACCTGCCTCAAGAGCAAAAAATAACGCAATGTATGGAGAGAACGTAAAATCAAGAAGCCTAGTTGGTGCTCCATGGTGCTGCATTAACGATAACCAACTTAGAGGATCGCCTTCTTTGGGTAATGATGATAAATAAATATGTGCGTGGCATATAAAGCGATCGATCATTACTCGCTCATGCTCCACTTTGTTTATGCGCTTTTCTGTTCTTGCATATGCCTTGTGAATTGCTTGGGCTTCTTCAAATGCGCGGTATAAGGAACTTTCCAGCTTCCAAGAGGCATCTGTTTGGCCACGATAAATCCATTTTCTATAATGCTTTCTTGAGACAGCTTTGTCGTACTCATCCCAGCTCTTGAGAGTTATGACTTCCATAATTATTATTCACTCATAACTATGAATAGATGACATAAGTTGCGTACTTTTGCCGCCATTTGTGTTTGATAACGTCCCTTGCTCATGCGTAACTCCCTGCTCGGCTTGAGTGGTGCTCCTGAAAAGGCGCCAGAAGATTTTATGGCAAAACGACATGACGCGTGTTGCACATTACCGTCGGATAAGCGGCGTGTCCATAATCTGATTTTGGCCGAAAGCAGTCGCCGCTCTCGTCATCGCAGAGGGCTTTGTGTCGAGGCTGAATCCACCAAAGCCATCAAGTGCCAAACCGCCGAGTCGTTGTACGTGGCTTACAACGACGCGACGAGTCATCGACCTAATGAGTTGAAGAGCTGATCATCAGCCAGGGCAGGGCGCTTCGCGGTCGAGGAGTCTGGCGGTGAGGAGTACGCCCAGTTCGCTCAGTTGGTGTATGGCGAGGGCGATGTCGCGGTGTTTGCCGTTGAGGTCTTCGGACAGGTCGAGCAGCAGGGTGCTGACGCTGGTGAAGGTTTCGTAGCTGTTGGTGATGAGGGTTTCGTTGCTGGCGTTTGGGGCAACGGTGAAGAGGGTGGTTGAATCGTTAACCATGGTTAAGTTCCTTGCTTGGGCCACTTCCCCATCGCTACTAAACAATAAGGGCGGTAGCTGTACGCAGGTTAGTAGACCGGTGGAACCTAACAAAACCGGCGCGTCCGAGGACGCCCTACGCACAGCCACCATCAAGCACAGATGCACTGTCTGATTGGTGACGCTCATGCACCTTATAGATACCCAAATTCAGGCTACTAAACCCGAATCACTGAACAATTCAGCGACCGAGCCACCTTAGAGACGGCCACTCCAGCGCACAAGCCGGCGGATTCTGACGCAGGCGTAGGCAATGGAGCAAGGTGCGGCAGGGGAATCGGATTTTGCCTTCAGGCGCTGCGTGATCGTTTGGGGTTTTCGCGAGCAAGCTCGCTCCTACAGGAGTGACCTTGCAGTGTTCGTCACCTCAAACGAAATTGTTAGCATTGAACGCGTTTCATATTGGAGGCAGGGATGGATGAAACGATATGAGGTTCAACGGATCCCCCACCTTCCGCGCCAGATACAAACGCTGGAAAAGGAAGCCGTTGGCGAGGGTTTCAGGTTCCTCACGCGTCTGATTAACGAATGGCACTCCGGGGCAAACCGCTTTGATGCACCCCGCGAGTGTCTGATGGCGGCCTATTTTAATCAGCAACTGATAGGCATCGGCGGTCTTTCAGTTGATCCCTATGCTGACAATAATGTGGCCAGACTGCGACGGGTGTACATCGCACCTTCGTCAAGGGGGCAACGCGTCGGACAGATGCTGGTAAAGGCGCTTGTTGAACGCGCCGCTCTCAGGTTTCAGGTCGTGCGTCTTTTCACGGATACGGTTGAAGGAAGCGCCTTTTATGAGCGCTGTGGCTTCAAGCGGACAGATGAGGCTCAGGCGACTCATATCATGCTGCTTGGCGGTTTCTGAGGCATTGGCTGCAATGGCAATGGCTCACTGCGTTGGGCGTGGCCGATAGCTTGTAAGTGACGGGATTGGGAGAGCAACCCCACAACACTGCAACATCGCCGCAGCACTGTGGGGTTGCTATGACAACGCCTACACCGACCCGAAACGTACCTCCACTGACAGACTGCCCTGGTTATCGCTCAGGCCAGCCCCGTAACGCCCGGCCAGGTCGTCATTGATGCACAACTGCAACTCCCCCTGCTGGCCACGCGGCAATTGCGCCTGGTTGCCGACCAGGAACGGCGCGCCGCTGGTGCCGATACGCCCGATCAATGCGCCTTCCGCTTGACCGGGCAAGGTATAGCCGGGCTTGGCGGTCAGGCCTGGGTGGCCCGCCGCACCAACCATGCCGGTGCCCGGGTTGGCCGTCCACTGCCCACCGGTACACACCGCCAGTTGCCAGCTCTGTCCGTTGACCTGCACGCCGGTGCCCTGCCAGGGGTCTCTGGCCTGCACCTGCACGGTACGCTTGAGCAGATCGCTGGCGACCACGTCGGCGGCCTGGAAGGTCAGCGCGGTGATGGTCAAGGTCGGGTTGGCGGTGCCGGTGGAGGGGAACACGCCGTCGCCCACCAGGAACAGGTTGGGGTGGTCCCAACTGCGTTGGTCCTTGTCCACCACTGAATATCTGCGGTCCGAGCCCATGCGGTAGGTACCCATCAGGTGGCCAGCGCCGTAGAAGGCGTAGTTCTGACCGTCGTACTCGAACACGGTTTGCGAGCCGGGCTTGAGCTTGGGCTTCAGGTCGGTCAGCTCGGTGGCGCCCATCAGTTTGGTGATGATATGCGTGGCGGCCAGGCGCGCCTGCTTGAAGCCCTTCATGGTGTATTCGGACAGTTCGTAGGCGATCTCTGGCCGAGGCAGGCCCAAGCCGTCGGTGAAATGCTTGCTACTGTCCACCCGGCACTGCGCATGCTCGGGGTCTTCCTCCACCTGCTCGATCAAGAAGGCCAAGCGGAACTGGCGGGTCAGCACGCTGTTGAGCTTCTGCACCAGCGCCACGCCGGACAATGCCTCGCTCTTGTGGTCGGCGCCGCCATTGTTGGTGCCGCCATTGTTGTCGCCGTCGATAAAATCGCAGACCGTGGTATACGGATCATTCGCCGACCAATTCCAGCCCTCGTTGCCGATCTCGATACGCCACGCGGCACGCTCGCAGCGGAACGGGCCATCGCGCATGTCTTCGATCCCCGAGGTGGACAGTGGCCCACGGAACGGGAACAACGGCTTGCCTTCGGGCATCAGGCCCCAGGCCAGGTACACCGGGTGGTCGGCCAACGACTTGCCGACCTGTTCACTGCTGTTGGCGACCCCTTTTGGGCTGTGCGGGCTGATGGAGTTGAGCAGCAGCTTGGGCGTTTCGATCGCGTGGGCGGCGATCACGTAGCGCTTGCCCTGGGCCGTGCCGTTCTGTTGCGTGCCGTTGTTCTGGTACTGGATGAAATCGATACCCGTGACCCCATTGGCATCGACCTGCACCTTGCTCGCCACACACTGGTAAAGAATACGCACGTTGCCGGTATCCAGCGCCTTGGCCATGGTCACGGTGGCGTCGTATTTGGCCTGGATCGGGCAGATCGGCGTGCAGCTGGTGTTGCCGGCGCATACCCGGCGGCCGTTGTCGTTCTGCGAGTTACGCCCGGCTGGCGTTTGCCGCACGTTGAGGGTGAAGCCCTGGTACTGCTTGTCATTGATGGCATTGCCCACTCCCTGGTCGACCAACGATGGAGGAATGCCGTGCATGCTGTATTGGTAGCCCTGGGGGAAGGTCACGCCCAGGTAAGTCTGCGACGCCACATCGGCAGAGACGCCCATCTCTTCCTCGGCGCGGCAGTAGGCGGTCTGCAGGTCGTCGTAGCTGATCGGCCAGTCGACCCCGACCTTGTACTTGCTCTGCATACGAAAGTCGTTGGGTAACAGGCGCAGAGCCGTGCCCATCCAGTGCCACATGGTACCGCCGCCCACCCGCTCGTAGGTGCTGGCGAACAGTTGCGGCCCGTTCTGTACCAAGTAGCTCTTCTGCACCTTGTCCTTGTCGTGGCTGCCGGCGGTGATCAAGTCCTGGATAGTCGCTCGCGGGGCGAACTGTTTGGCCGGGGTCTGCTCGCTCTGCTCCGGTGGGTAGGGTGACTCGGGCGCCTTGAGCACGGCCGTGTAGAAACGCTCCAGGTACTCGCTGCGGTTAGGCGGTATCGCCGGGCCCGACTCGAGCACCAGCACTTTCAAGCCGGCCAGGCCCAGCTGGTAGGCCATGACGCTGCCGGCCATGCCGGCGCCCACGACGATCACGTCGGCGGTTTCGATGTTCTGGGTGTTTAGAGTGCTCATGGCTGCTGCCCTTCCTTGGCGTCGACACCGGTGAATTGCTTGAGGGTCGGTGGCTGCTCGGCCCAGTAGCCGAAGTGGTACTCGCTGTAGCCCATGGGGTGGGATTGGGCGATTTTCCACGCCCAGCTTTCCTTGTAAGCCTGGTCGGAGACCACGCGGATGTCACCCGTGTGGGCGGCGCCTTGGTCATAAGGCTGGTACCAGCTGCCAAGCAGCCACAGCTTCATGATCGAGCGGGCGCCTTTGGCGATCTGCGGGTCCGAACTGCCGAGTATGGCGCTGGCGATCTGCTTATGGGGTTGGCCTTTGATAGGGACGTACAGGTTCAGCAGTTTGCTGAACGCTTCGGTGCCCATGCCTTGCTGGGCGGTGTCGAAGAACACCGGAGGCAGGTTGATCGGGTCGACGGCAGGCGCCAGCAGCTTGGCTGACAGGCCAGTGAGCTCGGCAGACAGGTCGATGAAGTCTTGCAGGTTCGGGTCGCTCATGGCATCACTCCTTGGCACCGGTGGATTGGGCACGTTCAAGCAGAAAGGTGAAGTCGGCGAAGCTGGTGCGCGGTGACTGGGTCACCCGGGTGGTCGCGTTGTTGTGGCATTCCATGCAACTGGATGAAGCCTGCGGCGTAGTGCCCTGGTTGTAGGTTTCCAGCGTGGCGTTGGCCAGGAAGTTCGGCGCAGGCGTGCCCAGCGGGTTGGTTGGCGACGGCACCTGGCAGTCATCGGCGGGGGCGGTTGGCCATTGGGTGCTGATCAACTGGTAGTTGGCCCACACCGTACCCTTGAGCGCGCCTTGCCATTGCGCGTTGAGCTGGTGGGTTGCGGCGGTGAGCGGAATTTCCCGCACGATCTGCGAGGGTGTGGCTTTCTTCGACGGGTCCCACGGCTGCGGGGGCGGCTCGTTCACCGGGCGGTCGCTGGCCTGGGCGTTGTAGAACAGGTAGGGGCCCTTGCGCTCGTTCATGGGGGTGGTCTTTTCCGGTACGTTGCGCACGTGCTCGAAGCTTGACCACACCCACTGCGGCGCATCTTTGGTCTTGTGCACGATGTGCAGGCCGACCAGCCCGACCTTCTGCGCGTTGCACGATTCGGGGATCACCGCGCCCTTGCTCGGGTCGGCATTGCCTGGGGTGTAGACCAGCGCGTCGACGGCGTGGAAGTCCTGCGGGTTGTCGTTGCCGCCGAGTACCTTCCAGGCCGACTTGACCATGATCGCGCCGACCTGCTTGTCCTCCTTCACGCCGCAGGAGAAGGCGATGCGGTTGTCGGCCTTGGTGAAGAAAGCCTGTTGGCCTTCCTTGCTGTACAGACCATTGTTGACGATGTTGTCGAACATCGGCTGGTTGACCATGATCGCGTTGCGCGTGTAAGTGCCGTTCTGGTCCACCAGTGGGCCGGTCTTGAACGGTTGGATGGTCTCGTCGAGCACACCGGCGACCTTGCCCATCTGCTGCAGCACGGGCAGGTCACCCTTGCCTTGACAGGCCGGGGGTAGCGGCGACTTCTGGTTCCAGGCGACAGGCATCTGGCCTTGGGGCAGGAAAATCTCGTAGCTCTCCTTCCACGACTCCCACACCGTCTGCCCCGGCGCGCCGATCTGCGCCGAGGTATTGGCGCTGCCGTCGGCGTTGGCGGGCCAGTTCAGCGCGACGAAGGTCTGCCACGACAGCACGTCGAAATCGTGTTGCAGGTTGTCCAGGGTGAAGGGGGCATTGGCGGTGACGTCGAAGGGAATCACAGGTGACAGCGGCGGCGGGCTGGCCGCATCGGCCATGGCGAGCACGCTGGTGAAGCTTGCACCCAGGCACGCCAACCGTTTCAAGGTTATTTTCATTATCGTCTCCTCAGCAGATAAAGCGTCGGGACGACGAGGCGTACTAGCCCTTCATGGACCGATAGGTCAGCGTTATCCCTTACGCTAGGCTGAAGGCTAGCCGTTGCGCTTGAACCGCCAGAAATATCCGACTAAAGGTAGGGATAAGCAGGAGGGCTCAGTGGGTGAATGGTCCGGGGGCGATGTCGAGGAGATGAAGGCGGGGCCTCCATCAAGCACCAGGTTGGCCCCCGGCGGCATCAGTAAGCGCGTGCCTCTTCTCGGCTGGATGGGGCAGCGTTGCGCTCGAATAACCTATGCGAAAACTCCAGCACCGCCAGCAACAATTGAACGGCACCCAGCACCAGCAGGAAAGGTGAAGCGCCACTGCTGACGGCCACTACCTGCACTACCACTACGATCACGCGTAGCAAAGCGCTGAGACGGGCATGTTCGCGTGTAGGGGCTCGCCAACGTACAACGCCCCACACAAGGTATGCCCAGGCGCCGATGTTGAGCAGGAACATGGCGGTGGGGTCGAGCGCCGAGAAGTGGCTGTCGAAGCCCAGTTGCAAATCAACCCATTGGATCAGTGCATAGGCCCAGACGGACACGATCGGCAAGGCGAAGGGAGCCATCGCGAGAATGTCGTACGCAGCGCCGGCACGTACGATTTTTTCATGGGTGGATTGGGTCATTGCGGGTCTCCTCCTGGAGTGGCTGGTTCAACAAGTCGCGGATTTCCTGGAACTCACCCGATTTCAGTCCAAGATGATGGCGCTCGGCCAAGACCTGAACGATATGCGCAGCGCGGGATTCTGCGTCGACGATGTAGCCGGGCACTGCCGCCCGTTGGCGGAGTGCGACAAGATCACCGAAGCGTTCATCCGCCGCCATGATGGTCTTCGCCACCGTCGTCTGGACGTTGCAGAGCCCCAGCACGGCAAAGAATGTGTGTGGGTTTTCCAGGTGATAGATTTTTGCCAGAGCGTTCAGCGCCGCCTTGGAGACCGAATATGAGAGCATCCCGGCCCGTTGGCGCAGTGCCGAAATCGATGATGAAAACACCACGGTGCCGGGAGGTTGCGTCGCACTCAGCAGGATATCCAGGACCATTTTCACCGCGCCCAGGTTAAGCGCCAGGACGCTGTTGAACTCCTGCATCGAAGTTTGCGTGGCCAGTTGTGGAGGGCTGCCGAACCGACCCGCATTCAGGTAGACGGTGTCTACCGGGGCAGGGGAGCGCGACAGCAACGCCTGCAGGATTGCCGGGGCGCGGTCGATATCGGTCAAGTCGCACCTGAGGAAGTGAAAGCGCTCCTGTGACGGGATATTGGCCGCAGGATTGCGTGATACCGCAAGCACCTCGTCGCCCCTGGCCAAGTGATAACGTGCCAGAGCGTTGCCGATACCGGTGCTCACACCGGTGATCAATATGCTAGCCATGATTGCCCCTAGAATTTGCCGATGTGATAGCCGCCATCGGCACTGAGCACCGAGCCGGTGATGTAGCTGGATCTGCGGCTCAACAAAAACAGGATCGCGTCGGCGATTTCCTCTGGATGGGCAAAGCGTTTCATGGCGGTCACGTCACGCTTGCGCTGGGTGTTTTCCGGATGGGCCGCCAGCCGTTCCGCAGAGTTCATACCGCCCAGTGTCGGTCCGGGCGCTACGGCGTTGACGCGTACGGCAAAACCGGATTCGCTGTCGCAGGCATTCTCCATCGCGGCGACCTGCGTCAAGGCATTGAGCGCGGTCTTGCTGGCGACGTAGGCGGCCTGATTGGCCATAGGCATCACGCCCGCGCACGAAGACACATTGACGATCGCTCCATCGGGGTACCGGCTGATCAGTTCCAGTTCTTTTTGCAGGCAGTAAAAGGGGCCGTTCAGGTTGGTGTGGATGACCCTGTCCCAATCCTGCGGTGCGCTGGTCGCGATCGGTGCGTAGGGGGCGGTAATGCCGGCGTTGTTGATTGCAAAGTGCAACTGATCCACCTCGCCATCCACCGTCGCGAATGCCTCGGCTACCGACGTGTGCGACGCCACATCGCAAAAGATGAACTGCGCCGAAGCCCCCAGTATCTCTAGAGCGGCGTCGGCCTTTTGCTGGTTCCTGCTCATCAGGAACAGGCGTGCGCCCGCTTTGGCCAGTTGTTTTGCCACCGCCAGGCCGATGCCGCTGGCACCGCCGGTAATGACGATGTTCTTGTCTTGAAATTCCATGTTATTGATTTCCGTAGTGGATGTGAGCGGGACGCTTGTAGTGCTCATTCACGCAGCAATACACCCGGTCGAGTTGCGGGTTGCTCTTGTCCCGAAAGCAGTTACCGTCAAACCGGCATTGCTGAACCTTGTCTTCATGGCCGGCGAGCGATTTGTTGATCAGGTCGTTATCGGCAAAAAGCGCTCGGCTCATACCGATCAGGTCACAGTGACCCAGCTGCAGTTGATTTTCTGCTTCCTGCAGGGAGCCAATGAAACCGGCATAGCCGACCGGCAGCGAGGTGAATGACTTGATCAGGCGTACCCCTTCGACGAACTGTTGCTGAATGCTCGGATGGGCAGACAGCATGTAGCGGAAGGTTTCCTTGATGGTGATCGAGCACATGATTGCCGAGGTCCCGGCGTTTTCCAGGGCCGCCACCACATCCTGGAGCAGTTCCGGTTGCTGCCCGTTGGCGCCTACGCAATCATCAATGCCCAGGCGCACGGAAACCTCCAGCTCTCCTGCGGTAACCCTGTGAATGCGGTCGATGACTTCCAACAGAAACCGTGCTCGCTTGAGCGGGCTGCCGCCGTAAGCGTCATGGCGATGGTTGGTCCAGGGCGATAGAAAACTGCTCAGCAGGTAGCCATTGGAGGCCTGAAGCTGGACCATCCTGGCGCCGGCCTGTCTGGCTCGCAGAGCCGCTTGAGCAAACTGATCGCAAACGGCGTCGATGTCCTCGACACTCATCTCCAATGCCTCGGCGCTGCGGCTGCCGGATAACGCACTGCGGCTCGGGCAAAGCAGCGGTTGGCCGCTGATCTGTGTACCACCTTGGGCGCCGTAATGCTGAAGTTGCACCACCACTGGACAGTCCCGCTGGCGACCGTACTCCACCAGCGGCGCGAGCTTTTCCACGTTGGCATGGCTGTGCAGGCACAGGCCACGCGCATGCAGACGCGTGGAGGGCGCTATGGAGGAGTTGCCCAGCACCACCATGGCGCAGCCTCCGTCGATTACATGTTGATAGAACCTGAGCATTTCCTCGGACAGCGAACCGTCCGAGGTGGCCAGGTCGATGCCCATCGGCGCGAAATACATGCGGTTTTTCAGCGAAACGCCCTGACCGATCATCAGTGGGCGTTGTGATAACTCATAGCTCATGGGCGCAGGATCCTCATGCCACGATTTGCTCGGGGGCCAGAGGGTCAGGTGAGGAGCCAGCGTTCCATTGCATCTGCCCGGCAAAGAAGCAGTGGCACTTGATCGTTTCACGCAGTTCGCTGGCCTGGCTCTTGGACAGTTTGTCGAACACCAGCACGCGCTGGTCGGGTTCGCCGGTGGAGCAAGTCGAAGCAACGGGCAGGCTGAGGAAGCCGCCCCCTTCGATATACAGCGATACGGTCGTGACCGTGCTCCAATTGATGCCTTCGGCCTGGTGAGTCACCAGCACGCCCAGTACCGAGAGCAGGCTCAGCCTGGCTTGCAGCGCACTGTCGGCGTGATGCACGAGGATGTTCTTGGGCAAGCGATCGGAAGGGGTGAACCAGTGATCCTGAGGGTAGTTCAACGAACGCATGCGTTTGAACAGCGGTAACTTGATCACTGCGCCTTGCAGCCAGAGACGCGATACCAGCCGGCCGTTCTGATAGAAGTTTGCGCACTTGTCGATGGACTTGGGTTGCGATCGCTTCAGGCCGTGTGTCTGTTGCACCACGACTTCGACCTCGTAAGCCGATTCGGTGTAGGCGTTGAAGGAAATGCGCAAGTCTTCGATGGAAATGGAAACCGCACCGCGCTGATGGCCCAAGTAGTTGTAGACGTAGTGGTACATGGCTTGCCTGGCTACTTCGATCAACATCAGGCCCGGTACATGTTCGTGCTGCTTGTTGTAGAAGTAGTAATTCTTGGTGTCGTTGATCAACAGGTAAGAGCCCTGCCTGGCCTTGTCCCACTGCGCGAGCGACTCAAGGCATTCGATCATGCGTATTACCTGGTCGGGCGGTATGTGGGCATCACCGCCTTGGAAATGCTGGGCCAGGTAGCGTTGGGCTTGGTGGGGGATGAATTCAGCCGTGAGGATGAAGCGGTCGTCGCACTCGGTATAGAAGTCAGCCAGGCGGATCTCGAAGGTGGAGAGTGTGCCGGCCTGTTCCGCACTGAGGGTCAGGGGCAGATGGCGCAGCACATACCGGCCGTCTTGGGCACGGTACAGCTGTTTGAACAGCTCCTGATCCTGGGGGTTGCCAGCCAGTATGTCGGCACCGATCGAAGCACTGAGAAAGCTGGGCAGAATCAGCCTGGGTCGTCCGATCAATACATCCCTGGGTGTGTCTTTGTGCAACAGATGAGGGTCAATTGAGTCTGCGCTGTTCATGAGTTGCGATCTCCAAGTGAGCGAGTTGGGGAATGTAGGGGGAGACGGGACAGCAAACGCTTGATGATGAGCCCATGCACCGGCGCCACCGGCAGCATGTACAGGCGGCCGAACGTGTTGTAGGTCTTGACGGAGGTGGTGATATGCAGGCAGCGCGGTTGCGTGAGAGGTGTATCGATCGAGACCATGACCGCCAGGTGGGTGTCGCGTGAGGTCAGTACCAGCTTCTGTGCGCTGATGGCTTCGATGGTGAAGAAGTCGAGCTTTTCGCCGACCACCGGGGCGCACTGGGGTGTGACACCCGAGAACCCGCCGATCCGCTCGACGTGAAAGTGCTGTGAGATGCTGTCGCGCAACCTGAACGCGCCTTTGAGCCAGGCGGGCGTCGCGGCAGTCATCTGGCAGTACAGTTCCAGTGGCGTGGCTTGGGTGTCGATGAGTGCGCTGGCAGAGTGCAGAAAACCCAGCTCGTTGCGCGCGGCCACCAGGCTGGCGCACGGTGGGATCTGGTTATTTGACGTCTTCATGCGTGAGGGCACCTTATTGCAGCAGCGCGATTTGTGCCTGCTCGGCCTGCAACAGCATGTTCTCGTAGAGTTGGTCGGCGCTGGCCTGGTCCTCAATCACTTGTGCGGCGACATTCCGAGCGGTGACGTCGATTGATTCGTCATCGATGAACACCGATTCGTAAATCCCGACTACAGGCAGGTAGATGCCTTTGACGTACGCCACCGTCTGCTGCAACGGCCTGAGCAATTCATCCAGGGTGTAACGGTTGAACCCGCCAGCGCGGTAGCCGGTGGAGGGCGCACCCACCGTGGTGATGATCATGAATTCCTTGTCTTTGAGCTTGTCGCCGCCGCGTGCGTAGGCATAGCCGGGGGTGAAGACTTCATCGATCCACTGTTTCATGATTGCCGGGCAGGAATACCAGTACAACGGAAACAGCAACACGATGCGGTCATGGGCATTGAGCAATGCCTGCTCTGCACCCATATCGAACCCGGTGGGCGTCACCGCGCTGGCCAGACTATGGACCTTGACGCCACGCTGGCTGATCTTGCCCATGATCGCGGTATTGACGCGGGAAACCGAAAGATCAGGATGGCCAGAAATGACAATGACTTTTTTCATGTAGATCGTGTGTCCCATTTATAGTCGGTTGGAATGCCGATGCAGCGTTATTTAAGAGCAGGCGCCTGAGGTTGTAACCTAACCTTTTGGGGAGTCGGCTCGGCCGACTTGCCCGCAGCGGCAGGCCATTTGCGCTGCTTCAGGCCACTTCTCGATCAGCCAGGCAGGGCGGCACACTGATCCAGTTGGCCATGATCTTGTGCCCGTCGATCACGGTCAGCTTGCCCTCGCAATGAGCGTCGAAACCCGCGTTGCGCAACAAGCGGGTAATTCCCGGCGGCGATACCGTGATCAATTGGCGAACCTTGTGGCAAGCGGCGACCTTGAGCACTTCATGCAGCAGCGCCACGGCGTTGGGCGATGACAGGGAGTGGCCCGTGAAGGTCTGTTGTTGCAGGTCGACGGCGGCAAACCGGGAAATTTCCCAGATGTGCGCAGAATGAGGGAGTGCCTGGCCACCCAGCACCTGGGGGAACACTTCCTTGAGCAGATAGGGCTTGTGCGTGGGCAGCAGCCGCGCCACACCGACGATGTGCGGGCCTTGACGGGCGATTACGTACACCGTGTCGTCGCGGTCAAATTGGTCCAGTTCCTCACCGACCGCACAGTCCAGATGCCACCCAAGTTTTTCGACAAATACGCGATAGCGATACAGCAACAGGGCCTGCCACAGTTCGGTCGGTAATGTCAGGCGCGTACCCGTGGTTATATACATGAGGAACCCTCGGCAAAAAATCGAGGGGCCATTCGGCAGAATAATCGAACACTTAGGTACTGCTCTTTTGGGCAGGTGTGTCGTGAGGGTGCGCGTATTATTGTTGTTGTTCACACTGAGCGGCATTAACGCATCAGGGGTGCGCCAATCAGGTATGTGTCAGACAAGCAAGCCCAGTGAAGTGGCGCGCACGACGGTAGCGGTGCAGTTATGCACGCCCAGTTTCGAGCCTGCATTGCGCAGGTGAAATTTGATGGTTTCCCGCGATAGCGAGAGGATCAAACCGATCTCGTGGGCGGTCTTGCCGTCGGCTGCCCACTTGAGCACTTCACATTCACGCTGCGACAGGGTTTTTTCCTGCGGTAACTGCCAGTGCGGCGTCAGCACGCGCAAGAACCCCTGATGAGCGACATGCACCAAAAACCGCATGTATTTTTGATTGGCGGCAAGCTCTTGGGCCGTAATAGGGTCATTGGAGCGCGCCAGTGTCAGCATGCCGCCGCTGCCGCGGCCGTCTAGGCAGGATTGCGCCCAACCATGGGCCAGCCCGGCGCCACGGGCTTCTTCCCACATCTGCGGGTTTTGCCGGGTCATTTGCTCGTCCCAGACAATCGGTATCGTCGATTTCGTGCAGTGCTGTACCGTCGGGTCCACGGCGATGTATTTGCAGTGGGCGTAGCGTTGTCGCCATGAAGGCAAAAAATTATTGCTCATCACGATTTTAGGGCGGGTGACGGGGATAGGGATTCGGATTCCATAGGCGCAATAGTCGAACCCCAGGTGTTTTGCCGTGCTGACGATCCGAGCCAACAATTCAGCTTCGGTTCGGGCATTGTCGATCGTGTCCAGCACATCATCCATCCACTTCACTGTCATTCTCCTTGAATTGACCTTTACGCTCTATCTGCGCCGAAAACGATGACGGCACTACGCCGGTGTCATCAACGGTGTGGGTTTAGATGCTCGGCGTTAAAGTTAGACACATTTATGCAGCGCTCTCGGCCTTCATACTTTTGGCGCGAGAAGGCGTTGCAGGTATCGCGATACGCACCTTTAAGAGTGAGCGGTGGGGCGTGCAAGGGGCGAACTCCATTTAGCCGGTGTCCTGATCAATTTCAGCGGGGGCAGCTGAGGTAGGGCGTGTAAGGGTAGTGCTGCGTAAAGTTGCTTTACAAGCAAGTGGGGGCATTCTTCATGTTGGTTTCATTTGTTCGGCTTCGCGCTGAGTTGTACGCAGGGCGCGAGGTGATTTCGTCAAACTTCTGATTCGTTTCGGTGTGAAAAGCCCGCGCCTACAGGAGTGACATGTTGGGGTGGTACTGTGGCGTCAGACGATGGAGGACTGAACATGACATTGACGGTCGACACCCTGCTCGAATTGGCCATGGCCAACCCTATCAATGCGCAACTCACCGCGCGCTTGCCGGATCTTGGTGTGCAGCAGTGCATGCTCACGGCGGGCTGTTTGTTCCAGGCGGTGTGGAACCATCAGGCGAATCTGCCGGCGGCTCAGGGCGTGAAGGACTACGACGTTTTTTACTTTGACGAGGACCTGTCCTACGAGGCGGAAGACGCGGTAATTCGTGCGGCGCAGGGGCTGTTCCAAGACCTGGGGGTGAGTGTGGAGGTCAGGAATCAGGCGCGGGTGCACCTTTGGTATGGTCAGCGGTTTGGCCGGCCTTACCCGCAGTTGCATTCGGCTCGGCAGGGGGTTGACCGTTACCTGGTGGCGGGCACGTGCATTGCGCTGGATATCGCTTGCGGTGAGGTGTATGCGCCTTATGGATTGGAAGATGTGGAGCAGGGGGTGTTGCGTATCAACCCTTTGCATCCGGAGCCGGAGCTGTTTTTGCACAAGGCCAGGAGTTATCAGGCGCGTTGGCCGTGGCTCAAGATAGTCGAGCCGGGCTGAGCCCCAATGCTGTAGGAGCGAGCTTGCTCGCGAAAATCGTTAACGATAACGCGTGCCTTCAGATTAAACGCGGCGCCTGTGAGTTTTTCGCGAGCAAGCTCGCTCCTACAGTAACGTGCCGAGTAGGCCGCAACTTATCACTACCAGCCATGGCGGCAGTTTCCACACCATCAACGCGACCAGTGCCAGCAACGCCAGGGCGAGGTCGTAGCCGTTGAAAATCGCGCTGGTCCACACCGGCTGGTACAGCGCCGCCAACAACAGGCCAACCACCGCCGCGTTCACCCCGGCGAGTGCGGCCTGGGTACGTGGGCTTCTGCGCAGGTTGGCCCAGAAGGGCAAAGCGCCGAAGATCAGCAGGAACGACGGGGCGAAGATCGCCAGCAGCGCGATTACTCCGCCAAGCCAACCGCTCGGGGCGTGGGTCATCGAGGCGCCGAGGAAGGCGGCGAAGGTGAACAGCGGGCCGGGCACGGCCTGGGTGGCGCCGTAACCGGCGAGGAACACATCGTTGTTGACCCATTGGCTGGGCACCACTTCGGCTTGCAGTAGCGGCAACACTACGTGGCCGCCGCCGAATACCAGTGCGCCGGTGCGGTAGAAGGCGTCCACCAGCGCCAGTGTGGGGTTGAGCGCCCATGCGGCGAGGATCGGCAAACCCACCAGCAACAGCAAAAACAGCATCAACCACAGGGCTCCGGCACGGCGGCTGATGGCGATGGGCAGGGCGTCGGGCTCGGCACTGCTCTCGGGCTTGAACAACAGCAGGCCAGCCACGCCTGCGACCACCATGACCCCGACCTGAGCCCAGGCGGAGGGTTGCAGCACCACCACGCAGGCGGCGATCAACATCAACGCCACCCGTAAAACACCTCGGCACAGGTTACGCGCCATGCCCCACACGGCCTGGGCCACCACGGCTACGGCGACCACCTTAAGGCCGTGCAGCGCGCCAGGGGGCAGGGCGCTGCCGTAGTGGGCCAGCCCCAGGGCAAACAGGATCAGGGCGATGGCCGACGGCAAGGTGAACCCGGCCCAGGCTGCCGCCGCGCCCCGGTAACCTGCGCGGGACAGGCCCAACGCGATACCGACCTGGCTGCTGGCCGGGCCTGGGAGGAACTGGCACAGCGCGACCAGTTCGGCATAGCTGCGCTCGCTGAGCCAGCGGCGGCGGGTGACGAACTCTTGGCGAAAATAACCCAGGTGTGCAATCGGCCCGCCGAAGGAGGTAAGGCCCAGGCGCAGGAAAATCAGGAACACTGACCAGGGGCGGCTGCGGTGATCGGCAAGCTGGGGCAAGGGGATGTCTCGGGCAACGGTGCTGGATGTTGCCGACCATAACCAATTTTCATGACGCGTAGAAGCGCGGGTATTTTGCCGCCCCATTGAATTTATCCGCGGTTGTTCGAGTCACTTAAAAGCAGTGTACTGTTTTCCATCCACTGGACCTCAAGGACCGACCATGACCTTTTTCATCTTCCTGCTCGCCTGCGCCGCCGCCGCCAGCACTGGCGTGATCTTCAAACCCGGCGCCTGGTACGAATCCCTGGTCAAGCCCAGCTTCACCCCGCCTAATTGGCTGTTCCCGGTGGCATGGACGATCATCTACCTGCTGTTGGCCTGGGCTGGTTACCGCTTGACCCTGATCCCCGGCAGCGAAATGGTGTTGGCCCTGTGGGCGGTGCAGATTGCGTTGAATACCCTGTGGACGCCGGTGTTCTTTGGTGCCCATCGGTTGTTCGCCGGGATGGTGATTATCGTGCTCTTGTGGCTCACCGTGGCAGCGATGGTGGTGCTGGCCGTTCGCCTGGATTTGATCACCGGCCTGATCCTGTTCCCGTACCTGGCGTGGCTGTGCGTGGCCGCGGCGTTGAACTTCTCGATCCTGCGTAATAATCGCTGATGGCCTACCAGCATTGGCCCGCCAGCGAGCCCGAACTGGCCCAGATGCGCCGCTTCAATCGCAAACTGGCGTGGATGCCGCGCTTCAAGGTCCGCAACCGCGTGATGCCGCGCCTGATCCAGGCGCTGCTGCGTGCCAGCCAGACCTTCAAGAAGGCGCCCCTGGCGGAACGCAAAATGCTCGGGGCGATCCCCTTGCGCATCCTGCGCCCCGCTGGCCCGCCCAGAGGCGTGGTGCTGGATATCCACGGCGGTGGCTGGGTGATCGGTAATGCGCAAATGGATGACGACCTTAACCTTGGCATGGTCAACGCGTGCGATGTGGCGGTGGTGTCGGTGGATTATCGGCTGGCGGTGGATACGCCGATCGAAGGGCTGCTGGATGACTGCCTGACGGCTGCGCGCTGGCTTTTGGCGGACTGCCCGGAATTTGCCGACCTGCCGGTGTTTTTTGTCGGGGAGTCGGCCGGCGGGCACCTGGCGGCGGCCACTTTGTTGGCGCTCAAGCAATGGCCCGAGTTGCTCCAGCGGGTAAGCGGCGCGGTGTTGTATTACGGCGTCTACGATTTGACCGGCACCCCCAGTGTGCGCACGGCCGGGCCGGACACCTTGTTGCTGGACGGGCCGGGCATGGTTCAGGCGCTGAGCCTGTTGACGCCGGGGATCAGCGACGAGACGCGCCGACAGCCACCGTTGTCGCCCTTGTATGGGGACTTTGAGGGGCTGCCGCCAGCGTTGATGTTCGTGGGCGAACTGGACCCGCTCAAGGATGACACCCTGCTGATTGCCGAGCGATGGCCAACGGTGGAGGCTCATTTGCTGCCGGAAGCGGCCCATGGGTTTATTCACTTTCCGGTGGCGATGGCCGATCGCGTGTTGGCTTACGCTCGCCATTGGATAACGGGCCGGATCCTTTGCGATGAGCGTTAGCATTGATGCGGTGCAGGCCGCTGACATTCCCCAGGTGCTGAGCTTTGCTTTGCAGGCGCGTGATGAACTGTTTCCCACGCTCAGTGCCACCGGTGTCCCCCACGATCTGGCGCAGTTTAAAGCCATCTACCTTGAGGGCGGCGGGCGGTTTTTGATTGCTCGTGCCGAAGGCCGGATCGTTGCCTCGGTGGCTTATCGGCCCTACGACGGCCGCTTCCCGCAGTTGAACTACCAGGGGCGCAAGACGGTGGAAGTGGTGCGCCTGTATGTGCTCCCGGCTGTGCGACGCTTGGGCCTGGCGGGCCGGTTATACCGCTCGCTGCAAGCGCTGGCGCGGGCCGATGGCGTAGAGGTGATGTACCTGCACACCCATCCGTTTCTGCCCGGTGCGATTGATTTCTGGCAGCGGCAGGGGTTCGAGGTGGTGGATGTCGAGGCCGACCCGATCTGGCAAACCATCCATATGCACCAACTTCTGTAGGAGCGAGCTTGCTCGCGAAAAACGTCAACGATAACGCGTGTTTTCTGAATGAACGCGGCGCCTGGAAGTTTTTCGCGAGCAAGCTCGCTCCTACAGGTTCAGTTGGAGCGCAGGCGCAGGATTTGCGCGCCGTCGAACGGGTCCGTCAGGTAATGCCCCTGCACCCCGAATGTCTCCTGCAAGCGCTGTGGCGTCAGCACCTCTAGCGGCGCGCCCAGTGCCACCAGTTGTCCGCGATCCAGCACGGCCAGGCGATCACAGGTTAACGCCTGATTCAGATCATGCAGGGCAATCAAGGTGGTCACCGGCAAGCCTTGCACACCTTTGAGGATCGCCAGTTGATGCTGGATATCCAGGTGATTGGTCGGCTCATCCAGCAACAAAATCTGCGGGCGTTGCGCCAGGGCGCGGGCGATGTGCACGCGCTGGCGTTCGCCACCCGAGAGGCTGCGCCAGGCGCGTTGGCTCAGGTGGGTGGCGTCTACGTCATGCAGGGCCTGGTGCACGATGGCATCGTCTTCACGCGACCAGGGGCTCAATGCCGACAGCCACGGCGTGCGACCCAGGGCCACGGCGTCGAACACGCGGATGGCGTCGTCGGTGTCGGCCTGTTGCTCCACCACCGCCAGCTGTTGCGCGATGGTGCGGCGCGACAACTCACCGAGCCGTTTGCCACCCAGGCGAACTTCGCCGCTGGCCGGCACACGTAATCCGGCCAGCAATTTGAGCAGGGTGGATTTGCCTGAACCATTGGGCCCGACGATACCGAGGGTTTCACCTGACTGCACGTGCAGGTCAATATCACGCAGCAACTGCGCGTCACGCACTTTGAAGCCCAGGCCGCGGCAACTGAGTACGCTCATCGCGCATTCCTCCGGCCGATCAGGATCAGCGCAAACACTGGCGCGCCCACCAATGCGGTGACCACACCCACCGGAATCACCTGGCCCTTGATCAAGGTGCGCGACAGCACGTCCGCAGCGATCAAAAACAGCGCGCCCCCCAAGGCGCTGGCCGGCAGCAAGCGCGAATGCCCGGTGCCAAGCAACAGGCGCACCGCATGGGGAATCACCAAGCCGACAAACCCGATGGAGCCGACGATGGATACCATCACCGCCGTCACCAGCGCGGCGCAGGCCACCAGCACAAATTGCACGCGGCGCACCGGGATGCCGAGGGAGGCTGCCGAGTCGCTGCCGAAGGTGAACGCATCCAGTGCACGCCGGTGCCACAGGCACACCGCGAGCCCCACGACCGCCACCGGCACCGCCAACCACACCGACGGCCAGCGCACGCCGCTGAGGTTGCCCAGCAGCCAGAACATAATGCCGCGGGCTTGTTCGGAGCTGGCCGACTTGGTGATCAGGAAGGCCGTCAGGGCATTGAACAACTGTGAACCGGCGATGCCCGCGAGGATGATCTGCCCGGTACCGCTGGACGATCCGCTGGCCCGTGCGAGCAGCGTCACCAGCGCAAAGGCCGCCATCGCCCCCACAAACGCGCCCGCCGACAACGACACCAGGCCACCGCCCACGCCGATCAAGGCCACGAGTACCGCGCCGGTTGACGCGCCGGCGCTGATGCCCAGCAGGTACGGGTCGGCCAGCGGGTTACGCAGCAGCGATTGCAGGATCACGCCGCACGTCGCCAACCCTGCGCCGCAAGCTGCGGCCACCAATGCACGGGTGAGGCGGTAGTTCCACACCACGCCTTCGTCGATGGGGTCCAGTGCATAGCTGGCGCCCCAGAGTTTATTGGCGAGCACCTGCAGCACCACCTGCGGTTCTATGGCGGTTTCACCGATGGCGACGCCAGCGAGCAGGGCGAGCAGCAGCAACGCCAGGGCGAGTAGGGTGCGCATCATTGGCCCAGGTGGTAGCCGTCAATGGCGGCCGCCAGTTGTTCAAGGCCCTCGAAGGTGCGCAGGCTCGCCTGCAAGGCCAGAGCGTCGAGGATGATGATGCGGTTGTTCTTCACCGCGTCCATGTTGCGGGTCACGGGGTCGCTGCGCAGAAAGGCGAGTTTCTTTTCATGGTCGTCGGCCGGGTAGCGACGGCGATCCATGCGTGCGATCACCAGGAAGGTGGGATTGGCCTTGGCGATGGTTTCCCAGCCGACGGCAGGCCACTCCTCATCGGACTGCACCACGTTACGCAGGCCAAGGGTTTGCAGCATGAATTGCGGCACGCCTTTGTGGCCGGCTACGTAAGGGTCGCTGGCCATTTCGGCGCTGGAAAACCACACCAGTGCGCTGGCTTGCTGCAAGCCCTTGCCCTGGGCCGTGGCGACGGACTTGGCCAGGCGCGCCTTGAGTTCGTCGGTCAGTTGTTGGCCGCGATCCTGCACGTCGAAAATCTGCGCCAGTTGCTGGAGGCTCTGGTAGATCGTCTCGATGCGAAAGGGCTCCAATCGCGTGCCGTCGGCGCCGACCAGGTTGTCCTTGCCTTCGCAATCGGACGGCAACAGGTAGGTGGGGATCTTCAGTTCATGAAACTGCTCACGGGTACCGACCACGCCTTGGGGGCCCACCACCCATTCCAGCTCGGCGGCCACCAGTTGCGGGCGCTTGGCGAGTACGGCTTCGAAGCTGGGCTCGTTGTTGGCCAGGCGCTCGATGTGATCGTCCTGGGCCTTGTACTGCGCCGCCACGTTGTTGAACCACAGCGAAGTGCCGACCACCTTGTCGCCCACGCCCAGGGCATACAGCATCTCGGTGGCGGCCTGGCCGATGGTAACGCTGCGGGCGGGGGCGTGCTGGAAGGTCAGGGTGCTGCCGCAGTTTTGCAGGGTCAGCGGGTACTGAGTGGGCGCGGCTTGCGCCAGGGCACACATACCCAAGCCTGCGATCAGGGCGGTAACGCGTGGCAGCATGAGGCGATCTCCTTGTGAACCGTAGGTGCAGCAGGGGAGGTACGGCTCGGAAATACGCCCATGGAGGCTGCTGATGCGCAGGGCCAGGATGTCCTTCCCGGACACCCCGCCGGTTAGTGAGTTAGCTGGGCCGGCAGGTCTCCTGACTGATGCGTCGTCGCCATGCCCCGCCTTCCCGGACGTGGTCCAGTGGCATTCAAGGGCAGGCTCGGCATCTACAGTTGCGGGGGCAGTTTCGTTTCACGTCGCGTGCGGCGTTTCGAATTCCCTGTTAGTCCCATACGGGAACCGGCGGCGGTATGGTAAGCGATCACCCCCTGTAGGAGCGAGCTTGCTCGCGAAGGTCGTCAACGATAACGCGGGGAGCCTGATGCGCCGCGGCGTTCTCAGGTGCTTCGCGAGCAAGCTCGCTCCTACAAAAGAAGCGTCAGAGCCGAATATCCTGGGGGCCGCGGATCAGCGCTTCGATCCGGGTGCCTGTGGCGCGCTCTTCGTTGCTGAAGCCGTCGTAGTCGGCCAGGTTGGCGAAGCGGATACCGGTCAATTGTTCGATCGCAATCACACTGCGCTGGTAGGTTCGAAGCGGGCCGAATACCAGGTCGAGTTGGCCCAGTTCGCGGCTCTGGTCAATCATGTAGGCGCTGGCGGACGGCTTGCCATCGTCGCTGAGGTAGGCCACTACTTTCCAGAACGCCTTGGGGATTTTCACGCCACGGTACAGTCGGTCGTCATCGGCGAACACTGGCCCGGTAAACACCGTGGCCCGGGCTTTCCAGCGCTGGGTGTTGTCGAGGATGTAGTCTTCGAGCTCCAGCCAGGTCTTCTGGTTGAAGCCGCTCATTTGGGGTGAGCAATTGGTGAAGTGAAAGGTGTCGAAGTTGGCGGTGTTGGCCTCGTCGCCCCAGTTGGCGTCCTGGTGCCGCACCAGATGGCCGCGGTCCAGGCCATTGCCGGCATAAAGGTCTTCACCTACCTGCGCCTCCAGGGGCAGGCGACCATCGTAGGCCCAGGTGTCGTTGCTGCGCGTGATGTCCACATGCTTGGCGCCATCGATATTCACCCCCACGTACAGCGCCAGTCGTCGAGCGCGCGACATTGTGATGGAGAAGTGCGTGTAGTCCAGGCGCTTGGGTTGCACATCGCCCGCCAGTGGCTGGTCAACCGTGGGCCATGGCACCACGAAGTCGCTGAGGAAGTCGTCGGCATAGCCCGCGCGGTTTTTGAGGTCCTTGGCCGCGGTGACGCGCGGCGTCGCGGCTCTGGCTTCCAGCAGGGTGGGGCTGGCCGCGACCAATGGGCGCAGGTCGGCAAGCCTTGGGCGGTGGGAAAGGTCGATGTTGGCTGCGCGGGCGGGCATGGGCATGTTCCTTATGGGCCTGGGATAAACACCACTGAAACACAAAACCATGACAATTTGGCCCAGGTGGCTAACTCAGGACTATCCTGAAAACCGTTACCCGGACGTTCATCACACGCCAAAAAGGAGCCAGCTCATGTGTGTTCGCCAACCGCGCAACCCGATTTTTTGCCTGATCCCGCCGTACATGCTCGACCAGATCGCCCGCCACGGCGACAAAGCCCAACGGGAAGTCGCATTACGCACGCGTGCCAAGGACAGCACGTTCCGCTCATTGCGCATGGTCGCGGTACCCGCCAAGGGGCCGGCCCGCATGGCACTGGCCGTGGGCGCCGAGAAGCAACGCTCGATCTACAGCGCCGAAAACACCGACAGCCTGCCCGGCAAGCTGATTCGCAGTGAAGGGCAGCCCGCCAGTGGCGATGCCGCAGTAGACGAAGCCTATGACGGCCTGGGCGCAACCTTCGATTTTTTTGACCAGGTATTCGATCGCAATTCCATCGACGATGCGGGCATGGCGCTGGACGCCACGGTGCACTTCGGCCAGGACTACAACAATGCCTTCTGGAATTCGACCCAGATGGTGTTCGGCGATGGTGACCAGCAGTTGTTCAACCGCTTCACCGTGGCACTCGACGTTATTGGCCATGAGTTGGCCCATGGCGTGACCGAGGATGAGGCCAAGCTGATGTACTTCAACCAGTCCGGTGCGCTGAACGAGTCGTTGTCGGATGTGTTTGGTTCGTTGATCAAGCAGTACGCGCTGAAGCAAAAGGCCGAGGACGCAGACTGGTTGATCGGCAAGGGGCTGTTTACCAAAAAGATCAAGGGCACGGCGCTGCGCTCGATGAAGGCGCCAGGCACTGCGTTTGATGACAAGCTGCTGGGCAAAGACCCACAGCCTGGGCACATGGATGATTTTGTGCAAACTTACGAGGACAATGGCGGGGTGCATATCAATTCCGGCATTCCCAACCACGCGTTCTATCAGGTGGCCACCCGGATTGGCGGGTTCGCCTGGGAGCGTGCCGGGCGTATCTGGTATGACGCACTGCGCGATTCGCGGCTGCGGCCCAATTCCGGGTTTTTGCGTTTTGCGCGCATTACCCACGATATTGCCGGTCAGCTTTATGGTGTGAACAAAGCTGAGCACAAGGCAGTCAAGGAAGGCTGGAAAGCGGTAGGTATAAACGTTTGACGAAGCCGCCTGCGCGGCGAGGAACAGCCATGCGAATTTCAATCAAGGAAAGCGGCGGACCGGCGTTTTTCCCCGGGTTGGCCAAGGCGCGCACGGTAGAGCTGGACGCGCTGCCCGAGCCTGATCAGCAGGAGTTGCGGCAACTGATTGAAGCGTCGGGTTTTTTCCAGTTGCCGCAAAGCACCGATCCCGAGCCTGGCAACCCAGGCCGGGTGCATTACACCCTGACAGTTGCGGAAGGCAAGCGCGAGCACACGGTCTGTGTGCTCGCCCCGGTGAATCCCCCGGCACTGGACGGGTTGGTGCAGTGCGTGCGGCGGCATATTAATTGTTGAAGCGCCAATGCTGACAGGCTACTTACGATCCAGCCACACCGTCTGCGCATTGCAGAACTCGCGTACACCGAAGTGCGACAGCTCGCGGCCGAACCCGCTCTTCTTCACGCCGCCAAACGCCACCCGCGGGTCTGACACGCTGAACGCGTTGACAAAGACCCCGCCGGTTTCCAACTGATCGGCAATCGCCCGCGCCTTTGCCGCCTCGCGGGTGAAGATGCTCGCGGTCAGGCCAAACTCGCTGTCATTGGCCAGGGCCACGGCGTGCTCGGCGTCGCGGGCGGTGATGATCGAGGCCACGGGGCCGAACAGTTCCTGTTTGAACGACGTCATGTGGTCGGTGACGTCGGCCAGGATGGTCGGTTCATAGTAATTGCCGGCGCCCGCGACTTTATGGCCGCCCAGCAGCAGCGTGGCACCTTCTTCCAGGGTCGCCTGGACCTGGCCGTGCAGTTCGTCACGCAGATCAAAGCGCGCCATGGGGCCGATATAGGTGGCGTCCGCGGTGGGCTCGCCTATCACCAGAGCGCGGCTGGCTTCAAGGAATTTGGCGGTGAAGGCTTCAACCACGCCCGCTTCGATGATCAAGCGCTTGGCGGCGGCGCAGACTTGGCCGCTGTTCTGGAAACGGCCGATGACGGCGGCTTGCACGGCGGCGTCGAGGTCGGCGTCGTTGAGCACGATAAACGGGTCGGAGCCACCCAGTTCCAGCACGCATTTCTTCAACGCGCCCCCTGCCTGTGCGCCGATAGCGATACCGGCGCGAACGCTGCCGGTGAGCGTCACGGCGGCGATGCGTGGGTCGGCGATGGCGGTGGACACGCCATCTTGGGTCACGTTGATGACTTCAAACACGCCTTCGGCAAAACCGGCTTTGCGCAATGCTTGCTGGATCAGGTAGGCGCTGCCCATCACGTTGGGCGCATGTTTGAGCACGTAGGTGTTGCCGGCGAGCAGGGTCGGCACTGCACCACGCAGCACTTGCCACACCGGGAAATTCCACGGCATTACCGCGAGGATCGGGCCCAGTGGGCGGTATTCGATCCGGGCGCTGCCGTTGTCCACCAGGGTGGGCTCCGGGGCGAGCATGGCCGGCCCGTGGGCGGCGTACCATTCGCTCAGTTGCGCGCATTTTTCGATTTCGGCGCGGGCCTGGGCGATGGGTTTGCCCATTTCCAGGGTGATCATTTGCGCCATCTCTTCAGCTTGCTCACGCAGGGCGGCAGCCAGGGCCAGCAGGTATTCGGCGCGCTGGCTCACAGGCGTGCGGCGCCAGGTGCGGAAGGCAGTGGTCGAGCGGGCGAGGGCGGCGTTCAGTTGTTCTGCGCTTTCGTAGGGGTAGCTGCCGACTGTTTCGCCGTTGGCGGGGTTGATCGACAGGGCGTGGGTCTGGTGGGAGATAACATTGTTCATGGCACCGTCCGGCTGAATGAGTGGAATAGGGCCAGCGTACGGTGTTGTATGTTTTCTGGAAACTGAATAATAATAAGTAATATGTTCTCAATTCGAGAACGTTAGATCGTCCCCACGCTCTGCGTGGGAATGCATCCCATGACGCTCCGCGTCGCGCCAACGATCGGACGCGGAGCATCCGAGGCAGCGTTCCCACGCAGAGCGTGGGAACGATCATGTACATGATTGGAGAATGATTTGGATCTGGTGCAGCTGGAAATCTTCAAGGCCGTTGCCGAGCAAGGCAGCATCAGCGCTGCCGCCCAGTTGATTCATCGGGTGCCGTCGAACCTCACCACGCGCATCAAGCAACTGGAGCAGGATTTGGGCGTGGAGTTGTTTATCCGCGAGAAGAGCCGCTTGCGGTTGTCCCCGGCCGGGTGGAATTTCCTCGGCTATACGCGGCGTATTCTCGATCTGGTGCAGGAAGCTCGCGCCACGGTGGCGGGGGAGGAGCCCCAGGGCGCGTTTGCCTTGGGTTCGCTGGAAAGCACGGCGGCGGTGCGTATCCCGGCATTATTGGCGGCGTATAACCAGCAATACACCAAGGTCGAGCTGGACCTGAGCACGGGCCCCTCGGGCACCATGATCGAAGGCGTGCTGTCGGGTCGGTTGACGGCGGCCTTTGTCGACGGGCCGGTGCTGCATTCCACGCTGGAGGGTGTGGCGGTGTTCGAGGAAGAGATGGTGGTGATTGCGCCGCTGCATCACGCGCCGATCACCCGCGGCCAGGATGTGAATGGCGAGAACATCTATACGTTTCGTTCCAACTGTTCGTACCGGCATCACTTCGAACGCTGGTTCTCACAGGATGGCGCGGTGCCCGGCAGGATCTTCGAGATCGAGTCGTACCACGGCATGTTGGCCTGTGTCAGCGCCGGGGCCGGGCTGGCGCTGATGCCGCGCAGTATGCTGGAGAGTATGCCGGGGTGTGCGGCGGTGAGCGTGTGGCCGCTGCCCGACACGTTCCGTATCTTGAATACCTGGCTGATCTGGCGGCGGGGCACGGTGTCGCAGAGTTTAAACAGCTTTGTAAAACTGCTGGAAGAACGGGGGTTTTGTAGGAGCGAGCTTGCTCGCGCAGACCGTTAACGATAACGCGGGCATTCTGGATGAACGCGGTGTCTTTGGGTTTTTCGCGAGCAAGCTCGCTCCTACAGGAGAGCGGGTCAGCCACCAAATTGCAGAGTGCCCATGGCCAGTTTGGCCATGATTGCCGTGGCGCCCAGTTGTACCAGCCATAACGCCAACCCACCGAGGAATACTCCCAGCGCTACCTGCAGCACCAAGCTCTTCTGCCGCTTGGCTTGCGGTGCGCGTGGGGCGTAGTCGTGCAGTTCGTCGCGGTCGGCGCGCAGATCCAGGTCGTCGTTTCTCATAAAGCTCTCACAGCAAGGGGGCAGTCGGTGTTCAGTCTAGTGCGTTCGCCAATAAAAAGGGGGAAGCCATTGGCTTCCCCCTTCGTATAACGTGTGTCCGCTTACAGCACTTGGACAATCGCCTTGGTCACTGCACCAATGTTCGACTGGTTCAGCGCCGCCACGCAGATGCGACCGGTATCCAGCGCATAGATGCCGAATTCGGTGCGCAGGCGGGTGACTTGCTCAACGGTCAGGCCGGAGTAGGAGAACATCCCACGCTGGCGGCCGACGAAGCTGAAGTCATGGCCTGGAGCAGCCTTGGCCAGTTCGGCCACCATCTGCTCGCGCATGCCACGGATGCGCAGGCGCATCTCGGCCAGTTCGGCTTCCCACTGGGCGCGCAGTTCCGGGTTGTTGAGTACGGCGGCGACGATGGCTGCGCCGTGGGTCGGCGGGTTGGAGTAGTTGGTGCGGATCACACGCTTGACCTGAGACAGGATGCGCGCGCTTTCTTCCTTGGACTCGCTGACGATCGACAGCGCGCCTACGCGTTCGCCATACAGCGAGAACGACTTGGAGAACGAGCTGGATACAAAGAAGGTCAGGCCCGACTCAGCGAACAGGCGCACCGCGGCGGCGTCTTCGTGGATGCCATCGCCGAAGCCCTGGTAGGCCATGTCGAGGAACGGCACCAGGTTCTTGGCCTTGACCACGTCCAGCACGTTTTGCCAGTCGGCCGGGCTGAGGTCGACGCCGGTCGGGTTATGGCAGCAAGCGTGCAGCACCACGATGGACTGTGGCGGCAGGGCGTTGAGGTCTTCGAGCAGGCCGGCACGGTTCACATCATGGGTGGCGGCGTCGTAGTAGCGGTAGGTCTGCACCGGGAAACCGGCTTTTTCAAACAGCGCCTGGTGGTTTTCCCAGCTTGGGTCGCTGATGGCGACGACGGCGTTGGGCAGCAGTTGCTTGAGGAAGTCGGCGCCGATTTTCAGCGCGCCAGTGCCGCCCACGGCTTGGGCGGTAATCACACGGCCTGCGCTCAACAGTGGCGACTCAGCGCCAAACAGCAGCTTTTGCACAGCCTGGTCGTACGCCACGATGCCGTCGATTGGCAAGTAGCCACGGGCGGCATGTTGCGCCACACGAATGGCTTCCGCTTCGGCAACGGCACGCAAGAGTGGAATCTTCCCCTCCTCGTTGCAGTAAACGCCCACGCCAAGGTTCACCTTGGTGGTTCGTGTGTCGGCGTTGAATGCTTCGTTGAGGCCCAGGATTGGATCGCGTGGTGCCATTTCGACAGCGGAGAACAGGCTCATTTTTGCGGCAGCTCTATGGGGGGTAGGAGGGACGTGTCGCGCTCCAGCCGAATGCACTAGAGCGGTGCACAAACGGGGAGCTAGTATAGAGGCCATCACGGCTGAGAGCGACAACGGAAACGGCTTTTCGGCCAAGTTTTTCGGTTTATTTGCTGACCGTTAGTCTTATTGCAACATTGACGATAAAGGTCGTGTAGGAAGACGGCCTTGAAACCCGTCACATTCGACACCACTTCTACAGCTATCATGGTTTTTTCCTGCAACCTGCGATGACTAATCGCGGGTTGCTGAGCTATTTCGTCCCTGGCGGTGTCGAGTCTGGGGTGACTTCACGAGGTACGTTATGTCGGATTTCCAGCTCGTTACCCGTTTTGAACCCGCCGGCGATCAACCGGAAGCCATTCGTCAGATGGTCGAAGGCATTGAGGCCGGCCTGGCGCACCAGACGCTGCTTGGGGTGACCGGTTCCGGCAAGACCTTCAGCATCGCCAATGTGATCGCCCAGACCAACCGCCCGACCCTGGTGCTGGCGCCAAACAAAACCCTGGCGGCGCAGCTCTACGGCGAGTTCAAGGCGTTCTTCCCCAACAACGCGGTGGAGTACTTCGTTTCCTACTACGACTACTACCAGCCCGAAGCCTATGTGCCATCCTCCGATACCTTCATCGAGAAGGATGCGTCGATCAACGACCACATCGAGCAGATGCGGCTGTCGGCCACCAAGGCACTGCTGGAGCGCAAAGACGCGATCATCGTCACCACGGTGTCGTGCATCTACGGCTTGGGCAGCCCGGAAACCTATTTGAAGATGGTGCTGCACGTCGACCGTGGCGACAAACTCGACCAGCGCGAACTGTTGCGCCGCCTGGCGAGCCTGCAGTACACCCGTAACGACATGGATTTTGCCCGCGCCACCTTCCGGGTGCGCGGCGATGTGATCGACATCTACCCGGCCGAATCCGACCTGGAAGCGATCCGCATCGAACTGTTCGATGATGAGGTCGAAAGCCTGTCAGCCTTCGACCCATTGACCGGCGAGGTGATCCGCAAGCTGCCGCGCTTCACCTTCTACCCGAAAAGCCACTACGTGACCCCACGCGAAACCTTGATGGGCGCCATCGAGGGCATCAAGGTCGAGCTGGCCGAGCGTCTGGAATACCTGCGTTCCAACAATAAGCTGGTGGAAGCCCAGCGCCTGGAGCAGCGCACCCGCTTCGACCTGGAGATGATCCTGGAGCTGGGCTACTGCAACGGCATCGAAAACTACTCGCGCTACCTGTCGGGCCGTGACTCCGGGGCGCCGCCACCGACCCTCTATGACTACCTGCCGCCAGACGCCTTGCTGGTGATCGACGAATCCCACGTCAGCGTGCCGCAGGTGGGGGCCATGTATAAGGGCGACCGTTCGCGCAAGGAAACCCTGGTGGAATACGGTTTCCGCCTGCCATCGGCGCTGGACAACCGACCAATGCGCTTTGACGAGTGGGAAGCCATCAGCCCGCAGACCATCTTCGTCTCCGCTACGCCCGGCAACTATGAAGCCGAGCACGCGGGCCGCGTCATCGAGCAACTGGTACGTCCCACTGGCCTGGTGGACCCGGAAATCGAAATTCGCCCGGCGCTGACCCAGGTCGACGACTTGCTCTCGGAAATCAACAAGCGCGTGGCCCTGGAAGAGCGGGTGCTGGTCACCACCCTGACCAAGCGCATGTCCGAAGATTTGACTGATTACCTGGCCGACCACGGCGTGCGTGTGCGTTACCTGCACTCGGACATCGACACCGTAGAACGCGTGGAAATCATCCGCGACCTGCGCCTGGGCACCTTCGATGTGCTGGTGGGGATCAACCTGCTGCGTGAAGGCCTGGACATGCCGGAAGTGTCGCTGGTGGCGATCCTAGATGCGGACAAGGAGGGCTTCCTGCGCTCCGAACGCTCGCTGATCCAGACCATCGGCCGAGCGGCGCGTAACCTCAATGGGCGGGCGATCTTGTATGCGGACCGCATCACCGGTTCCATGGAGCGTGCGATTGGCGAGACCCAGCGTCGTCGCGACAAGCAGATCGCGTTCAACCTGGAACACGGCATTACCCCCAAAGGTGTGTTCAAGGACGTTGCCGACATCATGGAAGGCGCCACCGTGCCGGGCTCGCGCAGCAAGAAGCGCAAGGGCATGGCCAAGGCCGCCGAGGAGAGTGCCAAGTACGAGAACGAACTGCGCTCACCGAGTGAGATCACCAAGCGGATTCGACAGCTGGAAGAGAAGATGTACCAGTTGGCGCGGGATCTGGAGTTTGAAGCGGCGGCGCAGACGCGTGATGAGATTGGCAAGTTGCGTGAGCGCCTGCTGGCTGTTTGATTTGCGTTGATTGGGCTGGCCCCATCGCGTGCAAGCCCGGCTCCCACATTGATCTGTGAATGCGGTCAAAATGTGGGAGCTGGCTTGCCTGCGATGGCCGCGCCTCGGTTTTCCAGATATCCCCCAGGCTGTTACCATTCGCCCCTTGTTTCAATTTTCAGTTTTATCGCCCATTCGAGACCTGCCATGACCACCGTCCGCACGCGCATTGCGCCATCGCCTACTGGGGATCCCCACGTCGGTACTGCTTACATCGCCCTGTTCAACTACTGCTTTGCCAAGCAGCATGGTGGTGAATTCATCCTGCGGATCGAAGATACCGATCAACTGCGTTCCACCCGTGAGTCGGAACAGCAGATTTTCGATGCCTTGCGCTGGTTGGGCATTACCTGGGCTGAAGGCCCGGATGTCGGCGGCCCGCATGGCCCGTATCGCCAGAGCGAGCGCAGCGACATCTACAAGCAATACACCCAGCAGCTGGTCGATATGGGCCATGCCTTCCCGTGCTTCTGCACCGCCGAAGAACTGGACCAGATGCGCGCCGAGCAACAGGCCCGTGGCGAAACCCCGCGCTACGATGGCCGCGCGCTGCTGCTGTCCAAGGAAGAAGTAGCCGCGCGCCTGGCCGCCGGTGAGCCTCACGTTATCCGTATGAAGGTGCCAAGCGAAGGCGTGTGCGTGGTGCCGGACATGCTGCGCGGTGACGTCGAGATCCCGTGGGACCGCATGGACATGCAGGTGCTGATGAAGACCGACGGCTTGCCGACGTACTTCCTGGCGAACGTGGTCGATGACCACCTGATGGGCATCACCCATGTGCTGCGCGGCGAAGAGTGGCTGCCATCGGCGCCGAAACTGATCCTGCTGTACGAATACTTCGGCTGGGAGCAACCGCAGCTGTGCTACATGCCGCTGCTGCGTAACCCGGACAAGAGCAAGCTGTCCAAGCGCAAGAACCCCACGTCGGTGACCTTCTACGAGCGCATGGGCTTCATGCCCGAGGCGATGCTCAACTACCTGGGCCGCATGGGCTGGTCGATGCCGGACGAGCGCGAGAAGTTCTCGTTGCAGGAAATGGTCGACAACTTCGACCTGTCCCGCGTCTCCCTCGGCGGCCCGATCTTCGATATCGAGAAGCTTTCGTGGCTCAACGGCCAGTGGCTGCGTGACCTGCCGGTGCAAGAGTTCGCCAGCCGTGTGCAGCAGTGGGCGTTGAACCCCGAGTACATGATGAAGATAGCGCCACTGGTGCAGGGCAGGGTAGAGACGTTCAGCCAGGTCGCGCCCTTGGCCAGTTTCTTCTTTGCTGGCGGCGTGAATCCCGATCCCAAGCTGTTCGAGTCGAAGAAGCTCTCCGGTGACCAGGTTCGCCAGCTGATGCAGTTGATCCTGTGGAAGCTTGAAAGCCTGCGTCAGTGGGAGAAGGATGCGATCACCGCGACCATCCAGGCGGTGGTGGAATCCCTTGAGCTGAAACTGCGCGATGCCATGCCGCTGATGTTTGCCGCCATCACCGGGCAGGCCAGTTCGGTGTCGGTGCTTGATGCGATGGAAATTCTCGGCCCGGACCTGACCCGTTTCCGTCTGCGCCAAGCCCTTGATTTGCTTGGTGGTGTGTCGAAGAAAGAAAACAAGGAATGGGAAAAGCTGCTGGGCGCTATCGCCTAAGCAGGCCGCTTAAGGCACGAAACCCCGGTTTTCCGGGGTTTCGTCGGTAAGTGATTGTTATCCCGGCAAAAAATTTTGGAAATTGTTGAAAATAAATTTGACACGTTTCCAAACCACCATTAAGATTCGCCCCGTCCTCACCGATGAGGGGCTATAGCTCAGCTGGGAGAGCGCTTGCATGGCATGCAAGAGGTCAACGGTTCGATCCCGTTTAGCTCCACCAATTTACAGGTTCAAGGTTCCGGCCACACCGTCCTTGAATTGATCAGGTCTCAGCTCTGATCAGATGTACAGAAGGTTTTGTCCCCTTCGTCTAGTGGCCTAGGACACCGCCCTTTCACGGCGGTAACAGGGGTTCGAGTCCCCTAGGGGACGCCAGTTTCAACAAGCAGCTCGAAAGGTCTGCTGCGTCGCGAGACGAAAAATCCGGGGCTATAGCTCAGCTGGGAGAGCGCTTGCATGGCATGCAAGAGGTCAACGGTTCGATCCCGTTTAGCTCCACCAATTTTACAGGTTCAAGGTTCCGGCCACACCGTCCTTGAATCGATCAGTTCTCAGCGCTGATCTGTTGTATAGAAGGTTTGTGTCCCCTTCGTCTAGTGGCCTAGGACACCGCCCTTTCACGGCGGTAACAGGGGTTCGAGTCCCCTAGGGGACGCCACGATTACCCGCTCTGCGGGATTTTTAAGGGTCATTCAATTATTGAATGGCCCTTTTGTTTGTCTGGCGTTTGGCCAATTCCCTCCTTTATTACCCATTTTTCTGTTCTGACCGGCGGTCGTGCTTATCGCTTGCCAAATATTATTATGGTAATAATATTCAACCCATGAAAGACGGAGGCTTCGATGAGCGATAAAAAAGCGCAAACCCGCGAACGTATTTTGCAGGCTGCCAGCGCGGCGTTGATCCAGCGTGGCCCGGCTGAGCCCAGTGTGGGCGAAGTGATGGGGGCGGCGGGGCTGACGGTCGGCGGCTTCTATGCGCACTTTGAAAGCAAGGATGCGCTGATGCTGGAAGCGTTCAGCCAGTTGCTGGCGCAGCGTCGCGCCTCCATCGATGACTTGGACGAACAACTGACCGGCGAAGAGCGCCGCACGTTGGTCGCCGCGTTTTATCTGTCGCGCAAGCACCGCGACTCCACGACCCAAGCCTGCCCGTTGCCCGCGACGGTGGGGGAGATGGGCCGCTTGCCGGACGCTTTTCGCGAGGTTTTGAACGAGCACGTCGAGTTGATGGCCGCGCAATTGGCCGGCAGCCCCGAAGACATCGACAAGGCCCTGGCGGACATGGCCTTGATGGTAGGGGGGCTGACCCTGGCGCGGGCACTCGGGCCCGGCGAGTTATCAGATCGGGTGATACGTGCGGCCAAGTCGGCGGTACGCTGAAAAAGGGGATGCAAGATGGGCGCATTGACCTGGGTTCGTGGTTTCAATGGCACGGTGGGGCGCCTTGCGCCGCATGCGGTCGCCAGCAAGATGCGTCGCACCTTCATGACCCCGCGCGATCTGCCGCCGCGTGACTGGGAGTTGCCGCTGTTGGCCCAGTCGGAGCGCATCACTCTGCGTTTCGGCCTGTCGGCATTGCGTTGGGGGCATGGCCCGGCGGTGCTGCTGATGCATGGCTGGGAAGGCCGCCCGACTCAATTCGCCAGTTTGATCACGGCGTTGGTCGACAACGGCTATTCGGTGATAGCTCTGGACGGTCCCGCCCACGGTCGTTCGCCAGGGCGTGAAGCTCATGTACTGCTGTTTGCCCGCGCCATGCTTGAGGCGGCGGCCGAGCTGCCGCCGCTGTATGCGGTGGTCGGCCATTCCATGGGCGGCGCCAGTGCGATGTTGGCGGTGCAGTTGGGGTTGCGTACGCAGGCGTTGGTCAGCATTGCCGCACCGTCGCGCTTTCTGGATGTGCTACGCGGGTTCACCCGCATGGTCGGCTTGCCGCCACGGGCGCGCTCAGCCTTTATCCAAGAGGTGGAGTTGAGCATGGGCATGCCGCTCAAGCATCTGGACGTGGCCCACTACCAGCTGAACATTCCCGGCCTGATCGTGCACGCCGAAGACGACACCTTCGTTCCGGTCAGGGCGGCTCAAGCCATTCACGAAGCCTGGTTCGACAGCCGCCTGCTGCGCCTGGAGCAGGGTGGCCACCAGAAAGTGCTCGCCGACCCGCAGGTCATCGACGCTGTACTCGCCCTATTGGCCGGCTGCCGTCTACAGGAGCGCCAAAGCGCCTGATACACTGCCCCGCCGACATCAATCGACTGGAGCAAGGCATGGGCTGGGATTTGGCAACGCCGTTCATCATCGATCTGCAGGTTACGGCTGAGGACATCGACGGCCTGGGGCACGCCAATAATGCGGTGTACGTCTCATGGCTGGAGCGTTGCGCCTGGCGCCATTCGCAGCGCCTGGGGCTGGACCTCACCGAATACCGCCGCCTGGACCGCGCCATGGCCGTGGTGCGCCATGAGATCGACTACCTGGCGGCAGGCTATGAGGGCGATGAGTTACAACTGGCCACCTGGATCGTCGATTGGGACCAACGCCTGAAAATGACCCGTCGTTTCCAGCTTGTGCGCCCCCGTGACGGCGCGACCCTGCTGCGTGCGCAAACAACCTTCGTATGTATTGAGTTGTCGAGCGGCAAGCCCAAGCGTATGCCCGCCGAGTTTATTGAAGGTTACGGCCCCGCCCTGACAGGGGGTTAACGGTTGCCGCAGGAAACCCAGTAAACTGCGCCACGATTTTTGTTGAGTGTTTTCCATGCAAATTGCTTTGGCGCCCATGGAGGGGTTGGTCGACAACATCCTGCGGGACGTGTTGACCCACGTGGGCGGTATCGACTGGTGCGTGACCGAGTTCATCCGGGTCAACGACCGCTTGCTCACACCTGCCTATTTCCACAAGCTCGCCCCGGAACTGCTGCACGGTGCGCACACCGCTGCGGGCGTGCCGTTGCGTGTGCAATTGCTGGGCTCCGACCCGGTTTGCCTGGCGGAGAACGCCGCCTTGGCCTGCGAGCTGGGTTCGCAAGTCATCGACCTGAACTTCGGCTGCCCAGCCAAGACCGTCAACAAGTCCCGCGGCGGTGCGGTGCTGCTCAAGGAGCCGGAGCTGCTCAACCAGATCGTCGAACATGTGCGTCGTGCCGTGCCTGCCCATATCCCGGTGACCGCCAAGATGCGCCTGGGCTTCGACAGCCCGGATGGCGCGTTGGTGTGTGCAACGGCGCTGGCAGAAGGTGGTGCGGCGCATATCGTGGTACATGCGCGTACCAAAACCGATGGCTATAAGCCCCCCGCCCATTGGGAGTGGATCCCGCGTGTGCAAGACGTGGTGAAGGTGCCAGTGTTTGCCAATGGTGATATATGGAGTGTTGAAGATTGGCGGCGGTGCCGGGAAATCAGCGGCGTAGAAGACATCATGTTGGGGCGCGGCTTGGTCGCGCGGCCTGACCTGGCCCGGCAAATCGCTGCTGCGCGCGCTGGCGAAGAAGTAGTGGAGATGACCTGGGCGCAGATGCAACCCATGCTCCACGAGTTCTGGCGTCAATCGGTAGCCCAGTTGACTGAAAAGCAGGCGCCGGGCCGTTTGAAGCAATGGCTGGCGATGTTGACGCGTAATTACCCGGAGGCGGTCGAACTGTTTACGGCCCTGCGTCGTGAAACCGCATTGGAACAGGTTAGCCGCTTGCTTGGCATGCCTCACCCACAACCGGCAACGTTATGAGTTGTAACGCTTCAATGTCCGTTGATGGTGGGTGCAACATTATTTGAGTCCGCGTCCTGTTTCAAAAAATGCCCCATATTGAGAGATATGGGGCATTTTTTTGTTTGTTGGGATTATCTATGGCTGAACTTGACGCCCTTTATAGAGCGCTCGCAGTTTGTTCTCACATAGGTTGAATGTTGCTCGGTAATAAACAGGCACGTTATAGGTTTTTTAAATTCAAAAGTTTCTCTGTGTAAGTTTATTTATAAATATATGTCTTCGGTTGCGTGGTTCTGGTTGTGTCTTATATGTTCGCGCGAAATATCAAAGTGGGCGGTTACGCGGCGTTTTGAATTGTATCGACAAGTTGCGTTTCAGGTGAGTTATTAATCTGTATTTCTGCCACGCACACATTCGGGGGCGGCAAATCGAGGTGTTCTTTAAAAAGCACGAGGCAAAGTCTGAAAATTTGGTTTGGTTTCTTTATATGACGCGCGATTTTAGGAACTGGTCAGCGTTAACTCCCACAAATTAGCAGCTGTCAGGCAGTGCTGTTGCTTGCAGTTCATTAAGGCTATTGCTTCCCTGGCCATTTAACGGAGTCAGGTGGCGCCGATTAAGGAGTTTATGAATGTCTCTATCTGTCAATAATTCGCCCTTTGTCAAAGTTGATACATCACCTCTGAGCGGGCAGTTGCCGACCCCGTTGAAAGTCGACATGCAACCTAAACCTCCGACGAGCCATTTCAACCTCAACCCCGCATCTGCACGCAATGAAAACAGTGAGGTCATGGTGAGTGCGACGGCGCTCACCAGAGTATTTGACATGCTCGAGCAGTTCTTCAAATCCATGCGGGAGATGCTTTTGGGGAAAAGTGTTACGCCTGATCTGGAGGCAAAAGACCAGCCAGTGAAGCCAGCTACAACTGATCAAGCGGTGAAGCTGAATGCAAAAGACCAGCCGGTGAAACCAGGTACGACTGATCAGTCGGTGAAGCCGGATGCAAAAGACCAGCCGGTGAAGCCAGGTACGACTGATCAGTCGGTGAAGCCGGATGCAAAAGACCAGCCGGTGAAGCCAGGTACAACTGATCAAGCGGTGAAGCCGGATGCAAAAGACCAGCCCGTGAAGCCAGGTACGACTGATCAGTCGGTGAAGCCGAATGCAAAAGACCAGCCGGTGAAGCCAGGTACGACGGATCAAGCGGTGAAGCCGGATGCAAAAGACCAGCTCGTGAAGCCAGGTACGACTGATCAAGCGGTGAAGCCGAATGCAAAAGACCAGCCGGTGAAGCCAGGTACGACTGATCAACCGGTGAGGCCGGATGCAAAAGGTCCGGGGGTGTTAATAGATCACGGCGGATTGACGCCGAAACCGGGTAGAAACGATCATCCAGTGAAGCCGTCAGTGCCGATGCCTTCAGTGAGTGTCACTAATGATGCTGAAGCAAATGTGCATGTGAACATCAATGTCGCTCACTGTCACTGCCCTGATACAAAGGACGGGCCAACCCCGGACTTAAATCCCAGGCAAGGTCCGAAGCCGGAATCGAACCCCGTGCCACAGCCGGGTCCGAAGCCGGAATCGAACCCCGTGCCACAGCCGGGTCCGAAGCCGGAATCGAACCCCGTGCCACAGCCGGGTCCGAAGCCGGAATCGAACCCCGTGCCCCAGCCGGGTCCGAAGCCGGAATCGAACCCCGTGCCACAGCCGGGTCCGAAGCCTGAATCGAACCCCGTGCCTCAGCCGGGTCCGAAGCCTGAATCGAACCCCGTGCCTCAGCCGGGTCCGAAGCCTGAATCGAACCCCGTGCCACAGCCGGGGCCGAAGCCGGAATCGAACCCGATGCCACAGCCAGGCCCGAATCCGGATACCAACCCGATACCTACACCCGCGCCACAGCCCGATAAGTTTGTTCCTGATTTGACCAGCCCAGGTCCTGCTGAGAATAAATTCGACAAAAACTGGCGCTTCAATGCTCGACTTTCATCCAGATCTTGAAACCCGCTGGCTCATAAGAACGCTTGAATAAAACAGGGGGCTTCTCCGAGGCATACCACTCGGAGAAGCACTGTTTAAGGAGAAACTTGTGTCGTGCTATTCGATTAATAATATTGCGCGCGTGATAGATGTCCGTCAGGTGGCACCTGCAGATACGTTAAAGCCCGTTAGTGGTGCTCTTCAGTGCACTCCAATTAATTGCCGGACTGTCGAGACAGGTAAAAATAGCATTGGTACTAATACGGAATTAGTCACTACATTGTCGGGGCTATTTGCGTCTTTTTTTTCACAGCTGATTTCTCTGTTGTCCGGTAAAAAAGATACGACAGTTCCTGATATTCCTCCTCAGCCCAGGGTTCTGCCTGAGGTTCCGCCTCGGGTCATACCTGAACCGCTACCACCAAAGCCTGAGGTCGCCGCAAACATTCCGGGTCTTTCGATAAAGCGTAATGGGGCTAAGCCGGACAACATCTGGAGTGGCTTTCGCCAAGGGCCAGATGGCAACTGCGTTACCGTATCGGCCATCAAGGCAGCCATGTACCGATTTGGTCAAAGCCCTACGGACATTTTTCGCTCAGTGAGAAAAGAGCTTGGCGGTTATCACGTGGTCATGCGCGACGATTTTCAGCTGAGATTGACCGACTCGGAGTTGGCACAAGCAGCACAAGGTTCGCGGTTTATAGGTCCCGATAAAGAGATGCTCAAGGATGCGCAGTTTCTTTTTGCCGTCAGCGCCAAGCGCGCGCAGATGGAAGACAACGATGGTACGGCGAGCAGGAGTTTTCATGCTGCCATTCGCAGCCTGAACAATGGGGAGGATGAGTGGGGGCCGGGGGAAGGGTTTCTGCGCCTGGGGTTGAGGAAACACATGAGAAGGGTACCCGTCAGTGCGCTCGCCGGTGGGCAAGTGGGTATGTGCAACCGGGATAAGCATTCGGTAGCGGTTATCAATGGTCGTGAAGAGTTGTGGGGGCGCCGAGGCTCGGCCCCTACCTACGGCGATGCTGTAGCGCTTATGTAATTGAACAGGCAGCCAGGCGGGCGGCTCCGTTGACGGCAGTGGCGCTTGGCTGCATCTTTTGCACCTCGCGTGATCAGGCGCGGCCCTATTCCAGCAACCGCCTGAAACCCTCGATCGGCAATGGCCGGCTGTGTAAATACCCCTGGAACAAATGGCAGCCCAGCTTTTGCAGGAACGCCAGCTGTTCCAGGGTTTCCACCCCCTCGGCGATGACTTCCAGGTTCAGGCTGCGCGCCATCGCCACAATGGCGCGGATGATTTCTGCATCATTGGGGTCGTGGGTCGCATCGCGCACGAACGACTGATCGATCTTCAGTGCGTCCACCGGCAAGCGCTTGAGATAGGTCAGGGATGAGTAGCCGGTGCCGAAATCATCCATCGCAAAGCTCACGCCGAGTTTTTTAAGGCGGCGCATCTTCATCACGGTGTCGTCCAGGTTCTGGATCACGATGCCTTCGGTGATTTCCAGTTTCAGCAGGCTGAACGGCAGGCCGTGTTGCTTGAGGCTGTGCTCCACCCGTTCCACAAAGTCGTTCTGGCGGAACTGCCGCGGGCTGATATTCACGCACAGGCTGAAATTGAGCGGGTCCACCAGGCCGTCGGCAATCAACTGGGCAAAGGCGCCGCAGGCTTCATCGAGAATCCAGGTGCCGACCTCCAGGATCAGGCCGCTGTCTTCCAATACCTTGATAAATTCCGCCGGCGACTGCGCGCCCAATTGTGGATGCTGCCAGCGCACCAAGGCCTCGGCGCCGATTATCCTGTTGCCTCGCGCATCCACCTGGGGCTGGTAATGCACGCTGAATTCGCCGCGTGACAAGGCCAGGCGCAAGTCGGTTTCCATGCGCAGGCGCTCGCTGGCGGTTTTTTGCATGCTGTTGTGGAACATTTGCGTGGTGTTGCGCCCGGAGTCCTTGGCGCGGTACAGGGCGATGTCGGCACGCTTGAGCAGATCGGCGGGTGTGGTGCCGTGGTCGGGGATCAGCGCCACGCCGATGCTGGGCGTGACCTGCAACCGGTGACCGTCAAGGAACATGGGTTCCGAGAGCAATTCGCGCAGGGTATCGGCCAGCGCTTGCACCTGGCTGCTGACCGTCTGGCGGGTGCCCTCCAGGCCGCTGAGCAATACCACAAACTCGTCGCCGCCCAGGCGCGCCACGGTGTCCTCTGTGCGCACGCTGGCTTCCAGGCGCGCGGTGACGATTTTCAGCACAGTGTCGCCAACGGGGTGGCCGAGGGAGTCGTTGATGTGCTTGAAGTGATCCAGGTCCAGAAACAGCAGGGCGCCGCGCAGGTTGTGGCGCTTGAGCAGGGCGATCTGCTGGCTCAGGCGGTCCATCAGCAGTGCCCGGTTCGGCAGGTTGGTCAGCGGGTCGTGATAGGCCAGGTGCCGGATCTGCGCCTGGGCGTTCTTCAATAGGCTCACATCCCGCGCTGTCAGCAGCAGGCAGGGGGTTTCATTCAAGGTGATCGGCTCCACCGAAACCTCCACCGCCAGCACCTCGCCACGCTTGTTGCGCCAGAGCATTTCCAGGTGGTGAATGCGCCCCTTGATGTGCAACTCGGCCAACAGTGCGGCGCGTTGGTTTTCATCGGCCCAGATGCCGATCTGGTACAGCGTCAGGCCGATGGCTTCTTCGGTGCGGTAACCGGTCAGGCGGCAAAAACCGTCGTTGACCTCCACATAACGGCCGGTGTCGCGTTCGGTGATGGATATCGCATCGGGGCTGGAATGGAACGCCTTGGCAAACTTCTCTTCACTGGCCTTGAGTGCGGCTTCCGAGCGTTGCTGTTGGGTAATATCGCGCAGCGTGGTGACGATGCACGGCTGGTCGCTGACCTTGATCAAGCGGCTGGAAATCATGCAGGTCAGGCTTTGGCCGTCCTTGTGATGCACCACTATGGCCACATTGCTCAGGGCCTGTTCGCGTATCACCTGCTCGATGCGCTGCAGGCGCTTGCTGGAGTCGTCCCACAAGCCGATTTGTTCGGCGCTTTTGTCGAGCACTTCGGCGGCTGTCCAGCCAAACGTCTGGGTAAACGCCGGGTTGATCTCGATAAAGGCGCCGCTGTCCAGGCAGGTCACGCAGATCGGGTCGGGGCTGGCCTGGAACAGGCTGGCGAACTTTTCTTCCGAGGCGGTCAGCCGTTGCTCGCGCTCGACCTGGTCGGTGATATCCAGCAAGGTCCCTGCCATGCGCAGGGGCTTGCCTGACTCATCGCGATACAGGCGTGCGCGGCTCTCCAGGTAGCGCGGGCTGCCGTCTTCCATTTGCACGCGGTAGGTCAGCTGATAGTTGCCGTCCGGGCCTTCGCGCAAACTGCGGTACGCATGGCGCATGCCCTCGCGGTCCTCATCGGACATGCCCTCAAAAAACGCATCGAAGGATTCATGGAACGGCGCGGGTTCCAGCCCGTGCAACTGGGCGGCACGCGCCGAGCCGTAGAGCATGCCGCTGGGGATGTGCCAATCCCAGGTACCCAGTTGCGCGGAATCCAGGGCCAGGTCCAGGCGTTCCTGGCTTTCCTTGAGCGCTTGCTCGGCGTTTTTGCGTTCGGTGGTGTCCAGAAAGGTGCTGATCAGGTACGCCTCGCCGTCCAGTTCCACTTTTTGTGCGCTGAGGGTGCCGTCATGAATCTGGCCGTTGCTGGCGCAGAACTGCACTTCCATGGTGATCGGTTCACCCTTGCGCTGCGTGGCCTTGACCAGCAGCGCCCGCTGTTCCGGGTGGCGCCACAGGCCCAGCTCCAATGTGGTGCGGCCGATGGCATCGGCCACCGGCCAGCCGAACAGTATCTCGAAGTACTGGTTGGCTTCGCTGATCAAGCCGTCGGCCTGGCGCGTCAGCAGTACCATGTTCGGGCACAGGTGGAACAGGGTGGCGAAGCGCTTTTCCGAATGGCTGAGGGCGTGTTCACGGTCGCGTTGGTGGGTGATTTCGCGGATGACCCCGATCATGCGGCGCCGTCCGGCTTTATCGGGAACCAGGCTGCCGCTGATTTCCAGCCAGTGCACGCTGCCATCGGGCCATTGGATGCGGTGGTGCATGGCGCGGTCGAACGGCTCTCCGGCGAGCACCGCATGAAAGCCGCGCACCACCCGCGCACTGTCTTGCGGGGCCAGCAGGTCTAGGTAATCGAGGTCCTTGGGCAGAGGCTGGCGCGGGTCAAAGCCGAATAGCGCCTGGGTGCCCCGTGACCAACTGATTCTTCCTGTGTCGATTTCCCAGCACCAGGCACCCAGCCGCGCGGCATTGAGGGCCGTCAGCAGTTGCGGGGCACTGTCCCAGCTTTGTTCCGCCGCTTGAGGGTCCAGGGCGTAGATGCGGGGCAGGGGTGGAATCGGGTCAAGGGGGTTGCGCATTATCAAAGGGCCTTGGCTCATGGAGAAAACCGCGCGGTTTGACCTAAACCCCTGGCCCGCACGGTGTCATGCCGGTAACCCTGGCAGATCGACCTGTGCATCCAACAGACTCATGAAAGCCCGCGCAGCGTTCGACAGCGTCCTTTCGGTGTGCACGATATAGCCTAGCTGGCGACTGAGCTGTATGCCCGGCAAAGCGATACTTGCCACCTGATCGTCAAGCATGGTGCGCGGCAACACGCTCCAGGCCAGGCCGATGGAGACCATCATCTTGATGGTTTCCAGGTAGTTAGTGCTCATCGCGATATTGGGCGTCAGGCCCTGGGCCTCGAACAGGCGGCTGACAATATGGTGGGTAAAGGTGTTGCCACCGGGAAACACGGCCGGATGCCCGGCGATATCAGCCAGGCTGACGGAACCGTTGCTGATCAGGCTGTGTTCCGGCGCCACCACAAAATCCAGTGGGTCGTCCCACACCCGGCTTGCACGTACCAGGTTGTGGGGCTCAGGCGCCAGGGTGATTACCGCGACTTCCGCACGGCCATGGAGGATTTCTTCGTAGGCCACTTCTGAATCCAGAAACTGAATATCCAACGCCACCTTCGGATATTGCCGGGTGAAGGTGCGCAGGATCGGCGGCAGGCGATGCAGGCCGATATGGTGGCTAGTGGCCAGAGTGAGGCGCCCGCTGACTTCGCCGGTGAGGTTGGTCAGGGCCCGGCGGGTGTCGTCCAGCACGTTGAGGATTTGATAGGCGCGGGGCAGCAAGGCCCGCCCGGCCTCGGTCAAGCCGACTTCGCGGCCCAGGCGGTCGAACAGCCGTACCTTCAATTGTTGTTCCAAACCGGCGATGCGCTTGCTGATGGCCGGCTGGGTCAGGTGCAGGCGTTCGCCGGCGCCGGAGAAGCTGCCGGTCTCGGCGATGGCGATAAAGGCGTTGAGGTTGGCCAGGTCCATGGTGCTATTCCAGTTGGTAATCCAAAGCATAAAAAATATGAATTTGAGTTATTTAATGTAGCGCCATACCATCAGCCTCACAAGCCAAAGGGTTATTGAAAAGCCCGGCGTATAGAAGCACCGCTGATGAGGACCGACTGATGGCCGGCAAAACGCTTTACGACAAGCTTTGGGATTCCCACGAAGTGAAACGTCGCGATGATGGATCGTCGCTGATCTACATCGACCGTCACATCATCCATGAAGTGACCTCGCCCCAAGCGTTCGAAGGCCTGCGACTGGCCGGGCGCAAGCCTTGGCGCGTCGACTCCATCATCGCCACGCCGGACCACAACGTGCCGACCACTCCTGAGCGCAAGGGCGGCATCGAAGCCATTGCCGACCAGGTTTCGCGGTTGCAGGTGCAGACCCTCGACGACTATTGCGACGAATACGGCATCACCGAATTCAAGATGAACGACGTGCGCCAAGGCATCGTCCACGTGATCGGCCCGGAGCAGGGTGCGACCTTGCCGGGCATGACCGTGGTCTGCGGTGACTCTCATACCTCCACCCATGGTGCGTTCGGCGCCCTGGCCCACGGCATCGGTACTTCCGAGGTGGAGCATGTGTTTGCCACCCAGTGCCTGGTGGCCAAGAAAATGAAGAACATGCTGGTACGCGTCGAAGGCCAATTGCCGTTTGGCGTGACCGCCAAGGACATCGTACTCGCCGTGATCGGCAAGATCGGCACCGCGGGCGGTAACGGCCATGCCATCGAGTTCGCCGGCAGTGCTATCCGCGAGCTGTCCATTGAAGGCCGCATGACCATTTGCAACATGTCCATCGAAGCCGGTGCCCGTGTGGGCATGGTGGCGGCGGACGAAAAAACCGTCGAATACGTCAAGGGCCGCCCGTTCGCGCCGCAAGGCGCCGATTGGGATGCCGCCGTCGAAGCGTGGAAAGACCTGGTGTCCGACGCCGATGCGGTGTTCGACACTGTGGTCGAACTTGACGCCGCGCAGATCAAGCCGCAAGTCAGCTGGGGCACTTCGCCCGAAATGGTTTTGGCCGTCGACCAGAACGTGCCGGACCCGGCCAAAGAGGCCGACCTGGTCAAGCGTGGCTCCATCGAGCGCGCCTTGAAATACATGGGGTTGACTGCCAACCAGGCGATCACCGACATCCAGTTGGACCGTGTGTTTATCGGTTCCTGCACCAACTCGCGTATCGAAGACCTGCGCGCCGCGGCGGTGATCGCCAAAGGCCGCAAGGTGGCCTCTACCATCAAACAAGCCATTGTGGTGCCAGGTTCCGGGCTGGTTAAAGCCCAGGCGGAAGCCGAAGGGCTGGACAAGATCTTCCTCGAAGCCGGTTTTGAATGGCGTGAGCCGGGCTGCTCGATGTGCCTGGCGATGAACCCGGATCGCCTGGAGTCGGGCGAGCATTGCGCGTCGACCTCCAACCGTAACTTCGAAGGGCGCCAAGGCGCGGGTGGGCGTACTCACCTGGTGAGCCCGGCCATGGCCGCCGCTGCTGCCGTCAACGGTCGTTTCATCGACGTTCGCGAATTGATCTGAGGAAAACCCGATGAGAGCTTTTACCCAACACACAGGCCTTGTAGCGCCGTTGGACCGTGCCAATGTGGACACCGACCAGATCATCCCAAAGCAATTCCTGAAGTCGATCAAGCGCACCGGTTTCGGCCCCAACCTGTTCGATGAGTGGCGCTACCTGGACGTGGGCTACGCCTACCAGGACAACTCCAAGCGCCCTCTGAACAAGGACTTTGTGCTCAACGCCGAGCGTTACCAAGGCGCCAGCGTGTTGCTGGCCCGGGAAAACTTCGGCTGCGGCTCCAGCCGCGAGCACGCGCCTTGGGCCCTGGAAGAGTACGGCTTTCGCAGCATCATCGCGCCGAGCTACGCCGATATCTTCTTCAACAACAGCTTCAAGAACGGCCTGTTGCCGATCATCTTGAGCGACGCTGAAGTGGACGAGTTGTTCCAGCAAGTGGAGGCCAATGTCGGCTACCAGTTGACGGTGGACCTGGCCGCGCAAACCGTGACCCGCCCGGATGGCAAAGTGTACCACTTTGAAGTGGATGCCTTCCGTAAGCACTGCCTGATCAACGGCCTGGACGACATTGGCCTGACCTTGCAGGACGGCGATGCGATTGCTGCGTTTGAAACCAGGCACCGGGCGAGCCAGCCCTGGCTGTTTCGCGATGCCTGATTTGCGGTAACCGTGCGGGCCCCATCGCGGGCAAGCCCGCTCCCACAGGGATCGAGGTTCGCCTGAGCACCTCGGTCAACGGTGGGAGCTGGCTTGCCTGCGATAGCGCCAGTGCAACCACCACAAACCCCAAGGAAAGCCACCATGACCACCACCGCCCACACCCAAGTCGTGCAAAAACAATTCGGCGAGCAAGCCTCGGCCTACCTGAGCAGCGCCGTACACGCCCAGGGCACCGAATTCGCACTGCTACAGGCCGAACTGGCCGGGCAGGGCGCTGCACGCCTGCTGGACCTGGGCTGCGGTGCCGGTCATGTCAGCTTTCATGTGGCGCCTCTGGTCAAAGAAGTGGTGGCCTACGACTTGTCCCAGCCTATGCTCGACGTGGTGGCCGCCGCCGCCAAAGACCGCAACCTGGACAACATCCGCACCGTGCACGGCGCCGCCGAGCGCCTGCCGTTCGCCGATGGCGAATTCGACTTCGTGTTCAGCCGTTATTCGGCCCATCACTGGAGCGACCTCGGCCTGGCCCTGCGTGAAGTGCGCCGTGTGCTCAAGCCGGGTGGCGTGGCGGCGTTTGTGGATGTCTTGTCACCGGGCAGCCCGCTGTTGGACACTTACCTGCAAACCGTCGAAGTGCTGCGCGACACCAGCCATGTACGTGACTATTCCGGCGCCGAGTGGATGCGCCAGTTGAGTGAGGCTGGCCTGCACGTGCGCAGCAGCAGTCGCCAGCGCTTGCGCCTGGAGTACACCTCGTGGGTTGAACGCATGCGCACGCCAGAGGTACTGCGTGCAGCAATCCTTGAGCTGCAAAAGGCGATGGGCCAGGAAGTACGTGATTATTACGAAGTTCAAGCCGACGGCACCTTCAGCACCGATGTGCTGGTGGTCTTCGCCGAACGCTGATTGATTTTTCCCGACCTGCCCACGGGCGGGTCGCTTGATGAAATGAGGAACCCATGAGCAAGCAGATTCTGATTCTCCCTGGCGACGGTATTGGGCCGGAAATCATGGCCGAAGCGGTCAAGGTCCTTGAGCTTGCCAACAGCAAGTACAGCCTGGGCTTCGAGCTGAGCCACGACGTGATCGGCGGCGCTGCCATCGACAAGCACGGCGTGCCGCTGGCTGACGAGACCCTCGACCGCGCCCGGGCTGCCGATGCGGTACTGCTCGGCGCCGTGGGTGGGCCGAAATGGGACAAGATCGAGCGTGACATCCGCCCTGAGCGCGGCTTGCTGAAGATTCGTGCGCAACTGGGCCTATTCGGTAACCTGCGCCCGGCCATCCTCTACCCGCAACTGGCTGACGCGTCGAGCCTCAAGCCGGAAGTGGTGGCGGGCCTGGATATCCTCATCGTGCGTGAGCTGACCGGCGGTATCTACTTCGGCTCGCCACGGGGCGTGCGCGAGTTGGAAAATGGTGAGCGTCAGGCCTATGACACGCTGCCATACAGCGAGAGCGAAATCCGCCGTATCGCCCGTGTCGGTTTCGACATGGCGCGCGTGCGCGGCAAAAAAGTCTGCTCGGTGGACAAGGCCAATGTGCTGGCTTCCAGCCAACTGTGGCGTGAAATCGTCGAAGAAGTCGCCAAGGATTATCCGGACGTCGAACTGAGCCACATGTACGTCGACAACGCCGCCATGCAACTGGTGCGCGCACCCAAGCAGTTCGACGTGATTGTCACCGACAACCTGTTCGGCGACATCCTGTCCGACCAGGCGTCGATGCTCACCGGTTCCATCGGCATGCTGCCGTCGGCGTCCCTGGACACCAATAACAAAGGCATGTACGAGCCGTGCCACGGTTCGGCGCCAGACATCGCGGGGCAGGGCATTGCCAACCCGCTGGCGACGATTTTGTCGGTGTCGATGATGCTGCGCTACAGCTTCAACCTGGGCGATGCGGCGGACGCAATCGAGAAGGCCGTCAGCCTGGTGCTGGATCAGGGCTTGCGCACCGGCGATATCTGGTCCCAGGGTTGCACCAAGGTCGGGACGCAAGAAATGGGCGACGCAGTAGTCGCCGCGCTGCGGAATCTGTAATCTCTCGGGCCCGCTTGCAGTTGTTGCTGCAAGGCGGCCCACTTTTTAACAAGGTGTAGTTGCGATGAAACGTGTAGGTCTGATCGGTTGGCGCGGTATGGTCGGTTCCGTGCTCATGCAGCGGATGCTGGAAGAGCAGGATTTCGATCTTATTGAGCCGGTGTTTTTCACCACTTCGAACGTAGGTGGCCAAGGGCCGTCCGTGGGCAAGGATATTGCCCCGCTCAAGGATGCCTACAGCATTGAAGAGTTGAAGAGCCTCGACGTGATCCTGACCTGCCAGGGTGGCGACTACACCAGCGAAGTCTTCCCCAAGCTGCGCGAAGCCGGCTGGCAGGGTTACTGGATCGACGCCGCTTCGAGCCTGCGCATGCAGGACGACGCGGTGATCATCCTCGACCCGGTCAACCGCAAGGTCATCGACCAGCAACTGGACGCCGGTACCAAGAACTATGTGGGCGGCAACTGCACCGTCAGCCTGATGCTGATGGGCCTGGGCGGCCTGTTCGAAGCGGGCCTGGTGGAGTGGATGAGCGCGATGACCTATCAGGCGGCCTCCGGTGCCGGCGCGCAGAACATGCGTGAACTGATCAAGCAGATGGGCGCGACCCACGCCGCTGTCGCCGATCAACTGGCTGACCCGGCCAGCGCGATCCTCGATATCGACCGCCGTGTGGCCGAGGCCATGCGCAGCGATGCTTACCCGACCGAGAACTTCGGCGTGCCATTGGCCGGTAGCCTGATCCCGTGGATCGACAAGGAACTGCCTAACGGTCAGAGTCGCGAAGAGTGGAAGGCCCAGGCCGAAACCAACAAGATCCTGGGGCGTTTCAAGAACCCGATCCCGGTGGATGGCATCTGCGTGCGCATTGGCGCCATGCGTTGCCACAGCCAGGCGCTGACCATCAAGCTGAACAAAGACGTGCCGATCGCCGATATCGAAGGGCTGATCAGCCAGCACAACCCCTGGGTCAAGCTGGTGCCGAACAACCGCGATATCAGCATGCAGGAGCTGAGCCCGACCAAGGTCACCGGCACCCTGAATGTGCCGGTGGGCCGCCTGCGCAAGCTGAACATGGGCAGCCAGTTCCTTGGCGCGTTCACCGTTGGCGACCAACTGCTGTGGGGCGCGGCTGAGCCGTTGCGTCGCATGTTGCGGATTTTGCTGGAGCGTTGATCGCTTGAGGCAATAACAGAAACCCGCGTTCTGGTGACAGGCGCGGGTTTTTTGTTGCCCTTGTGATCGTTCCCACGCTCTGCGTGGGAATGCAGCTCTGGACGCTCTGCGTCTGCTTTAGAGGCGTGACGCGGAGCGTCACAGGAGGCGTTCCCACGCAGAGCGCGGGAACGATCAGGGGGGCTGTAATTGCCTCACCCTCTACCACCCGGTAAAGTGCCGCTCCCCCGTAATGCCCGAGGCAATCCCATGACCCAGACCTTTGAAATCGCCGTGATCGGCGCTACCGGTACCGTTGGCGAAACCCTGGTGCAGATTCTCGAAGAGCTGGAGTTCCCGGTGGGCACCTTGTACCTGCTGGCGGGTAGCAACTCGGCGGGGGCTTCGGTGCCGTTTCGGGGCAAGAACGTGCGGGTCAAAGAGGTCGACACGTTTGATTTCAGCAAGGTGCAGTTGGCGTTCTTCGCTGCAGGCCCCGCGGTGACCCTGAGCTTCGCCCCGCGTGCCACCGCCGCTGGCTGCGCGGTGATCGACTTGTCTGGCGCATTGCCCGCCGAGCAGGCGCCGCAAGTGGTGCCGCAGGCCAACGCCCATGTGCTGGGCGCGTTGAAAAAGCCTTTCCAGCTCGGCAGCCCGAGCCCTTGTGCCACCTACCTCGCGGTGGTGCTGGCACCGTTGCGCAATGTAGTGGACATCCAGCGCGTGAGCGTCACCGCCAACCTGGCCATCTCTGCCCAGGGCCGCGAGGCCGTCAGCGAGTTGGCGCGCCAGACTGCCGAACTGCTGAACGTGCGTCCCTTGGAGCCAGCGTTCTTCGATCGGCAAGTGGCGTTCAACCTGCTCGCGCAAGTCGGCACGCCAGACGTCCAAGGTCATACCGCCCTGGAGAAGCGCCTCGTACACGAACTGCGTGCGGTGCTGGAAACACCTTTACTAAAGATTTCCGCCACCTGCGTTCAAGCCCCGGTGTTTTTCGGCGATAGCCTGACTGTGTCGCTGCAACTGGCCGCGCCGGTCGACCTGGCCGCGGTGAACCGCGCCCTCGACGCGGCGCCGGGAATCGAGCTGGTCGAGGAGGGCGATTACCCCACAGCCGTAGGCGATGCCGTCGGCCAGGACGTGGTGTACGTCGGGCGAGTTCGCGCAGGTATCGACGACCCGGCGGAACTAAATCTTTGGTTGACGTCAGATAACGTACGCAAAGGCTCGGCCCTGAACGCCGTGGAACTGGCGCAGTTGTTGATAAAAGACCTTGTGTAAAAGATACTTGGCGGCAATTTGTAGATTGATTCTAGCCAGGCGCTATGCTTGGTCCCAAGTGAAACACAAGCGCGTCGGTGACCTATCGGCTCGCCATGCCTTATGGCAGCGGTTACCAACCTTCTCGCAGAGCGGGAAGTGTTCAAACAAAGGATGAGGCTATGGTTCAAGTTCGCAAACTGGTGTTAGCAATAGCGGCCGCCTCGGCGCTGTCCTCCGGTATGGCGCAGGCGCTGCAACTTGGGGAGATGACCCTCAAGTCGAAGTTGAACCAGCCGCTGTCGGTGGAAATCGAATTGCGCGATGTGGGCGGCCTCACGGCGTCCGAGATCACCCCCAGCCTGGCTTCGGCCCAGGCCTTCGTGGATGCGGGTGTCGACCGCCAGGCGTTTCTCGATGACCTGACGTTCACGCCGGTGATCAACCCCGAAGGTCGCAGCGTGGTACGTGTGACCTCCAGCAAGCCGCTGCCCGATTCCTACGTGCGTTTCCTCATGCAGGTGCAATGGCCCAATGGCCGCTTGATGCGTGACTACAGTGTGCTGCTCGACCCGGCCAAGTTTGACCAGCCGGCACCGACTGCCAGCGCGCCGGCCAGCTCTGCGCCTGCCACTGGCACGCTTGCCCGGCACACCACCACGCCCCACGATACCTTGTGGGAGATTGCCGCGAAGAACCGTCACGGCGCCTCGGTCCAGCAAACGATGTTGGCTATCCAGGCGCTTAACCCGGATGCCTTTGTCGACGGCAACATCAACCGCCTGAAAACCGGCCAGGTGCTACGCCTGCCGGATATCACCCAAAGTACAGCCCTGGCCCAGCCGCAAGCGATTGCCGAAGTGAGTGCGCAGAACGCAGCCTGGCGCCAGCGCCAGCGTAGTCCTCAGGGGCAAGTGGCTGGTAAGCCGCAGTTGGATGCAACCCGGCGCACCCAGGCCGGCAATGCGCCGTCGAGCACCCAGGCCAAGGACAATTTGAGTCTGGTATCGGCGCAAGCCGCCAAGAAAGGTGGCAAAGGCGCAGCTGGGGACAGCCGCGCCCTGAGCGACAAGCTGGCGATGACCCAGGAAGAGCTCGACACCACGCGGCGCGACAACGAAGAACTGAAAAGCCGTGCCGCCGACCTGCAAAGCCAGCTGGACAAGCTGCAGAAGCTGATCCAGCTGAAGAATGACCAATTGGCTCGTTTGCAGGCGCAAACCGGTGAGCCCGCCGCGATCCCCGCACAGTTGCCCGGTGAGCCTGCAGCCGAGCCTGCGGCCCCTGTTGCAACGCCAGCGCCAGCGCCTGAACCTGTCAAGCCGGCTGCCGCGCCGGCCAGTACCGAAGGCAAGTTCAATGATCTGCTGACCAACCCGATTGTGCTCGGCATCCTTGGCGGTGCGGCCCTGCTGGTGGTGCTGCTGCTTCTGCTGCTATGGGCTCGCCATCGCAATGCTCGCCGTGAAGAAGAGAAGCATCTGCGCATGGCTCGGGCGTTGGCCGAAGAGCCTGAGTTCGTTTCCAATATCGATCAAGACCTGCCGCCTGACAGCTTCGAGGGCCTTGAAGTGCCGCCGCCGAGCGTCAAGCTCGCCACCGCAGTGGCGCCAGCAGCCGCACCCGCGCCAGCCCCGGTGGTCGAGACGGTTGTGGCGCCGACGGTCGCCTCCGTGCTGGCGCCGTTGGCGGTTGCCGTGGCTCAGGAAAATTCCAGCGACGCCCTGGCCCAGGCCCAATCCCATATTGACCGTGGCCACCTGAACCAGGCGGCGGATGTGCTTGAACAAGCCATCAAGCACGAGCCCAAGCGCAGTGACCTGCGTTTGAAGCTGATGGAAGTCTATGGCCTGCAGAACAACAAGGACGGGTTCGTCACCCAGGAGCGCCAGTTGGTGGCCAACGGTGAGAACCATGCCCAGGTCGAGCAGCTCAAGGCGCGCTTCCCGGCCATGGCCGTGTTGGCGGCGGGTGTCAGTGCCGCAGTGGCCGCCGCAGCCCTGGATGCGCAATACGTCAAGGACCTGCTCGACGACAAGCCGGCCTCGGCTGCGCAGGCAGACACCTTCGACACCGATTTCGACTTGAGCCTGGATGACCTGGAAGCCGCCTCGCCGGCCGAGATCGCGCAAGACCAGCAAACCTTTGAAACATTGCTCAAACAACAGACCGAGTCTAAGGCCGACGCACAGGACCTGTCGGACTTTGACCTGGACCTGCAGCTGGACCCGCCCGCGTCGCAAACCGATGACGACTTCCTGTCGGGCCTTGAAGAGCAGATCAAGGATGTACCGCCGGTGGAGCCGCCGACCCTGACGCCGGCTGCGCTGGACGAATTCGACCTGCCGGAAGACTTTGACCTGTCGCTGGCGGACGAGCCGAGCAAGCCTGCGGCCAAGCCCGATGCCTTCGCGTCGGAGCTGGACGACGTCAACGCTGAACTGGATCGATTGTCCCAGAGCCTGGAACATCCGCCGATCGAGCCTTCCTTCACGGCTGAAGATGCCGCGCTGGGTGCTGAGGATGAGCCGGATTTCGACTTCCTCTCGGGCACCGATGAAGTGGCTACCAAGCTCGACCTGGCCCAGGCCTATATCGACATGGGCGATGCTGACGGCGCGCGAGACATCCTGTCCGAGGTGCTGACCGAAGGCAACGAAGGTCAGCGTGGCGAAGCCAAGGAAATGCTCGGCCGAATCTAACGGCCGAGGCAGAAAAATGTGGGAGCGGGCTTGTTGTGGCGAGGGAGCTTGCTCCCGCTGGGGTGCGTAGCGCCCCTGAAAAGCGGGCTCCAGCTGCGCTGTCGAACGGGAGCAAGCTCCCTCGCCACAAAAACCCCAGATTAAAAGCCCCCTCTCATGCACCCTGACGCCCTATAATGCCCGCCTTTGCGCAACTCATCAGGCTCACAGTTCTTGGCAAATATAGATAACGCGGCTGCCGAAATGGCGGCCGCAGGCTTTTACCGCATCGCCCTGGGCGTGGAATACAAAGGCTCGCGCTATCGCGGCTGGCAGCGTCAGGCCTCCGGGGTGCTGACGGTGCAGGAAACCCTGGAAAACGCCCTGTCCAAAGTCGCCAACTCGCCGGTGTCGCTGATGTGTGCCGGGCGTACCGATGCCGGCGTACACGCGTGTGGCCAAGTGGTGCACTTCGACACCCAGGCCGAGCGGTCGATGAAGGCGTGGGTGATGGGGGCTAATATCAATTTGCCCCATGATGTCAGTGTCAGCTGGGCCAAGGTCATGCCGGCGCATTTTCACGCCCGTTTCAAGGCCATCGCCCGCCGTTACCGCTACGTGATCTACAACGATCAGATCCGCCCGGCGCACCTCAATGAAGAAATCACCTGGAACCACCGCCCGCTGGATGCCGAGCGCATGGCCGAGGCCGCGCAGCATTTGGTCGGGGTGCATGACTTCAGCGCGTTCCGTGCCGGGCAGTGCCAGGCCAAGTCGCCGATCAAGGAAGTCCACCACCTGCGGGTGACGCGCCACGGCAAGATGATTGTGCTGGATATCCGTGCAGGTGCCTTCCTGCATCACATGGTGCGCAACATCGCTGGCGTGCTGATGACCATCGGCACCGGTGAGCGCCCGGTGGAGTGGGCCAAGGAAGTGCTGGATAGCCGCATTCGCCGCACGGGCGGGGTCACGGCGCATCCGTTCGGCCTTTACCTGGTGGATGTGGAGTACCGCGACGAGTTCGAATTGCCGGAACGCTTTATCGGGCCGCACTTCCTCACCGGTTTCAGCGAACTTGGCGGCTGACGCCCGGAAAAGCTTTTGTTACCATCCGGGACTTTCTCGGTCCAACCCTGAGGTTCCTACGACATGTCAGCCGTTCGCAGCAAGATTTGCGGGATTACCCGCATAGAAGACGCGCTGGCGGCAGTCGAAGCGGGGGCGGATGCCATTGGCCTGGTGTTTTATGCCAAGAGCCCACGGGCGGTGAATGTGCTGCAGGCGCGGGCGATCATCGCTGCATTGCCGCCCTTCGTGACCACCGTGGGGTTGTTCGTCAACGCCAGCCGCTGCGAGCTCAACGAAACCCTGGATGCGGTGCCGCTGGATATGTTGCAGTTCCATGGCGACGAATCGCCAGAGGAATGCGAAAGCTATCAGCGCCCGTACATCAAGGCGTTGCGAGTCAAGGCTGGGGATGATATCGCCGCAGCCTGCGCCGCTTATACCGGCGCTCGCGGGATTCTGTTGGACACCTACGTCGAAGGCGTACCTGGTGGCACGGGCGAGGCGTTCGACTGGACGCTGATTCCCGAGGGGTTGAGCAAGCCGGTCATTCTCGCGGGTGGGCTCACTCCAGCGAATGTCCAGGCGGCCATCGAACAGGTCCGGCCGTATGCCGTGGACGTCAGCGGTGGGGTGGAGCAGGGCAAGGGGATCAAGGACCCGAGCAAGATTCGCGCGTTCATGCAGGCCGTGCGCAACAGCAGGGGTGGGATGTGACGGCTGGCAGTCTGCCGCCGTCCATAACTACCACTGTGTAAAACAGCCCGGCGCTGCCTGTGGGTGGCCCGGAAACGAAGTGGCAACCCTGCGCTGGCAGGTTGTCTGGAAGGCTGAGGATACGGGCGGGAAATGGCAGGTCCAACGTCTGACCCCGTCCCGCCTGTGTCATCGCCACATATGAATTTAGCTCAAGGGCATACGCGGGGCTGTGTTCAAGCCACCGGTACTGGAGAAAAGAAAGCATGAGCAACTGGTTAGTAGACAAACTGATCCCTTCGATCATGCGTTCCGAGGTGAAGAAAAGCTCGGTTCCTGAAGGTCTGTGGCACAAATGCCCATCCTGCGACGCGGTGCTGTATCGCCCGGAGCTGGAAAAGACCCTGGACGTTTGCCCCAAGTGCAACCACCACATGCGTATTGGCGCACGCGCTCGTATCGACATCTTCCTGGATGCCGATGGCCGTAATGAGCTGGGTGCCGACCTGGAGCCGGTTGACCGTCTCAAGTTCCGCGACAGCAAGAAGTACAAGGACCGCCTGGTCGGCGCACAGAAGCAGACTGGCGAGAAAGACGCGCTGATTTCGGTCAGCGGCAAGCTGCTGGGCATGCCGGTAGTAGTCTCGGCCTTCGAATTCTCCTTCATGGGCGGTTCCATGGGTGCCATCGTCGGTGAGCGCTTTGTTCGCGCTGCCAACTATGCCCTGGAAAATCGTTGCCCAATGATCTGCTTCGCCGCCTCCGGTGGTGCGCGTATGCAGGAAGCCCTGATTTCCCTGATGCAAATGGCCAAGACCTCGGCGGTACTGGCGCGTCTGCGTGAAGAAGGCATTCCGTTCATCTCTGTACTGACCGACCCGGTCTACGGCGGCGTCTCCGCCAGCCTGGCGATGTTGGGCGATGTGATCGTTGGCGAGCCTAAAGCCCTGATCGGTTTTGCCGGCCCGCGCGTAATCGAGCAGACCGTGCGGGAAAAACTGCCGGAAGGCTTCCAGCGCAGCGAGTTCCTGCTGGAGCACGGTGCGATCGACCTGATCATTCCGCGTGGCGAACTGCGCCCGCGCCTGGGCAGCCTGCTCGCGCAAATGATGGGCTTGCCGACGCCTGTGTACATCGCGCCTAAGGTCGAGCCGATCGTCGTGCCGCCGGTGCCAGCAAACCTATGACCCAACGTACCCTGGGCGAATGGCTCGCCTACCTTGAGCAGTTGCATCCGTCCGCCATCGACATGGGCCTGGAGCGCTCGCAACAGGTAGCGGCCCGCCTCGGGTTGGGCCAGCCGGCACCGCGTGTGATCACGGTGACCGGCACCAACGGCAAAGGCTCCACCTGTGCCTTTGTCGCCGCGCTGTTGCAGGCCCAGGGCCTCAAAGTCGGCGTGTACAGTTCGCCGCACCTGCTGCGCTACAACGAGCGGGTGCAGCTCAATGGCGTCGAAGCCACTGATGCCCAGCTGTGCGAAGCCTTCGCAGCCCTGGAAGCCGGGCGTGGCGACATTTCCCTGACCTATTTCGAGATGGGCACCCTGGCGGCGTTCTGGCTGTTCGAGCGTGCGCAACTGGATGTGGTCGTGCTGGAAGTCGGCCTCGGCGGGCGCCTGGATACTGTCAACGTGGTGGATGCCGACCTGGCCCTGGTAACCAGCATTGGTGTCGATCATGCCGATTACCTGGGCAATACCCGCGAATCGGTGTCTTTTGAAAAGGCCGGGATCTTCCGCCAGGGCCGTCCGGCGCTGTGTGGTGACCTGGACCCGCCGCAACCCTTGCTCGACAGGGCGCGCGAACTGGATTGCCTGTTCTACCTGCGGGGTCGCGAGTTCACCCTGGACATCGGCCACACCCATTGGCAATGGCGTGGGCAGGATGCACGTGGCCAACGGGTAGAGCTGCTTGATTTGCCGTTGCTGAACCTGCCGATGGAAAACGCCGCGCTCGCGCTGCAAGCCTATTTGCTGCTGGACCTGCCGTGGGACGCCGCGCAGATCGCGGCGACCTTGCTGGCAACGAAAGTGGTGGGGCGCCTCGATCGCCGAACCTTCGACTGGCAAGGCAAGCGCCTGAGCCTGATGTTGGATGTAGGCCATAACCCCCATGCTGCGCAGTACCTGGCTGAGCGTCTGGCGCGTACGCCGCCGGTGGGGCGTCGCCTGGCGGTGTTCGGGTTGTTGGTCGACAAGGACCTGGACGGCGTGGTTGCGCCACTGCTGGGCAGCGTCCAGTCTTGGGCCGTTGCGCCGCTGGACACGCCACGCAGCCGTCCTGCGGTTGAGTTGGAAACTGCCTTGCAGAACCTTGGCGCGCCGGTGACGTCGTATGCAAGCGTCACTGCAGCCCTGGAGGCGCAGTGTGCGGTAGCGACGGCCGAGGACGAAATCCTGTTGTTCGGATCATTTTATTGTGTTGCCGAGGCGCTTGAATGGCTGGCCCGGCGCTCCACGGAGGAAGCTGCACATGGCATTACTGGATAGCGCATACAAGCAGCGAATGGTCGGGGCCCTGGTGCTGGTGGCGTTGGCGGTAATCTTTTTGCCGATGCTGTTTTCCCGCCAGGACGAACAGCGCCAGGTGGTGGTTGAAGCTCCCGCTGCGCCCCAGGCGCCGGTGGTGCCGCAGGTTCAGGTCGAACCGGTGGTCGTGCCTGAGCCTCAGGTGTTGCCGCAAGAGCCTGTGCCCGTCGAGGAGGAGGTCGTCACACAGCAGGCGCCTTCACAGGCCCCTTCGATGCCGGTGCAGCCAAGTGTGCCGGTGGTCAAGCCAACGCCAGCCCCGGCTGTCGCCGCCAAACCGGCTGCACCGGCGCCAGCGCCCAAGCCGGTAGCGCCGCAGCCTGCAGCGCCTGGCAAGCCGGATGTGGGGCAGAGTCGCATCGACCCTAATGGCCTGCCGGTCAGTTGGTCGATCCAGCTGGCCAGCCTGGCCAATCGCGAAAGTGCCGACGCCTTGCAGAAAAAGCTGCGTGCCCAGGGGTATAACGCTTATATCCGCAGCGCTGACGGCAAGAATCGTGTGTTTGTCGGGCCGCTGATCGAGCGTGCGGAGGCAGATCGCCTGCGCGACTTGCTGGGTCGTCAGCAGAACCTCAACGGGTTTGTGGTGCGTTTCCAGCCCGAGCGCGGCTGAACGGGCAATAGGCTCTAAATGTGGGAGCTGGCTTGCCTGCGATGGCGGTGGTTCAATCGACAACGATGTCGAATGTGCCGCCCTCATCGCAGGCAAGCCAGCTCCCACATTGATTTATGGTGGGCTTGAAATGGCGTTCACACCGCCCAATCTATTGATTTGCAAAGCAGCCGCAATCACCGCTTACCGATAGCCCGGCGCTCTGCTAAAATGCGCCGCCTTATCCGTACGTAGGCTGCACTGTGCCATTTACCTGGGTTGATTGGGCGATCGTTGCAATCGTCGCCATCTCCGCTTTGATCAGTCTGAGCCGCGGCTTCGTAAAAGAAGCACTGTCGTTGCTGACCTGGATCATCGCAGGAGTCGTAGCCTGGATGTTCGGTGGTTCACTGTCGGTCTACTTGGCCGGGTACATAGAGACACCTTCGGCTCGCGTCATCGCGGGCTGCGCCATCATGTTCATCGCCACGCTGTTGGTGGGGGCAATGGTCAATTATCTTATTGGCGAGTTGATACGTGTCACCGGCCTCTCCGGGACCGATCGATTTCTCGGCATGGCCTTCGGGGCTGCGCGTGGCGCGTTGCTGGTGGTCGTGGCGGTCGGGCTGTTGAGCCTGGGGCCGGTACAGCAGGATTCGTGGTGGCAGGAGTCGGTACTCGTGCCAAAATTTCTATTGGTTGCAGACTGGTCCAAGAACCTCATCCTGGGGTGGAGCAGTCAGTGGCTGGCCAGCGGAATCAGCGTACCCGCTGATCTTCCGTTCAAGGAGCACCTCTTACCGGCCAAAACGCCTCAGTAAGCTGTGTTCAGTCAAGATTCATTAAGTAGGGGTTGCGTCGCATGTGTGGCATCGTCGGTATCGTCGGTAAGTCGAACGTCAATCAGGCGCTGTATGACGCGCTAACCGTCCTCCAGCACCGCGGCCAGGACGCTGCCGGTATTGTGACCAGCCACGACGGCCGGTTATTCCTGCGCAAGGACAATGGCCTGGTGCGTGACGTGTTCCATCAGCGTCACATGCAGCGCCTCGTCGGGCACATGGGAATTGGCCATGTGCGCTACCCGACTGCCGGTAGCTCGACCTCGGCCGAAGCTCAACCGTTCTACGTCAACTCGCCTTACGGCATCACCTTGGCGCACAACGGTAACCTGACCAACGTTGAACAACTGGCCAAGGAGATCTACGAATCTGACCTGCGCCACGTCAACACCAGCTCCGATTCGGAAGTGCTGCTCAACGTGTTCGCCCACGAGCTGGCCCAGCGCGGCAAGCTGCAGCCGACCGAAGAAGACGTGTTCGCCGCCGTGATCGACGTGCACAACCGTTGCGTCGGTGGTTATGCGGTGGTGGCGATGATCACCGGTTACGGCATCGTTGGTTTCCGCGACCCCCACGGCATTCGCCCGATCGTGTTCGGCCAGCGTCACACCGACGAAGGCGTCGAGTACATGATCGCTTCCGAAAGCGTGTCCCTGGACGTGCTGGGCTTCACCCTGATCCGCGACCTGGCGCCGGGCGAGGCTGTCTACATTACTGAAGACGGCAAGCTGCACACCCGTCAGTGCGCCGTAGCGCCGAAACTCACCCCGTGCATCTTCGAACACGTCTACCTGGCGCGTCCGGATTCGATCATCGACGGCGTCTCGGTCTACAAGGCGCGCCTGCGCATGGGCGAGAAGCTGGCCGAGAAGATCCTGCGCGAGCGTCCCGAGCACGATATCGATGTGGTCATCCCGATCCCGGATACCAGCCGTACCGCTGCGCTGGAACTGGCCAACCACCTGGGCGTCAAGTTCCGCGAAGGCTTCGTGAAGAACCGCTACATCGGCCGTACCTTCATCATGCCCGGCCAGGCTGCACGCAAGAAATCGGTACGCCAGAAGCTCAACGCCATCGAGCTTGAGTTCCGCGGCAAGAACGTAATGCTGGTAGATGACTCCATCGTGCGGGGCACCACCTGCAAGCAGATCATCCAGATGGCCCGCGAAGCCGGGGCGAAGAACGTGTACTTCTGTTCCGCTGCGCCTGCGGTGCGTTACCCGAACGTGTACGGTATCGACATGCCGAGCGCCCATGAGCTGATCGCGCATAATCGTTCGACCCAGGACGTGGCCGACCTGATCGGCGCCGACTGGCTGATCTACCAGGACCTGCCGGACCTGATCGAAGCGGTTGGCGGTGGCAAGATCAAGATCGAGCAGTTCGACTGCGCCGTGTTCGACGGCAAGTACGTGACCGGCGATGTCGACGAGGCCTACCTGAACAAGATCGAGCAGGCGCGCAACGACTCGTCGAAGATCAAGACACAGGCGGTCAGCGCGATCATCGACCTGTATAACAACTGAGTAAACACCGGCCCTGAGGGGCCGGTTTTGTATCTTAAACAAAGAATTGAATAAGGAGTCGCAGCATGAGTCAGGAATGGGATGCCGGTCGGTTGGACAGCGACCTCGATGGCGTAGCTTTCGATACCCTGGCTGTGCGCGCCGGCCAGCACCGTACCCCGGAAGGTGAGCACGGCGACCCGATGTTCTTCACCTCCAGCTACGTGTTTCGTACTGCCGCCGACGCCGCTGCGCGGTTTGCTGGCGAAGTGCCGGGCAACGTGTATTCGCGCTACACCAACCCGACCGTGCGTGCGTTCGAAGAGCGCATTGCGGCCCTGGAAGGTGCCGAGCAGGCCGTGGCGACTGCCACCGGCATGGCGGCCATCCTGGCCGTGGTGATGAGCCTGTGCAGCGCCGGCGACCATGTGCTGGTATCGCGCAGCGTGTTCGGCTCGACCATCAGCCTGTTCGAGAAGTACTTCAAGCGTTTCGGTATTGAAGTCGATTACGTGCCCCTGGCGGACCTGTCCGGTTGGGAGGCGGCCATCAAGGCCAATACCAAGCTGTTGTTCGTCGAATCGCCGTCCAACCCGCTCGCTGAGCTGGTAGACATCGCCGCGCTGTCCGAAGTCGCGCATGCCAAGGGCGCCATGCTGGTGGTGGACAACTGCTTCTGCACCCCGGCCTTGCAGCAACCGCTGAAGCTGGGTGCGGACATTGTGGTTCACTCGGCAACCAAGTTCATCGACGGCCAGGGCCGTTGCATGGGCGGCGTGGTGGCCGGTCGCAGCGAGCAGATGAAGGAAGTGGTGGGCTTCCTGCGCACCGCCGGCCCGACCCTCAGCCCGTTCAACGCCTGGATCTTCCTCAAAGGCCTGGAAACCCTCAGCCTGCGCATGAAAGCCCATTGCGCCAACGCCCAGGCCCTGGCCGAGTGGCTGGAGCAGCAGGACGGTATCGAGAAGGTGCATTACGCCGGCCTCAAGAGTCACCCGCAACACGCCTTGGCCCAGCGCCAGCAGCGCGGTTTCGGTGCAGTGGTGAGTTTTGAAGTGAAGGGCGGCAAAGACGGCGCCTGGCGCTTCATCGACGCGACGCGCTTGATCTCCATTACCGCCAACCTGGGTGACAGCAAGACCACCATCACCCACCCGAGCACCACCTCCCACGGGCGCCTGGCGCCGCAGGAGCGTGAAGCGGCCGGCATCCGTGACAGCCTGATCCGCATTGCGGTGGGCCTGGAAGATGTCGCTGACTTGCAGGCAGACCTGGCCCGTGGGCTGGCGGCCTTGTGATCGAGTGGTCCATGGAGGCCGCAGCGGCCAGTAACGGGCGCGTGGCGCTGGTGACGGGTGCGGCGCGGGGCATTGGCCTCGGGATTGCCGCGTGGCTGATCAGCGAAGGCTGGCAGGTGGTGCTGACCGACCTGGACCGCGAGCGCGGTGCCAAGGTGTCCAAGGTGCTGGGCGACAATGCCTGGTTTATCACCATGGACGTGGCCGACGAGAAGCAAGTGGCCCAGGGTGTCGCCGAGGTGCTGGGGCAGTTCGGGCGCCTGGATGCGTTGGTGTGCAACGCGGCGGTGGCCGACCCACGCAATATCACCCTGGAAAGCCTGGACCTGGCGTACTGGAATCGGGTGCTGGCGGTCAACCTCAGTGGGCCGATGCTGCTGGCCAAGCACTGCGCGCCTTACCTGCGTGCCCATGGCGGTGCCATCGTCAACCTGGCCTCGACCCGGGCGCGTCAATCCGAGCCTGACACCGAAGCCTATGCGGCCAGCAAAGGTGGGCTGTTGGCCCTGACCCACGCCCTGGCCATGAGCCTTGGGCCGGAAGTGCGGGTCAATGCGGTCAGCCCTGGCTGGATCGACGCACGTGATCCGGCTGCGCGGCGTGCAGAGCCGCTCACCGACGCCGATCATGCCCAGCATCCGGCGGGCAGGGTGGGGACGGTGGAGGACGTGGCGGCGATGGTGGCCTGGTTGCTGTCACGCCAGGCCGGGTTCGTCACCGGGCAAGAGTTCGTGGTGGACGGTGGCATGAGCAAGAAGATGATTTACAGCGAGTAGGGCGGGTAGCCGTCTTGAAGTCATTTCGTCTTTTTCAGAAAAACTTCAAGCAGGCTATTGACTTAGGTCCGCTACCTGCGTAAATTTCGCGGCCTCAACGAAGCAAAGGGTGATTAGCTCAGCTGGGAGAGCATCTGCCTTACAAGCAGAGGGTCGGCGGTTCGATCCCGTCATCACCCACCACTTCTTGAGAGTTTTGCCCTAGGGCAAGACGCAACGTTAAAGGTTGCACCGACGCGCAGCGGTAGTTCAGTCGGTTAGAATACCGGCCTGTCACGCCGGGGGTCGCGGGTTCGAGTCCCGTCCGCTGCGCCATATTTTCCAGGTTCGATCTGTCGGGCTTGAGATTGAACAGCCAAGGCTGATCGATCAGATGTTTAAAGGTGGTTGAGGGTTCATGCTCAATCAGCCAAGCGATACGCAGCGGTAGTTCAGTCGGTTAGAATACCGGCCTGTCACGCCGGGGGTCGCGGGTTCGAGTCCCGTCCGCTGCGCCATATCTGCATCAAGGCCCACTGAACGCCTTGAAGCACAAGGAAAGCCACTGGCTCACCTTGATCCGATAGCAAAGACCCTGGTCGAAAGACCGGGGTTTTTTGTGTCTGGGGTTTGAAAAAAAACCCATCTTCTTCGCTGCCATCAGCGCTCATTATCGGCAAACGGCCGACAGATCATTTCGATTCTGTCGGCCGTTTTGCGTTCTTGTGTCAAAAAATTTCAATGTGGTTATTTGCCGCAGGCGCAGAAACCTTTAAAGTTAACCCTTCGGTCAACTTTGCACTGTCATCATGGCCTTTTGATTCGTCGAGAAAGGTTTCTGCAAGTCTCCAGATTTGGTGTACTTAACCATAAGGGCGGATTTATAACCGCTCAGAGGATGATCCATGTCCAACCGTGAAATAACCCGGCGCTCGTTCCTCCAGGGCGGGCTGGTGGCGGGGGTGAGTGTCACGCTCACGCCGCTCAGCACCCAGGCGCTGGCTGCCTTGATGGAAAACAGCGTGACCGTGCCGTCTGAAAAGTGGCTTGGCCATAACGGCAAGGCGCGCCAGCGTAACGATGCCTTGTCGAAAGTCTGCGGCAGCAAGGTGTTTGCCCGCGACATCCGTTCCAAGGACATGCCTGGCTGGCCCCAGCAGCAAGGTCACGCCATGTTGCTCAAAACCATCAAGGCCGACCACATCTACGCGGGCTACGACCTGTCGTGGCTTGGCGCCGAGTTGCAGCCGGACCGCATTGTCACCGCTGCCGACCTGGACAAGGACGGTATCGTCTTCCCGGAAGAACATGCGCCGGACCCGTTGCTACCCGAGGGCAAAGTGCCGATGTTCATCGGTCACCCGGTGGCGATCCTGATCTGGAACGACTTCGAGCGTTTCCGTCAGGCCAAGAACAAACTCAAGTTCAATGACAAGGCGATTCGTTACGGCGCCAAAGTGCCGTATTACGAAGGTGACCCCTACGGTAGCTTCCGCTACGTGCGCGTGGGTGGCCCGACCTCGGCCGATGAAGACGAATTCGCCAGCCTCAAGGATTCGATCCTGTTCCCGATGCTGAAAAACCGTCGCCCAGTGTGGAATTCCCAGCCGAACCTGCACGGCAACCTGACCGAGCGCGGGCTGTTCTACGCCGAGCGCATGAAGAGCCAGATCAACACGCCACCGGACAACTGGCTAGTGTTTGACGAGCGCTACAAAACCCCATCGATCGAACCGGCCGCCATGGAGCCGGACAACGGCAACGGTTGGTACGATCCAGCGACCAAAACCCTGCACTTTGTGGTGGCCACCCAGTGCCCATTGGAAGTTGCGACCGAGACCGCCAAGATGATCTCGCCGTCGCGCTTCGGCCTGGCTCATCTGAACATGCACCCGGGTTACACCGTGGGTTACGGTTCCAAAGACCACAACATTTTCGTCTACTACGCCGCCCTCGCTGCGTTGTATGGCGCTGGTGTGCCGGTGCGCCTGGCCAACGACCGTTACGAGCAATTCCAGAGCGGCATCAAGCGTCACCCATTCGATATCCGCTATCAGTTGGCGGTCGACAAGAACGACCACAGCTTCAAAATCTTCCTCGCCGACATGAGCGTCGACGGCGGTGGCCGGATCAACTACAGCCCATCGGTGGCTGCGGTCGGCGCCACGGCGGCGCAGTCGATCTACTACATGCCGCAGAACGACCTGCAAGTCACCGCGTACCATTCCCGTGGCGTTGAAGCCGGTTCGATGCGGGGCTACGGCACCCTGCAAAGCATGGCGGCGACCGAAATGATGGTGGACGAAATCGCCGGTCGTCTCGGTGTGGATGCCATTGAGCTGCGGCGCAAGAACGCACTGCGTTCGGGCATGAAGAACACCCAGGGCGCGATCCCTGCCGGTGCGTTGCGGCTGCACGAAATTCTCGACAAGGCCGCTGTGCACGACGTGTGGAAAAACCGCGACGCGATCAAGCAACAGCGCGAAGCCGCAGACCCGGATAACTGGTATGGCGTCGGTTTTGCCATCTGCCAGAAAGACTTCGGCACCGGTTCCGAAGCGCCGATGGCTAGTGTTGAATTCAGCGCTGACGGCCGCATCAGCCTGCGCCACATCGGGATCGAAATCGGCACCGGCATGTCCACTTCGCAGTCGCTGGTGGTTGCCGACTTCCTCGGCAGCCCGGCTCATGAAGTAAAAACCGGCGAAACAGAGTGGCAGGAAATGCAGCTGGTCACCGGCGGCAACCCTTACACCATGAGCCAGGCCGAGCAGGACAACCTGCTGCGTAACCCGCGTTGGGTGGGCAAGCTCGCTTCGGCGTCGTCCGCGACCAACTCGGCGTACTACTTCAGCCACGCCACCCGTGAAGCGGCGCGTGTGCTGTTCAACCACGGCTTGTGGCCGGCAGCGCTGGAGATCTGGCGCCAGGGCCCGTTCGGCGGCCAGGCCAACCCCTATGTGGTGCGCCGCGAAGACGCACATTGGGTGGACGGCAAGCTCACCGCCAACGGCATGCAGCCATTGAGCTTTGAAGAACTGGCCAAGCGCGCTCATGAGCGCGGCCTGGTCACCGCTGCCACGGTCCACGGGTTCAACCGCTGGAGCTGGGCCGAGGCTGAGTACAGCATCGACGGCGTGCGCGAGCGCCTGCCGCTCGACGGTCTGGCGGTGAAATACGGCGACGGCGCGCCGAAAGCCAAGCAGGCGCTGATGAGCACTGCCGGTTTCCACCTGCTCGATCGCCAGAACGTCAGCTATCCCGCCACGCAGTTGAATAACGCTGCGGTGACGTACTACAGCCCCGTCGCCACGTTGGTCGAGTTGAAGGTCAACAAGGGTTCGGCGCAGGTCGAAGTGCTCAATCACCATTCATGGGTCGAGTGCGGGCGTGTGCTGGTTGAAGAGTTGGTCAAGGGCCAACTCGAAGGTGGAGTGGCCATGGGCATCGGTCACGCCTTGATGGAAGAAATGCCGTTGTACGAAGGCGGGCCGGGGGAGGGTGACTGGAACTTCAACCGCTACCGTCTGCCGATGGCGCGTCACGTTGCCGTGTGGGAACAGACCTCGGAGATTCTGCCGGCGCTGTCGCCAAGCGACCCGTCCAAAGGTATCGCTGAAGTGGTGATGATCCCGATTGTCGGGGCCATCGGTAATGCGGTGGCACACGCCATCGGTAAACGTGTTCGCGACCTGCCAATCACGGCTGCACGCATCAAGGAGGCCCTCAATGGCTAACCGTCCGCTTCAACTGACCCTCAATGGTCAACCCGTCGGCCCGGTGGACATCCCTGATGACCTGCCGATGATCGACTACCTGCACGAATACAAAAACCTCACGGGCTCGCGGCTGGGCTGCGGCCAAGGCATTTGCCACGCCTGTGTGGTGATCGTCGACAACCCGGACGGCACCAGCGAAGAAGTGCGCACCTGCATCACCGGCGCGCATTACTTCGAAGGCAAGCAAGTGCGCACTATCGAAGGCCACGCCAAGCGCGATGAGTCGGGCCAGGTCACTGAGCTCAACCCGATCCAGCAGCGCTTCGTGGATGAGTTCGCCTTTCAGTGCAGCTATTGCGCGCCGGGCTTCGTTAACGCGGCGACCGTGTTGGTGGAGAAACTGCAACGCCAGCCGACCGTGCACAGCAAGCTGGAACAAGTCATCGAGGACAGCCTCGGTCATCACGTCTGCCGTTGTACCGGGTACGTGCGTTATTACAACGCCACCCGCAACGTGCTGACCGATCTCGGCCTGGTCAAGGAGGGTTAAGCATGAAGCTTTTTCTGACCCGCCTGGCCTTGGCGGTCGGCCTGGCCGCGCCGGTATTGTTTGCCCACGCTGATGATCAAGCCAAGCGCGGCGAATACCTCGCCCGCGCCGCTGACTGCATGGCCTGCCACACTGCACCGGGCGGCGCGCCGTTTGCCGGCGGCCTGCCGATTGTCTCGCCGTTTGGCACCATCTATGGCACCAATATCACGCCAAGCAAAGAACACGGCATCGGCTTGTACAGCGATGACGAGTTCTTCGCTGCGTTGACCGAAGGCAAGCGTCGCGACGGTGCGTACTTGTACCCGGCGATGCCCTACACCTCGTACCACCTGATGCCGCGTGAAGACTCGGACGCCATTCATGCGTACCTCAAAACCATCGAGCCGATCGAGCGCGCAGCGCCGGTCACGAGCCTGAGCTTTCCCTTCAACGTGCGCCTGGGCCTGATGGGCTGGAACGTGTTGTACGGCAAAGCGCTGAAACTGGAACCGGCCGAAGGCAAGAGCGATGCCTGGAAGCGCGGCCAGTACATGGTCGAAGTGCTCGGCCACTGCGGCGAATGCCACACGCCACGTGGCCTTCCCGGCGCGATGGAACTGGACAAACGCCTGACCGGCGGCATCCTCAATGGCTATCTGGCGCCCAGCCTGCTCGCCACGGACCTGGCCGCGCGCGGCTGGAATGAGCAGGACTTGGCCACGTTCCTCAAGCACGGCATGAGCGCACAAGGGACGATGTTCAACGAGATGTTCCCGGTGTTCCACAACAGCACCCAGGGCCTGAGCAATACGGACTTGGCCGCGATGGCGACCTTCCTGCTCGGCGATAAACCGCCGGCAGCCAAGGCGTTGGTCGAAGTGCCGGTGGACAAGCTCGGCCCGAGCGCTCAGCGCGGCCGCCAGGAATACCTGAACGTCTGTGCCGGTTGCCATGCCGCCGATGGTGAAGGCAAGCCACACATCGCGGTGGCGATGCGCGGCAACACCACGCTGCGGCTGGAAGACCCGCGTAACCTTGTGCGGGTGATCGAGGACGGGATTGGCGAGCAGAAGTTCTCCGGGTTCGAGCATATGCAACCGATGCCGGGCTTCGCTGGAAAACTTAGCTCGGAACAACTCACCGATCTGATCAATTACCTGCGCCAAGGTTGGGGTGGGCAATCGGCGGAGCTGGCGGTGAGCGATGTGCAGAAGCTGCAGGCTGAGGCGCCGTCCATCGAGCACAAGGCGCACTGACATGCAGCATCTGGATCTGCAGGTGATACGGCGGGCGCTGGCGTGGTCGGTGGCGGGGCAGCGCATTTGGCTCTGTACGGTGCTGGCCACCTACGGCTCGGCGCCGCGGGCGCCGGGTTCGCTGCTGGCGGTGAACGCCGCTGGGCAGTGGATTGGGTCGTTGTCGGGTGGTTGCGTCGAGGAAGACTTTCTCGAACGCGTCGCCGAAGGTGCGTTTTTCGCTGCGGTCAACGTGGTGCGCTACGGCGCAGGGGACGATCCGCGCTCGCGGGTCAGCCTGCCCTGCGGCGGCATTCTCGATGTATTGGTTGAGAAGTTCGAGCCTGACTGCGAGGTGCAGGCTCACCTGCGTGAAGTGGAGTCGGCGCTGCTCGGGCAGCGCCGCTTGATTCGCCAGGTCGACCTGGCCAGCGGGGAGCGCAGCCTGGTCGCTGATTGTGAGCAGGGCGTGCGCATCGAGCGTGACAGTGAGCGGGTGCGCATCCGCGTCGGTGCGGCTCAGCGTTTATTACTGGCCGGGTACTCCAGCGTGGCGCAGGCGTGTGCCGAGTTTGCAGTCGGCCTTGGGTTCGAAGTGATTCTCTGCGACCCACGCGAGGAGGTGCTGGAAGGCGTGGTGCTCAATGGCGTGGAGATTCGTCGCCAGTTGCCGTCGGTGTTTATTGCCGACGGCGGCTGTCACCGTGATACGGCGGTGGTTGCGCTGACGCATGACCCGCGTATCGACGATCTGGCGATGATGGAAGCGGTGCGTACCGACGCGTTCTACATTGGCGTGATGGGGTCGTTGCAGACCTCGCAGAAGCGCTTTGAGCGACTGCGCCGGATCGGTGGGTTGGGGGAGCCTGAACTGGCGCGGATACACGCGCCCATCGGGCTTCACCTGGGCAGCAGGACGCCGTCGGAAATTGCGTTGGCGGTATTGGCGGATATCGTACGGATTCGTAGCGGGGTTGCTCGCGACCAGCTCTGAAGTGCATCTTTGCTTGAAGGCTGATGTAAATGTGGCGAGGGAGCTTGCTCCCGCTGGAGTGCGTAGCGCTCCCAGGCTTTTGGGGCCGCTTCGCAGCCCAGCGGGAGCAAGCTCCCTCGCCACAGGTTGCCTGTGTTTACATGCCGAATTTATCGCGCAATCCGTAGTACCAAGCTCCCAGCGCCGCAAACGGCGTGCGCAACATTTGCCCACCCGGGAACGGGTAATGCGGCAAGCCCGCAAACGCATCAAAACGCTCAGCCTGACCTCGCAAGGCCTCCGCCAGTACTTTGCCTGCCAAGTGCGTGTACGTCACGCCATGACCGCTACAGCCCTGGGAGTAATAGATGTTGTCACCCAGGCGGCCGACCTGCGGCAAACGCGACAGGGTGAGGAGGAAATTGCCGGTCCAGGCGTAGTCGATCTTCACGTTCTTCAGTTGCGGAAAGGCCTTGAGCATTTTCGGTCGGATGATCGCTTCGATATTCGCCGGGTCCCGCGCGCCATAGACCACGCCGCCGCCGAAGATCAGGCGCTTGTCGCTGGTGAGGCGGTAGTAGTCGAGCAGGTAGTTGCAGTCCTCGACACAGTAATCCTGTGGCAATAAAGTCTTGGCTACTTCATCGCCCAGTGGCGCCGTGGTGATCACTTGGGTGCCGCACGGCATCGACTTGGCCGCTAGCTCCGGCACCAGATTGCCCAGGTAAGCGTTCCCCGCGACGATAATGAATTTGGCCCTGACCCTGCCTTCGGCGGTGTGTACCACCGGATTGGCACCGCGCTCAATGCGCACCGCTGCCGATTGCTCATAGATCGTGCCGCCCAGGGATTCCACAGCCGCGGCTTCACCGAGCGCCAGGTTGAGCGGGTGGATATGGCCACCGCTCATGTCCAGCAAACCCCCCACATAGTTGTCACAGGCCACCACCTCGCGGATGCGGCGCTCGTCCAGCAACTCCAGTTGCGTATGGCCGTAGCGCTCCCACAGGCGCTTTTGCGACTCCAGGTGGCCCATGTGCTTGCTGTTGAGGGCGGCGAACACACCGCCGTCCTTCAAGTCGCACTGGATCTGGTACTTGGACACGCGTTCACGGATGATCCTGCCACCTTCAAACGCCATCTGCCCCAACAACTGCGCATGCTGGGGCCCGACGCTGCGCTCGATCACGTCGATATCGCGGCTGTAGCTGTTGACGATCTGCCCACCGTTGCGACCCGAAGCACCAAAACCCACCTTGGCGGCTTCCAGCACCGTGACGCGAAAGCCGTTCTCCAGCAAAAACAGCGCACTGGAAAGCCCGGTATAGCCGGCCCCGATCACGCACACATCGGTCTCGACTTCACCTTGCAACACAGGACGGGGCGGAACTGCATTCGCGGAAGCGGCGTAATACGACTGGGGGTAGGGGGTGTTCGCCATCCTGGAACCTCTGTTTTATATTTTTTACGAGTGCGCCGATCCTACCTGAGTTGAAAATTGCCTGCCAGCCACCCGAAAATCACGGGTGTACCCGGCGCAAATAAAAAATTCGCATATTCATAGGGTTAGCTGCAAAAAAGATGTTGACACCCCTTCGGAATTCCGTAGAATGCCGCCTCACAGCAGGCACGTAGCTCAGTTGGTTAGAGCACCACCTTGACATGGTGGGGGTCGTTGGTTCGAGTCCAATCGCGCCTACCAAACAAAATCCGCTCTGCTGGGCGGTCTAGAAGGGCTCACCGAAAGGTGGGCCCTTTTTTGTTGCCTGAAATTTGGGCAAAGGAAAGTCAAGACGCCGGGCGGCGTCTTTCAGGGCTTGTATGTCCAATCAGGCGAACAGCGTCGCCACCGCCAGCAGGCAAATTACCTGGGCGAACAGCTGGCAGCGTATTTCGCCAAGCGTGGTCGCCATACTACTCATTTGTCCGGCATACATAGCGGGAACCCCTCATTGTCGGCACGACGCCGTGAATGAACTCCAAGTACACACAGCTGCACCGTGGAGTATAGGCGCTGATCAGGAATTTTCCCTGCCGACGCCATAGCGAGTTCATCCTCGCGATTTTTCCAAAAAAACTGCGCTGAATCTCTGCATGGCACCGTACCGCCCGAAGCCATCCCCCCACAAAAATTATTGGTTTGCAGCAACAATTTTTCTTGTTGGACACCCCCGGCCCCAGGCAGCAAAGTTGCGCCACTGACGCTCGACCTTCCAGGTCAACAATAAAAAACCGAGCCGACTGCACGCCACTTTCACGCTGTGAGCCCTTTGCCCACATCCTGCTGTAATGGCGCCGCAGCGCGCACTAAAGGACCTCCCAGCCATGCAAACTGTTGTGAACTTATGGCCGTTGATCGGCGTACTTGTCATCGTGGTCGGCTTTGTATTGCGCTTCAATCCGCTGTTGGTGGTCACCGCGGCCGCCATCGCCACCGGGCTTGCCGCCCAGTTCCCGCTGGAAAAAATTCTCGCCACCATGGGCGATGGCTTCCTTCAGACCCGTGCGCTGCAACTGATTCTGTTATTGCCGCTGGCGGTGATTGGCCTGCTGGAGCGCCATGGCCTGCGCCTGCATGCGCAGAACTGGATTGCACGCTTCGAACGCGCCACGGTCGGGCGTTTGTTGATCATCTATCTGTTTGTGCGTGAGTCCACGGCGGCCATGGGGTTGACCAGCCTGGGTGGGCATCCGCAGATGGTGCGGCCGCTGCTGGCGCCGATGGCCGAGGGCGCAGCGGAAAAACGCTATGGCAAGTTGCCGGATAAGCTGCGCCACAAGGTACTGGCCATGTGCGCTGCCACCGACAACGTCGGGTTGTTCTTTGGTGAGGACATCTTCGTGGCCTTTGGTGCGATTGCGTTGATGCACACCTTCCTGCTTGGCTCGGGGATTGATGTGGAGCCGCTGCACATTGCGGTGTGGGGCATCCCGACGGCGATCTGCGCCTTCATCATTCACGCTATCCGGTTGCATCGTTTTGACCGGCGCTTGACCCGCGAAATGAGCTCGGCCACCGCTCCGGTGGAGGCTGCTCAATGATTATTTCCATTCAATACCTGTACTGGCTGGCGGGCGTGCTGTTGCTGATCACCGCCGGCATGACCCTGCTCGACCGTTCCCACCCCAAGCGCTGGTCCAGTGCGCTGTTCTGGTTGTTGTTCGCCGTACCGTTCCTTATAGGCGAGCGCCTGCCTTCGGTGGTCATCGGAGTGGGTGTGGTGATGATGGCATTGATTGCGGGCTTGGGCGGCGTTGGTCGTGGCCGCCATGCCGAATTGCGCGACAAGGCGTCCCGCGCCAGTGCCGGGCGCCTGGGCCACAAATTGTTCATTCCGGCGTTGGCGATTCCGCTAACCACGGTGATTGGCTCAGTGTTGCTCAAACACATCGAAATCGGTGGTGTACCGCTGCTGGACCCGAAGAACACCACCTTTGTCTCCCTCGGCATCGGTTGCCTGATCGCCCTTGGCCTGGCCTGCTGGCTGACCCGGGATACGCCGGTACAAGCGTTACGCGAATCCCGTCGCCTGACCGAAGCCCTGGGCTGGGCCATGGTGCTTCCGCAAATGCTGGCGATGCTCGGGCTGTTGTTCAATGAGGCCGGGGTGGGCACGGCGGTCGCTCATGTCACCACCACCTACATCAACCTGGACTACAAGTTGGTGGCGGTGATGGTCTATGTGTTGGGCATGGCCTTGTTTACCGTGATCATGGGCAATGGTTTTGCGGCCTTTCCGGTGATGACCGGTGGCGTCGGCGTGCCGGTGCTGGTGGGGATTTACGGCGGCAATCCGGCGGTGATGGCGGCGATTGGTATGTTCTCTGGCTATTGCGGTACGTTGATGACGCCGATGGCGGCCAACTTCAATATCGTACCGGCGGCGCTACTGGAGCTGCCGGATAAAAATGCGGTGATCAAAGCCCAACTACCCACGGCGCTGATGATGCTGGTGGTCAATATCGTGCTGCTCTATCTGTTGATGTGAGGCCATTGTGCAAAACGTATTGCTGACGGGCTTCGAGCCCTTTGATAAGGCGGCGGTAAACCCTTCTTGGGAGGCCGTGCGCCAGTTGGACGGTGTGCAGTTGTGCGAGGGGGTGCAGATGGTTGCGCGTTGCTTGCCCTGCGTATTTGCCAGCGCTGCCGAAACCTTGCTCCAGTTGATCAGCGAACTGCGGCCGGCAATGGTCATCGCCACGGGCCTGGGGCCTGGGCGCAGTGATATTTCCATCGAGCGCGTTGCGATCAACGTAAACGATGCGCGTATTCCCGACAATCTGGGGGCGCAGCCGATTGATATTGCGGTAGTGGATGGCGGCCCGGCTGCGTACTTCTCGACGTTGCCGATCAAGGGCATGGTCAAGGCGGTGCATGAGGCGGGTATCGCGGCTTCGGTATCGCAGACGGCGGGAACGTTTGTGTGCAACCAGGTGTTTTATCATTTGCAGCACGCCTTGGTGGGGACTGGGGTACGCAGTGGGTTTATTCACGTACCTGGTTTGCCTGACGCGGGCGAGCCTTCGATGGCGCTATCGACAATAGTCGAGGGGTTGCGTGTGGCGGCGTTGGCAGCCTGGCAAACCCAGGTAGATATCGCCTTGAGTGGTGGTCAGGTGAGCTGACGGCAGGCGCTGTTGTTTGGGTACGCTGTGTTGCGATTTCAACTACAGTTCAAGCACATATTTGCCTTGGGAAGTCGCCATGTTTAAGCGTACGAAGTTCGTGTCGGTTGCGTTGTCCCTTGCGCTGTCCGTGACCAGTGGCCTTGCCTATGCAGATCCAGGTAATGGCAAAGGCCAAGGCAATAACAAGGGTGATGCCTATGGTGGGCAGGACAACGGCAAAGGTCACGGTAATAACAAAGGTAATGCCCAGGGTGGGCACGGTAAGGGCAAGGACAATGGCGGGCCCTCCAGGAATGACTTCAGCGTTGATCGCGGTCTTGTACTGAACGTGCTGGGCGGTCACCGCGATTATTGGCGCCCTGGCCCGGCCTTGCCGCCTGGCATTCAGAAAAACCTGGCACGCGGCAAGCCCCTGCCGCCCGGTATTGCCAAGAAGCTGGACGGCCGCTTGCTGGGGCAGTTGCCTCGCTACGACGGTTACGAGTGGCAGCAAGCGGGGACCGACTTGATATTGGTGGCCATCGCGACCGGTATCATCTACGAAGTTCTGAACGGCGCGTTTGATTGAGTCGCAGCGCCCTCAGGCTTCACGGCCGGGGAAAAACAACTCAAAACAGGTCACGCCATCTTCACTGTTTACACGGTACCGCCCGTTATGCAGCTGCATGATGGTCGCCACGATCGAGAGTCCCAGGCCGTTGGACTGGGCTGACCGCTCGCGGGATTCATCCACCCGGTAGAACCGTTCGAACAGCCGCGGCAGGTGCTCGGCCGGGATCGTCTGGCCGTGGTTACTGACCCTCAGGTTGATGCCCGCGCCATCCGGCACTGCCTGGATACTCAGTTCCGAGCCCGGCGCGCCATATTTGATGGCGTTGGCGCACAGGTTTGCCAAGGCACGGCGCAGCAACATCGGTTCAGCCCAGATCACCCCTTCGCCCAAGGCGGTGATGTGCATGTCCACATCACCGGCCAGCCCCTCGAAGTAATCCGCGATGCGTTCCACTTCATCCGCTGCGTCCAGCGCCTGGCGTTGGCGCAGTGCGCTGGCGGGGTCGGTGCGGGCCAGGAACAGCATGTTGTCGAGCATTCGCGCCAGGCGTTCCAGCTCTTCGACATTGGAGGCCAGCAGTTGCTGGTAGCTCTCGATGCTGCGCTGCTGCTGCAGGGCAACCTGGGTTTCGCCGAGCAGGTTGTTGATCGGGGTACGCAGTTCGTGGGCCATATCGGTGGATACTTGGCCCAGTTGTACAAAGCCTTTGGCCAGGCGCTCAAGCATGGTGTTGAACGAGTCGATCATGGGCAGCAATTCTTTCGGCGCGCCTTGGCTGTCGAGGCGTTCGGCCAGGTTGCTGACGCCGATCCCTTGGGCATGCCGGGCCAGGCGGCGCAACGGCAGCAAGCCGCGATGAACCAGCAGGTAACCCACCAGCGCCAGGATGATCGCGGCGATACTCGCCAGGATGTAGACGCTGAGTCGATAACTGGCGAGCACCGCGGTGCGCTCGGTCATCAGGCGGCCGCTGGTGATTTGCAAGCTGCCCAGGTCGCCGGAGTCGATGGCCACGGCCACCAGCGAGAAGGGAATGCCGTTCAGGCCTGGTAAATGTTGCACGTCGCTCAATATGAGCCGGTGATCCTTGGGCAGCGGCTGGATCGACGGCAACTCAATATTCCCCGGGTTTACCAGCAGCAGTGCCTGTTTGCCGGGGGCGGTAATGCTCAGCACCGATTCGCGGTTGCCCAACATGTTCTGGAACAGCTCTGGCTTGGTCTTGATCAGGTCCAGGGTATTGCTGTCGTTGAGCAGGTTGCGTAACTGGTCCACCCGGGATATCAGCGCGGCGTCATCGCGGCGGATCAGTTCGCGCTCCAGTTCCCGGTACAGCGCCACGCCCAGGGTGGCCAGCAAGGCGAAGGCGAGCAGGGCGAAGATCAACGCCAGGCGCAGGGTCAGGGAGTAAGGGTGTTGACGGTTCATGGCTGGGTATCGAAGCGGTAGCCAATGCCCCGCACGCTGTGGATCAGCTTGAGCTGGAACGGGTCGTCGATTTTCAGGCGCAGGCGGCGCACGGCGACATCCACTACATTGGTGTCGCTGTCGAAGTTCATGTCCCACACCCGCGAAGCAATCAGCGAGCGGGACAGCACCTGGTCCTGGTGCGTCGCGAACAGATGCAGCAGGGCGAACTCTTTGTTGGTCAGGGTAATGCGCGTGCCAGCGCGGGTCACCCGACGTTTGAGTACGTCAATGTGCAGGTCGGCGATGTGCAGTTGTTCTTCATCCCGGCTCGGGCCACGACGGTTGAGGGTACGCAGGCGCGCCACCAGTTCGGCGAACGAAAAGGGCTTGATCAGGTAGTCATCGGCACCCAGCTCAAGGCCTTTGATGCGGTCGGCGATGTCATCGCGGGCGGTGAGGAACAGCACCGGAGTATCGGCTTCTTTGCGCAGGCGGCGCAGCACTTCCCAGCCATCCATTTTCGGCATCATCACGTCCAGTACGATCACGTCGAACGGCGTTTCAAGGGCCTGGTGCAAGCCGTCCACTCCATCGCGGGCCAGGCTTACGCAATGCCCCAGCTCCTGCAGCCCATTGAGCAGATAATTACCGGCCTTGGGTTCGTCTTCGACTACGAGGATGTTCATGGAAGGTGCTCTGCTTCAATAAGTTGCGCCAGTGTAGCCCGATCAATTGTCATTGGCGCAACCGGTGCCCTGGACTTGGTAATCCAGCACATGTTCGCGGTCTTGGTGGTCCAGATAGCGCAGTTGCGCCGGCACAACCCCGCATTGGCCGTAGGTGTCGGTGCTCGACAGCACCCTGGCGACATCCAGGTGCACGAAGAAGCCGGTTTTGTCGTGGATCACGTTGGTAGCGGGGGCGGTGTCGGCAGCGAATGCCGAGCCAGTGGCGAGCAAAGCGGCGAAGCCCAGGGCAATCAGTTTCATGGTGGTGTCTCACGTTCCGCGTGGGTAGTGAGCTCACGGTAACCAGGCGACCCCAACAGACAACCAACAGGATCATGACAAGTTCGTCATTTTTTACTTGGAGGTGACGGGCCAGGACTCGGCGTTTACAAGCGTCGAAGTGATCCGTAGATTGCAGGGCCCAGCCCATGAGGAAGCCGCGCAGTGTCCAGCCCAACTCCAAATGTATTTACCCGGCGTTACCGCGCCTTTCTGTTCGATATGGACGGGACCCTGCTCAACTCCATTGCCGCTGCGGAGCGCGTCTGGGGCATCTGGGCTGCACGGCATGGCTTGGATGTGGAAGCGTTTCTGCACACCATTCATGGCGCCCGCGCGATTGATACGATCACCCGCCAGGCATTGCCGGGCGTCGATCCACAGGTAGAAACCCAATGGATCACCGAGGCTGAGCTGGACGATGTCGAAGGCATCGTGGCGATTCCCGGCGCGGTGGCGTTTTTGGCGAGCCTGCCCGTCGATCAATGGGCGTTGGTCACCTCAGCGCCAAAGGCATTGGCCGTGCGCCGACTGCAAGCAGCGGGCATTCCCGTGCCGGCGGTACTGGTGACAGCCGAAGATGTGAAGACAGGCAAGCCCGATCCGGCCTGTTATGTGCTGGGTGCTCGGCGCCTGGGCGTGCCGGTGCAGGACTGCCTGGTGTTCGAGGACGCCACAGTGGGTATTCAGGCTGGGGAAGCGGCGGGGGCGGATATCATGGTGGTGACCTCGACACACGTGGCGCCGATGGTGACCGCCCATGCTTGCATCGAGCAATACGGTGCGTTGAAAGCCGAGCGTGGGGCTGATGGCTTGCTGTCCTTAAGTTCGTTGGCGCCATGATACGTGGAAGGCCGAGCCCGTTACCGGTCTCGGCCTTCCATGCAGTCGATGGGATCGGACAGTGCCTGCAGTCGGCTGTTTTTCATCCCCTGGCGCGACACCACCATTTCCCTGAGTATCTCGGTGGCGAGCCGGTTGATGGCTTCTGTACCGTGATAATGCGCGCGCACGATGCCGGTAATCGCGAAGTGATCGGTTCCCGGGCCGCTGAGAACGGCTGAGAGAGTACCGTCGGCATGCAGCGTGCACTCAACGGTATAGCTGGGCAGGCGCGCTGCCAGTGCTGACTCGATCTGGGCTTTACTGAGGGTATCCATCTGTATCTGCACCTTTGACTGACTGCGCAAGCCCAATGATAGGTGGTGCGGCGGCGCTGTAAATACCGGCGATCCGATAACAGGTAAACGCCCTCAGCGTGCGGTTTTTCCATGGGTGCGATGAGCGGCGCGCTGACGCAGCTTGCGCAAGATCACCTTCTGGATGGGCTTGAGGCAGAACGCAAGCAGGTAGCCACAGAGCAGAAGCGCAAGATCCAACCAGGAATGGGTGTCGGGATCGGCCCCTTCCACTTCCATTCTCAAGCAGCACCCGAGTGCCACGAAGACCAGCCCTATCAGCAGGGCGATCATCCAGGATCTTGAAACAAGCGGTTGCGACGCGGCTGGCCTCATCGACGTGTTCCCGAAATGCACTCGGACGGCAGGATAAAGTGTCAGAAGTTGGGCTGCCAATAGCGCGACAAGTTCCGGATGCCCTGACAGTTTCATCTTGCAGCGAAGGAAGGGTTCAACGTGCGCTGGTCACCCGGGAAGCGCGAACAGGCCAATTGGGTTTTCGCCAGCCGTTACAGTGAACGAAAAGGCTGGCTACTGGAGGCGTTTCAAGGCGTCTGGTTTTTGTCAGGTGCAGTCAGGCCGGCCTGGATACGCTGGTAAATCTCCTCGCGATGCACGGCAACATCCTTAGGTGCGTTGATGCCGATTCGTACTTGCTGGCCGCTAACGCCCAGGATGGTGATCGTAATGTCATCACCGATGTTTATGCTTTCACCGACTTTGCGGGTGAGTATAAGCATGGACTTCTCCTTGAATTACTTTTAAGGACACATGTTTCAGACAGGGTAGGTGTCGGATGTGTGTAGCTTACTGCGAAGCGCTTCCCTGTGACTGCCTCTTTCTAGGACGCATAGAGGCGACATTAATTCCCATGGCGGTATCATACAGGTCGCGATACATGATTCGCATTGTTTAAGCCAACGTTTATGACGGCCAGAATAGACAGTGAATGGTAAAGTTGCCTCTTTGATCCTCAAAGGAGCAGGGCAGTGCGTAAAGTAGCGATGGCAATTGTGGTGTTGGCGTTGGCCGGATGCGGTGAAGGTAAGTCGGTCGACGCCCCCAAGGCCAAGCCTGCCGTGACCGAAAGCCTGCCGCAAACCGGTGCGATTGCCGCTCAGGAATGGGATATACGGGTCGGCCCGCCGGACCATAAGCTGCAGGCGATCACCGACCTGACCGCCTGGTTGCTGGAGCACGGGTTCAATTTCTACATCGTGAAAGTCGACGGCAAGGATGAGGTGCTATTGGGGCCGTTCGCGACCAAAGCCGAGGCCGAAGCCAAGCAGGCGCTGCTAAACGAAAAAATGGCGCGGGCCAAGAAAAACGACACCGTGTCGGAGATTATCGAACACCAGGCTGCGCAGTAGCGGGCGAAGTGGGCGGGCCCCCGCCCACAGTCAGCCGCAGGCCTTCAGGTTGACCGGGCCGACGAATTCATTACCACGTCCCATCACGCACGCCACTGTCTGGTTGCGCTGGCGCTCCCAGGTTTGCACCGGATAGGTCTTGTTCCAGGCTTCATACAATTGCCGGTCCTGCTTCGACAGGCGCAGGCCATACTGCTTGCTCATATAAAAATACGTGCGTGCGATCATCCCGCGAATGGACGGGCGCGGCATGACTTTCTTCGCCTTGAAGTCCACCTGGGTCAGGCATGAGCCGTACTGCCCGCTTTGCACCGGCAGCCAGCCAAAACTGAAGTTGTTACGGTCACCATTCACTTCGCCGATGCTCGGCACCAGGTTGTGCAGGTCTGCCTCGGCGCGCTTGAACACCTCATCATGGCGCGTGCAGTTTTTTCGCCCGCCATTTTGCCAGCATTGGCGCTGATGTCCGATTTGCCAGGCCGGCACGATGTGTTCCCACTCAATGCGTGCAGCGCGGTTGGCGTTTTTGCGGGGGATGTAACCGCAGGCTTTCAGGTTCACCCGGTTACCGGTGTATTTGCAGCCGCAATAAAATTCGGTGGATTGCGGCGCGTAGAGCTTCCAGGCGATCTTCTTGGCTTCGCTAAAGGTGCGAGGGGCTTGGGCGTTGGCAGTGAAGGTTAAAAACAGACAGCACACAGCAATAAAACGGGCACTCACAATCAATCTTCCTTCGGTACAACCCAAAAAATCTGCACGCCACCGTCGTCCCGATAGGCGAGGGTGACGTTGTCATTCTCTGCAATCTCTTCCAGTAAACGTTGCCAATCGTTCTCCGGTTCCTCGGGTAAACGGAAGATCAACGCCGCCTTGGCTTTCTGCGCGTTGGTCGAATTGATGATTTTTTGCACGCGGATAGCCAGGCGCTGATAGGCGTCAGGCGCTGCAGGTGCTGCGGAAGAGGGCTTTGCCACAGAGCATTCCTTAATTGGCTGTACGCACATACAGTATTTAACTGTAGGCAATTTCGCAACTGCTTAAATTTCAAGAAGTTCGTCTGACAGCGAATCAGGGAGTTTGTTGAAGTTCGGGGGGAGAGGGGCTGAATGTGGCGAAGGGGGTTGTTTCCGCTCGGGGGGGGGGGGGCCGCCAGTGGTTTTGGGGGGTCTGCGCCCCCCGGGGGGGAGGTCCCCCCCCCCCAAAACACCATTCTTTCACAGAAGCAGCAGGGGTTGGTGTTCTCAGAAGAATCCTTGTCGCGTCTTTTTGTTCTGGG